>NZ_JASGDE010000083.1:0-12944 GCF_047607385.1 Micropruina sp.
CGATGCCGCCGATGCCGCCGATGCCGCCGATGCCGCCGATGCCGCCGATGCCGCCGATGCCGCCGATGCCGGCGCGGTGCTCTCGACCCGCTTGCCACCCGTCGGTTAGGTTCGTGCTTCACAGGAAGCTCGAAG
Organism: Micropruina sp.; assembly: GCF_047607385.1. Classification (GTDB taxonomy): domain Bacteria; phylum Actinomycetota; class Actinomycetes; order Propionibacteriales; family Propionibacteriaceae; genus Micropruina. Next base: position 136 of record NZ_JASGDE010000083.1, read on the forward strand.
GGGAGTGCGATGTCGTCCGGACGTGTGCTGGTGGTCGGTTCGTTGAATGCGGATCTGGTGGTGCGCACCGCCCGGATCCCGGGGCCGGGGGAGACGGTGGCGGGCTCCGACCTGGTCATCGTTCCGGGCGGGAAGAGCGCCAACCAGGCGGCCGCGGTGGGCAAGCTCGGCGGTGACGTGGCGATTCTCGGTTGTGTCGGCGAGGACGGCAACGGCGCCATGTTGCTGTCCAGCCTGCAGGACGCCGGCGTCGACACCAGCCAGGTGCGGGTGCTCGGCGGGGTGGCGACCGGATCGGCGATGATCGCCGTCGACGCCGCCGGCGAGAACTGCATCATCGTCAGCCCGGGCGCCAACGGGCGGCTGAGTGCCGACGACGTGAACGCCGCCGATGAGTTCTTCGCCACCGCGGACGCGTCCTCGGTGCTCACGCTGTGCCTGGAGGTGTCGCTGGAGGCGGTCAAGGCCGCCGCCCGCAAGGCCCGCGAGCGCGGCGCCAAGGTTGTGCTGAACATCTCCCCGTACCTGAAGGTGGGCACCGACCTGCTCGACCTGGTCGACATCCTGCTGGTCAACAACCACGAGCTGGCCGACCTCACCGGACAGGCGGACTTCGACCCGCTGGGCGACTGGACGTCGGTGATCGAGGCGACCGGCGCCGCGCTGGGCGCCTCCGGCCCCCGGACGGTCGTGGTCACCCTGGGCGCGAAGGGTGCCCGGATCATCGACCTGGACGCCGGCACCGCCTCGGCGCCGATCGCCTCGCCGAAGGTGAAGCCGGTGGACACCACCGGCTGCGGTGACGCCTTCCTGGCCGCGTTCTCGTTCCGGATCGCCGCCGGCGACAGCCGCGAGGACGCCGCGGCGTTCGCCGTCCGGGTCGGCGCCTACGCCGCCACCGGCGAGGGCGCACAGAACTCCTATCCGAGCGCGGAGCAGCTGGCCAGCTGGCGACCCTGACCCGGCCGGGGGATTGCCGTGGCAGCCGCGCGACGGCGTCCGTTCCGGTTCCGCGCCCGGCACGGCCTGGCCGTGTTCGTGGTGCTGATCCTGGTCTCCTACGGCATCTCGATGGCCGACCTGTACAGCGGCGTGCCGCAGCGGCCCAAGGACTGCCTGGTCCGGCAAGTCGCCGCCGAGCCGAACCCGCCGATGGTGGACGCCGGCGCAGCCTTCCCGGCCTGGCTGGTCCAGCGCCGCGGCACCGTCAACGACGCCAGCTGCCTGAACCGCACCGAGGTGTACGGGGTGGCCCGTCCCGGCACCGAGGACGAGTTGCGCACCGCGCTCGGCTTCGCCCGCGAGCACCGGCTGGAGGTCTCGCTGTCCGGCACCCGGCACAGCATGGGCGGCCAAGCCGCCGCGCCGGGTGCCCTGATCATCGACCTGACCGCCCTGGACCGCATCGTCGTCGACCAGGCGTCCGGCTCGGTCCGGGTCGGGGGCGGGGCGGTGTGGCGCCAGGTGCTGGAAGCGGTGCACGCCCGCGGCCTGTCGATCCGGGCCATGCCGAGCATCGACGTGCTGAGCGTCGGCGGCACCATCGCGGCCAACGCGCACGGCGTCGACTTCCGCACCGGCAGCCTGGCGTCCACCGTCCGCAGCCTGCGGGTGATGCTCGCCGACGGCACCGTGCACACCCTCGACCGGACCCGCTCCCCGGAGCTGTTCCACGCGGTGATCGGCGGCTACGGGCTGCTCGGGGTGATCCTCGAGGCCGAGCTGGACGTGGTGCCCGACGAGTCGTACCGGCTGGAGCAGCAGGTGATCGCGACCGCCGACCTGCCAGGGGTGTTCGGGGCCGCCTTCGACGACCCGGACCGGCGGCTGATGTACGCGCACCTGTCCACGGTGCCGTCCGGGCTGTTCGAGGAGGCGGTGGTCTACACCCACCGCCGGCTCGCCGAGCCGGAGCCGATCCCGCCGCTGCGCCACGAACCGGATTCCGGCGCCGCCCGGCTGCTGTTCAACCTGGCCAGGCATCGCGGACCCGGCCAGTGGCTGAAGTGGACGGCGCAGCGCGACCTGCTGCCGCACGTCCGGCAGTGCACCGAGTCGCGCAACGAGGCGCTGCGGGCGGCCGAGGCCTGCCTGGTCTCCCGGAACCAGGCGATGTACAACGACCTCGCCCTGCTGCGGAACCGGATCCCGCAGTACACCGACATCTTGCAGGAGTACTTCCTGCCCCCGGACGCCCTGGTGCCTTTCCTGCGCTCCGCCGCCGCGGAGCTGAACCAGCACCAGGCGGTGCTGCTGAACGCCTCGGTCCGGGTCGTACACGCCAGCCCGGTGCTGCTCGACTACGCCCAGGGGGACCGCTACTCGGTGGTGCTCTACCTGAGCCAGGACGTCTCCGCCGCCGGCAACCGCGACATGGCCGAACTCACCCGGATGCTGATCGACCGGGCCCTGGCGCAGGGCGGCACCTTCTACCTGCCCTACCAGCAGCACTACACCCGCGACGACCTGACCCGGGCCTACCCGCGGGTCGAGGAATTCTTCGCGCTGAAGCGCCGCCACGACCCGGATCTGCTGTTCATGAACAGCTTCTACCGGCGATTTGCATGACCGTGGGTCGCTACGATGCCGCGATGAACTGGGTGGAAGTGATCGGCTACGTCGCCTCGGCGTTGATCGTGCTCTCGTTGACGATGACGTCGGTGGTGCGGCTGCGGTTGCTGTCGATGACCGGTGGGCTGATCTTCGTGGTCTACGGCGCGATGCTGCCGTCGGTTCCGATCATCGTCACCAACGCCGCGGTGGCCGGCGTCAACATCTGGTTCCTGCGCCGCGAACTCGGTCCGCAGCGCGCCATCGGCGCCGTCCCGATCGAGGCCGACGCACCGTTCCTTCAGGACTTCCTGCGGGCCCACGCCGACGACATCCGGCGCGGCTGGCCGGGCTTCGTCGCGCTGTCCGACGAGGACGTCGTGCTGCTGCTGATGCGCGACGGCCTGCCCGCCGGTGTGCTGGCCGGGCGCCGCGACGGCGCGGTGCTGCGGCTCACCATCGACTACGTGATGGCCGCCTACCGGGACTCCCGGATCGCGGCCTGGCTGTATACCGGCCCGGGCGTGAAGCTGCTCCGGGACGCCGGCTTCACCCGGGTCGTGGTGCGCAACCCGACACCCGGGCACACCGACTACCTGCGCCAGCTGGGCTTCCAGGCCGTCGACGGCGACCTGGCCAAGGACCTCTGAGCGGGCGGACCTCTCAGCCGGTGTAGCCGAGCAGGCGCTCCCGCAGCACGGGGGCGAGCGGCTGGTCGGTGTCCAGCACCACGCGGACGTGGGCGCCCTCGACGTCGCGGGGCCCGGTGCGCTGCTTGCGCAGGTCGCAGATGGTCTGGCCGCGTCCCGGGCCCTGGGTGTCGTCGACGACCACCGGCACGTTCGGCGCCCGGGTGGCGGTGATCTGACCGACCGCGATCGCCGCGGCCAACGGGTCGTGCAGGGCGCACATCCGGCGTCCGTACTCGTCCACGTAGAAGTCGAAGTACAGGTTGAGGATGTCGGCCAGGGCCTGGTTCAGCGCCGAGTCGGACGCCGCCAGGGCCTCCCGGTCGGACTCCTCGAAGGCGTTCTCCAGGGTGACGTCGAGCGGCACCAGCACCACCTGCCAGGGCGCCTGCATGACGGCCTGGGCGGCTTCCGGATCGTTGTAGATGTTGGCTTCGGCGGACGGGCTCAGGTTGCCGGGCACCAGCGCCGCGCCACCCATGATGATCACCTCGTGCACCAACTCGGCGATGGACGGATCCTGCGCCAACGCCAGGGCCAGGTTGGTCAGCGGGCCGATCGCGATCACGTCCAGTTCGCCGGGATGCTGATGCGCCAGCCGGACCAGCATGTCGGCCGCCGATTCGGCTTCGGGCTTGCGGTCGGTGTGCGGCAATTCGATGTCGCCGACCCCGTTGTGTCCGTGGATGTGCGGGACGCCGCCGCTGAACGGGCTGGTCAGCGGGTCCATCGCGCCGACCGCGACCGGGACGTCGTCCTTGCCGCCCATGGCCAGCAGATCGAGGGTGTTGACCGCCGCCTGCTTGGCGTCGATGTTGCCGCTCACGGTGCCGATGCCGGCCAGCGTGATCTCCGGCGAGGCCATCAGGTACACCAGGGCGAGGGCGTCGTCGATTCCGGTGTCGCAGTCGAAGTAGACGGGACGGGGTGACATGCGGATGGGTCCTTTCGGTTCAGCTGCCGACGACACCGACGATGGCGGCGTTGAGCAGGTTGGTCATGGTGGCGGCCAGCAGGGCCAGCAGGCCGTACTTGGCCACCTCGTGGCGGCGCTCCGGCACCAGGCTGCCCAGCGACCCGACCAGGATGGCGATCGAGCCGAAGTTGGCGAAGCCGCACAGCGCGAAGGTGGTGATCAGCGTGGTCTTCGGGTCGAGGCTGCCGGCCTGCACCATCGGGCCGAGGTTGGAGAAGGCGACGAACTCGTTGAGCACCGTCTTCTGGCCGATGAAGTTGCCGGCGATGGCCGCCTCGTTCCAGGGCACGCCGATCAGCCAGGCGACCGGCGCGAAGATCCAGCCGAAGACCATGTCGAAGGACAGGGTGGGCATCCCGAACCAGCCGCCGATGCCGCCCAGTGCGCCGTTGAGCAGGGCGATCACCGCCAGGAAGGCGATCAGCAGGCAGCCGACGATGACGGCCAGGTGACCGCCGGTCAGGGCGCCGCGGGCCAGCGAGTCGATGATGTTCACCGACTCGGTGTCGCGGACGTCGCGCACCGACGCGTCCAGATCGGACTTCTCCGTCTCGGGCCAGATGCCCTTGGCGATCAGCAGCGAACCCGGCGCGTTCATCACGGCGGCGGCCAGCAGGTAGGGCATCGGCGCGCCGAGCAGCGAGTAGCCGACCAGCACGGTGCCGGCGACCGAGGCCAGGCCGCCGACCATGCAGACGAAGAACTCCGACTTGGTCAGCCGCTTGAGGTACGGCTGGATCACCAGCGGGGCCTCGCTCATGCCGAGCACCACCACGGTGGCGGCCCAGACCGATTCGATCTTGGATGTGCCCAGCACCCACTTCAGCGCGGTGCCGACGATCTCGACGAACCACTGCAGCACGCGCAGGTAGTAGAGCAGGCCGACCAGGGTGCCGAAGAAGATGATCACCGGCAGCACCTGCAGGGCGAAGACGAAGCCGATCTTCTCGGTGTCGATCAGCGGCCCGAAGACGAACTCGGTGCCGACCTTGGTGTAGTCGATGATGTGGGTGACGCCGTTGGAGAACGCCTCCAGGGCCTTCGCGCCCGGCTCCCATTTGATCACCAGGAAGCCGGTGACGGCCTGCAGCGCCAGGCCGGAGCCGATGATCCGCCAGTTGATCCGGCTGCGGTGCTTCGAAATCAGCACCATGATCCCGAGGATCAGGACGACCCCCAACAAGCCCTGCAGCCGTTCCATTCCCAAGCCTCCTAGCCGTACGGACGTCTCGTGACCATATGGTCGCGTGGTGCCCGCTGGCAAGGGATTTCGTAGCCGGATTGGCGAAAACGCGAGAAATTGTCATCGGCTCGACACGGCGGCGCAGTTTTTGGCCCTTGCGTCGCAGGGAGCGCCGAGGGGCCCGGACGCGTCGGCGTCGGGGCCCCTCGGGATCAGGTTCAGCGCAGGTCGTCGGGATTCTGGTCGGGACGATCGGACGGCCGCGGCGAGCCCTGGCCGAACGCGTTCTTGGCCTCGTCGAAGCCGGTCGGGCCGCCACCCTCGGTGGGCAGCACGGCCCACAGCACCAGGTAGGCGATCCAGCCCACCTGGGTGAAGATGGCCAGCAGCACCGTGACGATGCGCACCAGGCCGGAGTCCAGGTTGAGGTAGCGGGCCAGTCCGCCGCAGACGCCGCCGAGGAATTTGTCGGTGGTCGAGCGGGTCAAGGTCTTTCCGTTCATCGGGTTCCTTTCGTCGAATTTCGGGAAAGCAGGAGGCCGGCCAGGCCGATCAGGACCAGGCCGAGCGGGGCGAGGACGGAGACGAGCTTCCAGTCCACGGTGCCGAAGGCGGCATACAGGGCGAGCACGGCCAGTCCGGTGCAGACCAGGCCCACGTTCAGGGCGGCGACATCGATGCGTCTCATCACGTCACCGTCAACTCTCCGACGCCGGCGTGCAGCACCACGGTGAGCACCGGCGCCGCCGGGTCGGTGATCCGCCGGTAGCTGCCCTTGAGGTCGACGCCGTCGCGGGTGCCGTCCGGGCCGGTGTAGTCGCCGGCGGCGACCGACCACTCGACCACCACGTTGCCGGACGCCGGCAGCTTCAACCGCAGGGTCCCGGCGCCGTTCGAGTACTGGAACTGCCGGGTCTCCGTGACGGTCAGGCCGCCCAGATCGATGTTCACATCGCCGGCGCCGTGATTCTGTTCGGTGCTGGGCAACTGCGCCATCGTGGTGTAGCTGACCGCCTCGTCGCCCACCTTGCCGGGCCGCGGGAACGGCACCAGCATCGCCAGGGTGACCACCGCCGCGACGATGCTCAACGGCAGCAGCCCGCGCGGGCGTCCGGCGAAGGCGGCCACCAGCAGCCCCAGGCCCAACGCGCCGAGCACGGTGGCCGGGTAGGCCAGCGCCGGGACGGCGATGCCGAACACCACCGACAGCACCGCCAGAGTGGCCAGTCCGCCGCCGACCAGGCAGAGCACCAGCGGCCACAGCCACTTCGGCCGGTTCCGGCGCGCGCGGGGGACGGGCGGCGTCCAGTTGGGGACGGCCGGCACCGGCGGCGGGGTCGGGCGGTACTCGGCGAACTGCTGGGCGGGGTACTGCGCGGTCGGGGGCAGATCCGTCGGAGCGTCGGTGTCGATCGGCCGTTCCTGGGCGACCCGCTCCCGCCACGCCGCCGCGGCCCGCTCGAAGTCGGTCTGCGGTTCCGCCGGGGGAGCCGGAACCGCGGCGGGGCCGGCGTCCGGTGCCGGGGTGCCGGAGGCGGTGGCGTCCGGACGGCTGGGGTGCCGGCGGCGATGGAAGCCGAAGTACCACAGGAAACCGAGCCCGACCACGGGGGCCAGGCCGAACGGCAGCCAGGAGCCGACGGTCACGGTGATCAGTACACCGAGGCCGACCACGGCGCCGATCGCGGCCGCCGGCGACCAGGACCGGGTGAACGGGAAGATCCGGTACAGCGGGAAGTCGTTGCCCTGGCCGTCCCGGGGGACCAACAGCAGCGCGCCCACGTAGAACGCGATGCCGAGGCCGCCGAGCAGCGCCAGCAACACCATCGCGATGCGCAGCACGGTCGGATCGACCTGCCAGCGGCGGGCTAGTCCGGCGCACACGCCGCCGAGCACGGCGCCCGAGGACGCCCGGCGCAGCGGTGTGAGTTCCATGCCTCCACTCTGTCCGGAGGCTGTGGCCGAACCATCGGGGATCGTCCCTGAGCAGACCCCCAAAGCCCGGCCGGGGTGGTCCGGAAGGCTTCCGGGCCCCGGTGCGGCGTGTGAGGCTAGGGGGGTCGGCCCCTGCCAACCCCGACGACCACTCGATGACCGTTTCCATGCAACCATCGCCGGCGACGCCGCATCGCGCCGACCGGCGGCTGCAGAGCGCCTGGCTGGCCGGCGTGTGCAGCGGCCTGGCCGCCCACCTGGGCTGGCCGGTGCTGGTGCTGCGGATCGGCTTCGTGCTGCTGACCGCCAGCATGGGCATCGGCGTCGTGGTGTACCTGGTGCTGTGGCTGGCGCTGCCGCTGGCCGCGGAGGCCCCGCGGGCACCGGGACTGGAGGCGACCCGGCGTCGCGGGATGAACACCGTCGAGGCGCCGTCGCGGGTGCCGGCCGACCTGGGCGCCATGTCGGCGGTGGCGCTGCTCGGAGCCGGGCTGCTGTGGTTCGTCCAGTCCACCGGGGTCGGGCTGCCGTCCCGGGTGTTGTGGCCGGCGCTGGCCGGCACCGCCGGGCTGATGCTGATCTGGTGGCAGGCCGATCACATCTCGAACCGGTCGATCCGCCGGCAGACCGGCTTGCGGCGCTGGTTCGCGCCGCTGACGGCGCACTGGTCGCGGATCGTCCGGATCGTGCTCGGCCTGGTCAGCCTGGGCATCGCGATCGGCCTGGTGGTGGTGACGCTGCCGGAGCTGTCCGAGACGGCGCGGACGATGGTCGTGCTGGGTCTGGTGGTGGTCACCCTGCTGCTGGCCGCGGCGCCGTGGATCATCCGGGTGCGCCGCTCGCTCGCCGTCGCGCGCGAGGAGAAGATGCTGGCCGACGCCCGCGCCGACATGGCGGCCCACCTGCACGACTCGGTGCTGCAGACCCTGGCGCTGATCCAGCGCCAGGCGTCCGACCCCAAGGCGGTCACCTCGCTGGCCCGGCGGCAGGAGCGCGAACTGCGCAGCTGGCTGTACGGCGAGACCAGCGACGAGGCGACGGTCAAGGCGGCACTGGTGGCCGCGGCCGCCGAGGTCGAGGACGATCACCGGGTCGAGGTGGAGATCGTGGTGGTCGGCGACCGGCCGTTGGACGCCGATCTGAAGGCGCTCGTCCAGGCGGCCCGGGAGGCCATGGTGAACGCCGCCAAGCATGCCGGGGTCAGCCAGGTGGACGTCTACGCCGAGGTGGACGACGGTGCCGTCGAGGTGTTCGTCCGGGACCGTGGCCGGGGCTTCGTGCTGGACGAGATCCCGGAGGACAGGATGGGGGTGCGCGGCTCGATCGTGCAGCGATTGCGGCGTGCCGGAGGCAATGCGACGATTCGAAGTGCCCCCGACGAGGGCACCGAGGTACGACTGGAGATGAAGCGATGACCGAGCAGCAACCCACCCCGCAGGCCGCCCGGCGGGTGGTGATCGTCGACGACCACGCCATGTTCCGCAGCGGCGTCAAGCACGACATCGGCTCCCGGGTGCAGATCGTCGGGGAGGGCGAGGACGTCCCGACCGCGGTCGCCGCGGTGCTGAAGGCGCAGCCGGACGTGGTGCTGCTCGACGTGCACCTGCCCGGCGGTGGCGGCGTCGAGGTGATCAAACAGGTGCACGCCACCGAGCCGGAGATCAGGTTCCTGGCGCTCAGCGTCTCCGATGCGGCCGAGGACGTGATCGGGGTGATCCGGGCCGGCGCCCGCGGCTACGTCACCAAGTCGATCTCCGCCGACGAACTCGTCGACGCCGTCGGACGGGTCGCCGAGGGCGACGCGGTGTTCTCCCCGCGGCTGGCCGGCTTCGTGCTGGACGCCTTCTCCGGCTCGATCGACATCGCCAGCGTGGACGAGGAACTGGACCGGCTCTCCCAGCGGGAGCGCGAGGTGATGCGGCTGATCGCCCGCGGCTACGCGTACAAGGAGATCGCCCGCGAGCTGTTCATCTCGATCAAGACCGTGGAGACCCACGTCTCCAGCGTGCTGCGCAAGCTGCAGCTGTCGAACCGGCATCAGCTGACCCGTTGGGCCACCGACCGCCGCCTGGTCTGAGCCGGCTCGGACGGTTCGTGATGAGATCCCGGGATGACGGGGTGGGTGGTGGGTGCCGTTGTCTCGGGTGGATGTTGGTCATCCCGTGCGGCCGTTCGTCATCCCGGGCTTGCCCCGAGCGCGCCGGCTGTTCCCGACTGCTCACCGAGGATCTGAACGACGGTGCCGTGCTGCATGGCGTCCGGATCGAGAACCCCTTGGCGTGACCGTGGGGTCGCCAATGAAGTGTCCGCCCCAGCGCTTAAGGTTGGGGACGCGATGACCGACACCCTGTTTCCGGACCTGTTCAACTTCTCCGCCGAGCCCGGCCCGGCGCCTGCCGCGGCGTCCGGGGCTGGTGCTGAGGCCGGCGGCGAGGGACGTCCGCGGCGCCGCCGGATCAGCGAGGACGAACTGCTGTCCGACCTCAATCCGCCGCAGCGCGAGGCGGTGCTGCACGCCGGCTCACCGGTGCTGGTGGTGGCCGGTGCCGGGTCGGGCAAGACCCGGGTGCTGACCCGCCGGATCGCGCACCTGGTCAGCTTCCGGAACGTCCATCCCGGCTCGATCCTGGCGATCACCTTCACCAACAAGGCGGCCGCCGAGATGCGGCACCGGGTGGTCGACATGGTCGGCAACCGGGCCAAGCTGATGTGGGTCTCCACCTTCCACTCCGCCTGCGTGCGTATCCTGCGCGCCGACATCCACCGCTTCGGGATCAGCCGCACCTTCTCGATCTACGACGACACCGACGCCAAGCGGCTGATGACCCTGGTGCTGCGCGACGCCGAGGTCGATCCGAAGCGTTTCCCGGTCCGGGCGGTGATGAACTGGGTGTCGAACTGCAAGAACGAGCTGGTCGATCACGAGACCGCCGCCGCGAAGGCCGAGACCGCCAACGAGAAGATCTACGCCGACGCCTACCGGGAGTACCAGCGCCGGCTGACCAGGGCGAACGCCCTCGACTTCGATGACCTGATCATGACCACGGTGCATCTGCTGCAGGCCTTCCCCGATCTGCGCGAGCAGTACCGGCGACGCTTCCGGCACGTCCTGGTCGACGAGTACCAGGACACCAACCATGCCCAGTACGCGCTGGTCCGCGAGCTCTGCGCCGACCTGCCGGTGCCCGACGAGATCGCCGCGGTGGAGCCGCCGGAGCTGATGGTGGTCGGCGACTCCGACCAGTCCATCTACGCCTTCCGGGGCGCCACGATCCGCAACATCCTGGCCTTCGAGGCCGACTTCCCGGGTGCCACCACGATCGTGCTGGAGCAGAACTACCGCTCCACCCAGACCATCCTGAACGCCGCCAACGCGGTGATCACCCGCAACCCGGGGCGTCCGGAGAAGCGGCTCTGGTCGGACGCCGGCGACGGCGAGCGGATCGTCGGCTGGGTCGCCGACACCGAGCACGACGAGGCCCAGTACGTCGCCGACGAGATCGACGCCCTGACCGACGCCGGCGCCGCCAAGCCCGGGGACGTGGCGGTGTTCTACCGCACCAACGCCCAGTCCCGGGCCTTCGAGGAGGTGTTCATCCGGGTCGGCATGCCGTACCGGGTGGTCGGCGGCGTCCGGTTCTACGAGCGGCGCGAGATCCGCGACGCGATCGCCTACCTGCGAGCCATCGCCAACCCGGCCGACGACGTGTCGGTGCGGCGCATCCTGAACACGCCGCGGCGCGGCATCGGCGAGCGGGCCGAGGCCGCGATCGAGGTGCTGGCGGCGTCCGAGCGAATCCCGTTCGGCGCGGCGCTGGCGCGGGCGTCCGAGGCGCCGGGGCTGGCCACCCGCTCGCTGAACCAGATCCAGGGCTTCGCCACCATGCTCGGCGAGCACCGGGCGATGATGGACGACGGCGCGGCCGCCGACACCATCCTCACTTCGATCCTGGAGAAGTCCGGCTACATCGACGAACTGAAGAACTCCGAGGATCCGCAGGACGCGACGCGGTTGGAGAACCTGATCGAACTGGTCTCGGTGGCGCAGGAGTTCGTCTCGGCCGCGCACACCATCGACCTGCCGCCGGAGGGGGGCGAGCTGGCCGCCGCCGCACCGGAACCGGACGACTCGCTGCCGGCCTTCCTGGAGCGGATCGCGCTGGTCGCCGACTCCGACCAGATCCCGGACGCCGACGGCGAGGGTACCGGGGTGGTGACTCTGATGACGTTGCATACTGCGAAGGGCCTGGAGTTCCCGGTGGTCTTCCTGACCGGCTTCGAGGACGGCATCTTCCCGCACCAGCGCACCCTGGAGAATGCCGACGAGCTGCAGGAGGAACGCCGGCTCGCCTACGTGGGCATCACCCGCGCCCGGCAGCGGCTGTACCTGACCCGCGCGGTGGTGCGCACCATGTGGGGGACGCCGCAGTACAACCCGCCCAGCCGGTTCACCGAGGAGATCCCGCAGCATCTGTTCGACTGGCGCCGGTTGGGCACCGCCCAGGTCGGGTTCGCGTCCCGGGCCAAGGCACGCACCGAGCAGGCCTGGCGCAACACCGTCGGCTACGGATCGAAACCGTCCCTGCCCAAGGCGGTGCCGAGCGTCGATCCGGGCGACCGGGTGCTGCACACGCACTTCGGGATGGGCACGGTGGTCGCGGTCAGCGGCCGCGGCGACATGGCGAAGGCGGATGTTGACTTCGGCAGTCACGGGGTGAAGCGGCTCAGCCTGAAGCACGCTCCGATGGAGAAGCTCTGAGGGTTGATTGAGTTCATCGTCGATTGAGCTTGTCGAAACTGGGTCTCGACAAGCTCGACCGACGGTGGTCCGGGGTCTCGACAAGCTCGACCGACGGTGGGGTCGGGTCTCGACCGGCGGTAGGGGTTACTTCTTCTTCAGGTACGGGACCGGGTCGACGCCCTTGCCGTTCTTGTAGACGGAGAAGTGCAGGTGGCAGGCGGTGGAGATGCCGGTGTTGCCCACGGTGCCGATCAGCTGGCCCTTGTGCACCTTCTGTCCGACCTTCACCACGATGCTGTCCATGTGCAGGTAGGCGGTCTCCAGCTTGGCGCCCTTGACCTTGCCGCCGTCGATCCGCACGTTGTGACCGGAGCCGCCGTTGTAGCCCTCGGGGACGACCTTGGTGACCTTGCCGTCCTGGGCGGCCCAGATCGGCTGGCCGCAGGCGCCGCCGATGTCCTGCCCGTTGTGCATCCGGTAGTAGTGCAGGATCGGGTGCAGCCGCATGCCGAAGCCGGAGCCGAACTCGCCGGCGGTCGGGATCAGGAAGCTGGACCGGTCGGTGAGCAGCTTGGACTGCTCGCTGATCTTCGCGGCGGCGGCGTCCAGGGCGTCGGAGCGGGAGTTCAGGGCGTCCGACTCGCGGTGGTCGGCCAGCGCCTGCGCGGTCTCGGCGAGGGACGCGCTGCGGGCCTGGGCCAGCGCCTGCGGGGCCTGCGCCCGGCCGCCCGCGTC
>NZ_JASGDE010000084.1:0-16597 GCF_047607385.1 Micropruina sp.
CGAGCACTCGCTCACCCCGGTCCCGTCGCCCGCATCCAGCGCTGGCCTAACTATTTGGGGCTCGCCGAGTTCGGCGAGCCCCAAATAGTTAGGCGAGCGCTGGGTGGGGGGAAGCGCAGATCCGGCGGATGGCTAGGGGGTACGGCCCGCGTTCGGGCCGCCGCTGACGTCGTCCAGGGCGGCGACGATCTCGGACGGGAGCTCCAGGTCCTCGGTCTCCAGCAGATGATCGAGTTGCTCGACGGTGCGCGGGCCGATCAGCGGCGCGGTGACCGCCGGGGCGTCCCGTGCCCACAGCAGGGCGACTTGGGCGCAGCTCAGGTCGAGGCCGTCGGCGGCGGTCGCCACGGCGTCCACCACGGACCGGGAGCGGGCCTCCAGATAGGGCTCGACGAACCAGGAGAAGTGCGCCTGGCCACCGCGGGAATCGCGCGGAATGCCGGTCCGGTACCGGCCGGCGAGCACGCCACGACCCAGCGACGACCAGGCGAACAGGCCCATCCCGAACGCCCGGACGGCGGGGATCACCTCCACCTCGGCGCGCCGGGCGAGCAGCGAGTACTCCACCTGCGCGCTCACCACGGGCGCGCGTCCGGGGAACGCGGACTGCCAGGTCGCCGCCTGCGCGGTCTGCCAGCCGACGAAATTGCACACCCCGGCGTAGCGCACCATGCCGGTGGATACGGCATGGTCGACGGCGGCCAGCGACTCCTCCAGCGGCGCGGCACCCCAGGCGTGCAGCTGCCACAGGTCGACGTGGTCGGTGTGCAGCCGGCGCAGCGAACCGGCCAGGTCGGCCAGCAGCGCGCTGCGCGAGGTGTCCACCACCCGCCGGCCGTCCCGGACGCCGAACCCGCCCTTGGTGGCGATCACCAGATCGTCCCTGGTCAGGTCGGTGTGGATGGCACGCCCGATGATCCGCTCGGCGTCCCCGTTGCCGTAGGCGGCGGCGGTGTCGACCAGGCTGCCCCCGGCCTCGACGAAGCGGCGCAACAGGGCACGAGCCTGGCCGGGCGCGACGTCCCGTCCCCAGGTCAGCGTGCCGAGACCGAGCCGGGACACCTGCAGTCCGCTGTCGCCGGCGGAGCGACGATCCATGACGCTCCTCAGGCCTGGTCGAGGAAGCGGTCGAGCACCCGGGCGCCGAACTCCAGCGAGGCCGTCGGCACCCGCTCGTCGACGCCGTGGAACATGGCGACGAAGTCGAGTTCGGGCGGCAGCTGCAGCGGCGCGAACCCGAAGCAGCGAACGCCCAGCTTGGCCCAGGCCTTGGCGTCGGTGCCGCCGCTCATCAGATACGGCACCGCCTTGCCCTGCGGGTCCTCGGCTTCCAGGCAGGTCTGCATCGCCTCGACCAGCGCGCCGGAGAACTCGGTCTCGACCGCGTCCTGCTGCGACACCGACTCGTAACGCACCTTGTCACCGAGCAGTTCGGCGATGGTTTCGAAGAACTCCTCGGCATGGCCGGGGATGAACCGGCCGTCGACGCCGGCGGTGGCCTGGCCGGGAATCACGTTCACCTTGTAGCCGGCGTTCAGCATGGTCGGGTTCGCGGTGTTGGCCATCGTGGCGCCGACCATCCGGGCGACCGTGCCGAGCCGGGCCAGCGACTCCTCGACCGAATCGGCGTTGATCTCGATGCCCAGCGCGTCCTCGACGGCGTCCAGGAAGGCCTGCTGGGCGGGGTGGATCCGGTGCGGCCATTCGTGCGTCCCGATCCGGGCGACGGCGGCGGCCAGCGCGGTGACCGCGTTGTCGGCGTTACGCATCGAGCCGTGCCCGGCGGTGCCGTCCGCGATCAGGTTGAGCCAGGCCAGCCCCTTCTCGGCGGTCTGGATCAGGTACAGCCGCAGGTCGTCGCGGACGGTGAGCGAGAAGCCGCCCACCTCACCGATCGCCTCGGGGCAATCCGCGATCAGCTCCGGATGGTTCTCCACCAGCCAGTGCGCACCCAGTCCGCTGCCGGCCTCCTCGTCCGCGGTGAACGCGAACCGGATCGGACGCCGCGGCGCGCGTCCGGTGCGCTGCCGGTCGCGGACCACCGACAACACCATGGCGTCGAAGTCCTTCATGTCGACCGCGCCGCGGCCCCAGACGCAGCCGTCGGTGACCTCGCCGGCGAACGGGTCGACCCGCCAGTCGGACGCCTGGGCGGGCACCACGTCGGTGTGTCCGTGGATCAGCAGCGGCGGCAGGGACGCGTCGCAGCCCTCCGGCTCCCAGTGCGCGACCAGGCTGGTGCGGGACGCCTCCGGCTCGTAGAGCTGAGACTCGATGCCCACCTCGGACAGCTTCTCGGCGATGTACTCGGCGGCGCCGCGCTCCCCCTTCGAGCCGTCCGGCCCGAAATTGGAGGTGTCGATCCGGATCAATTCGCTGCACAGCTGGACGACTTCGGCCTCGGGCCTGCTCTGCACGGTCATAGGCTCATCCTGCCGCACCGGCGCTGAGGCGTGCCCGATGCCCAACGACCGCCCCGTTCACACACCGGGCGTCCGCAACCCCGCGACGAACTCGGCCCGGCGCCCGAGAGCGGGCACCGGGCCGGGCGTGACGCGGCAGGCTCAGTGACCCCAGGCTCCGAGCGCGAACTCGGCGACCACCACGGACAGGATGAACGAGGCGGCGATCGCCACGACGCCGGTCGGGATGATCTTCCAGCCGATGCTCTTCAACAGCGGCAGATCCTTGCCGATGCCGAGACCGGCAACGGTGAGCATCGCGGTGATGATGGACAGGAAGTTCACGCTCTCGGCGGTGTGGGCCAGCCACTTGCCGATCGGCGAGATCGGCGAGGTCGCCAGCGCCCCCAGGGTCATCCCGGAGACGATCGCCGGGATCCGGTGCTTGGTGATCTTGCTCAGCCAGATGCTGAGCGCGACCAACCCGGACAGCAGGGCGAAGGTGACGATCATGTCGAACGAGAAGGTCTTCTTGGCGATCATCGCGACCAGCAGGCCGGCCACGCTGAAGATCAGCAGCGAGGTGCCCAGCGGCACCGAGGTCCGGGTCTCCAGCAGGCTGGCCGTGGCCGCCTCCATCTCGGCGGCGTTCCCGGCCCTCTCCTCCGGCTGCTTCCAGCGCTTGGAGAGCGCCTTGTACATCTTGTCGGCCGCCGGCAGCGCCACCCAGACGCCGATGTACAGGCCGAGCACGTTGGTGATCAGGTTGGACGCCGCCGACAGCGCCAACACCTGCTGCTGCATCTCGGGATGCTCGGCGATGATCACCGAGGCGGCGGCCGCCATCATCGAACCGGAGCCGACACCGGCACCCATCGCCAGGGCCAGCGGGTCGAAGATCCGCAGCGAGGTGGCCAGCGACGCGATCAGGCTGACGATGATGGCGCCGAACACGGTGCCGAAGACGTACATGGACAGCACGCCGCGGTACTGCGGGGAGTCCGAGCCGTAGCGCTCGCTGACCATGGCGAAAGAACCCTCGCGGTCGATCGAGAAGGTGGCGCCGACGGTTGCCGGGCCCATCCGCAGCATGACGGCCAGCGGCAGCGCCAGCAGCAAGGTGCCGAACAGGTGCCCGAGCTCCTGCAGCAGCAGCGCCGGACCGGCCTGTAGCAGCAGCGGGATGCTCGGGCCGATCTCCAGCGACAACCGGGCACCGAGGAACAGCACGGCGACGCCCATGATCGAGGTGGCGGCGTCCTGCAGGTTCCGGCCGAGCGGACGCCAGGTCTGCCCGGAGATGCCGCCGGCGAGGATCAGGCCCCAGATCATCGGCAGCAGGGTCACCGAGGCGATTCCGAGTGGGATCACGGCCGGTCCGATCGCCTGGGCGATGCAGGCGATGACGATGCTCAGGCCGACGATGATCCACAGCCGCTTGTCGCGCAGCGTCATCAAGGCCTTCGTGGCGGTCGCCGGCGCCTCGCCGACGACAGGTTCAGTGGACATAGCGGGCTCCCGGGTTGGTCGGAGGTCAGGCTTCGAGGGTGATCTGGGTCGATCCGGCGGGCCGCTCGGCGCGGCGTCGCTTCAGGTCGGCGCGGACGTCGGGGTCGAGCGCGGCGTCCAGGCTCGTCCAGGCGAGCAGGACGGCGCCGTCGAGGGCCGCGTCGTCGGCGGCCGGGGTGGCCGCCGAGATGGTGAAGTTCGGGTTGTGCGCCGGGCCGGTCTCGCCGAGGAAGGCGATCATCGGGTGGATGGCCGGCACCACCTGGGAGACGTTGCCCATGTCGGTGGAGCCGCCCGTCCCACCGGGCGGCAGCGCGATGGTGCGTCCGCGGGCGACGAGATTGCGGTCCCAGAACTCGGCCAGCGCCGGATCGGAGTTCACCGGCGCGTACGGGTACTCGGTGGGCGCCCAGTCCCAGCCGCAGCCGGTGGCGATGGCGGCGCCCTCGAAGCAGGCCAGCACCCGCTTCTTCAGCGCCCGCCACATGTCGATCTCGAAGGCCCGCAGTTCGACCTGGACGACCGCCTTGTCGGGGATCACGTTGGTGGCCTCGCCGCCCAGCGAGATGAAGGCGTTCATGTTGGTCTGCTTCGGGACGGTCTGCCGCAGCAGCCCGATGGCGGTCAGCGCCAAGGTGGCGGCCGCGGCCGCGTTGATGCCCTGCTCGGGCATCGCGGCGGCGTGGGCGGTGAGTCCGTGGAAGACCACTTCGAAGCGGTCGACGGCGGTGGACGCCATACCCGCGGCGCTGCCGTCCTGGCCGGTCATGCCGTGCACCATCAGGGAGAAGTCGACGTCCTCCCAGGCCCCGGCCTTGAGCATGGCCACCTTGCCGCCGCCGTGCTCCTCGGCCGGGGTGCCCAGCAGCTTCACCCGCAGGCCGGCCTCCTGCGCCACCGGCGCCAGGGCCAGCGCGGCGCCCACGCCGGCGGTGGCGATCACGTTGTGGCCGCAACCGTGACCGATGCCCGGCAGAGCGTCGTACTCGGCGCAGATCGCCACCGTCAGGTCGCCGTCCCCGATCACCGCTTCGACCGCGGTCTCCACGCCGTAGGCGCCCAGCTCGGTGGCGAAGCCCGCCTCCCGCATGGTCTGCGCGACCAGGGCGGCAGCCTGGTACTCCTTCCAGGACAGTTCGGGATTGGCGTGGATCGCACGACTCAGCCCCAGCAGCTGCTCACGGCGGCTCTCCACGTCCTGCGCCACCCGCTGCTTCAGCTCCAGGGCCTTGTCCGCGGTTCCTGCACTGCTCACTGACCGTCCTCTTCCCGTTCCAGATTCGTTGGCCGATTATGCGCAGCAGCGTGCTACGGACGCGTTACGTCGCGACGGCGGCGTGGCAACGCTTTTCGGCCGCCAGCCCGGGGGCCGGACGGGGCCGCCGGGTCGACGGCGGCCGGGCGTCCACGAGCGGAGCCGAGTTGAGTCGTCCGGGGGACGCCCGATATGCTGACGTGGTTGCCCGGCAGGCCCGGGCCAGCACCCTGTCCGGGTGGCGGAATAGGTAGACGCGCTAGCTTGAGGTGCTAGTGCCCGTTATAGGGCGTGGAGGTTCAAGTCCTCTCTCGGACACCAATAGAAACCCTAGTCAGATAACTATTGGCTAGGGTTTTTGCGTCCGTGAAACACGGTGCGCGCTCACGGCGTCGGAGCAGAGCCAGTCTCGTGGATCCCACTTCGGGATGGATGAGGCTGCGGCGTTCGCACGGACAATCGGTCGAGCCGAGGTCGATCCAGCGCCAGGACGAGCAGCGCAGCCCGATCAGCGCAGCGGAACTCACGAACTTCCGACCCGGACGGCTGTCACGCGGCCTGGACGTCGGCACCGAACCTACCCACCCCGGTCGGCCAGTTCCGCGAGGCGCAGGCAGCCAGACGTGTCAGCCGACCCAGCCGTTGAGATGTATGCCCAATAGGCATACGCTAGGGGTATGGCTGTGAACAAGGAATCGCGGGTCGCGGTGCGGATGACGCCTGACGACGAGGCCGTCATCCGGGCGGCAGCCCACTCGGTGGGAAGCACCGTCACCGACTTCATCGTCTCCGCTTCCACCGCGCGCGCCCGAGACACCCTTGCCGATCGCCGCGTCTTCTTCTTGGACGACGACGCCTGGACACGGTTCCAGACGGCCCTCGACCGGCCCGTCCAGCACAAGCCGGCACTGGCCGCGCTGTTCGCCGAACCGTCGATCTTCACCGACGACGAGTAGCGCCGGACGCGTGAGCGGTTACCGCCCGCCGCGGCCCCTCAACCCCGGCGACGACCTGGAGTCCTTCACCAGCGGGGATCCGTCCCTGGACGACTACCTGCGTCATCGTGCGTTGTCGAACCACCTGGGCGGCGGCTCACGCACCTACGTGACCGTGCGCGAGGGTCGGGTGGTCGGCTACTACGCACTGGCCTCCGCAGCCGCCTACCACCGCGACGTTGCAGGCCGATACCGCCGCAACATGCCCGACCCGATTCCCGTGATCCTGCTCTCCCGCCTGGCCGTCGATATCACCGACCAAGGCGGCGGCCTGGGAAAACACCTGCTCCGCGACGCGATCAGCCGATCAGTCGACGCCGCCGACATCATCGGAGTGCGGGCAATCCTGGTCCACGCACTGCACGAACACGCCCGAGACTTCTGTCTCCGACACGACTTCGAGCCCTCGCCGACAGACCCTCTGCACCTGCTCCTGCTGGTCAAAGACGCCCGAGCCATCCTCGGGAAGTAACAAAGACGCCAGGAAGCGCACGTTCGGCCAGATCTCCAAACTGCCCAGTGGACAATTGCACCAGGTTCACCGGCCCGGAATCGTGATCGGATCTCGCCGGCTACGTCGGGCCACAGTTGGCGCTGTACGAGAAGCTGCTGCCGCTCGCGATCCTGCTGGCTGCCCAGAATCCAGCGCGCACTGTATGACGCACGCCGCGACGAGTTCATCCCCCGTCAAGGCATCCGGCTCGTCGTCATCACGCCCGCCCATCTGGACGCAACGTCCCACGGGCGCCTCCGACGCAACGAGGCGCACGACCTACCGGCGATCCGTCGACTTCTCGGGCTGCAGGCTTAAGCCAACCACAGTGCATCCCATTCCGGGATGCTGCCTGGTACGGTGGCTTCATGAGCACCCAGATCGCCGTCCGACTGCCCGACCAGGTGGTGGCGTTCCTCGATGCGGCGGTCGCTCAGGGCAAGGCGCCCAGCCGGGCCGCTTTGGTCAGCGCGGCTCTCGAACGTGAGATGCGGCGACAGGCAGCCGAACAGGACGCCGCGGTCCTTCGCGAGCGTGGCGCCGGCGACGACCTCGACCCCCTCGTCGACTGGACCATGGGTCACCACGTGACCATCGGCGACTGACGTGCGCGAGATCTGCCTGGCCCGGTTGGACACGACCCGGCCGGTCGTCGTCCTCACCCGCGAGGTCGCGCGCGCCGCCATGACCAAGGTCACCGTCGCCCCCATCACGTCCACCATCAAGGGCCTCAGCAGCGAAGTACCGGTCGGCCCGGAGAACGGACTCGACCAGGCCAGTGTGATCTCCCTCGACAATGTGGTCACCGTTCCCGCCAGCCTGCTCGGCCGAACCATCGGGTTCCTCACTGCGGAACAGGAAACCGGCCTGGCCCGAGCCGTCGTCCTCGCCTACGACCTCGACATCGCCCTGATGGGCGGCTGAGTGCGAGGAACCAGCAGTCGAGTCGAGGTCGATTCAGCGGTAGTCGCTATCCGGGTCTGGAACGTGAACGAGGAGGTCACCGGGCTGGCAGCCGAGTTCCCGGCAGATCGCGTCCAGCGTTGAGAACCGGACGGCCTTGGCCCGGCCGTTCTTCAGAATGGACAAGTTCACCGGCGTGATGCCCACCCGGTCGGCCAGCTCCGCGAGGGTCATCTTCCGCCGGGCCAGTTCCAGGTCGAGGCGCACCTCGATCGCCACTAGATCACCTCGCTCAACTCGGCATCCAGGCGGGACGCCTTGCGCAGCAACCCCTTCATCACGGCCATCAGCAACGCGAATGCGGCGCCACACACCACCAGCGCGAGTTGGAGGAGTGCCAGCCCCGGCGGATTCGCACCCACTCCGAACGACAGCACGAGGTACGCGCCGAGCACCATGACCGTGTCGACCACCGCGACCGCGATGATGAGATTCACCCAGCCGAAGGCTGCCGGGGAGAACACGCTGTCGCTCTCCACCATCGAGAGCAGGACCCACAAAGCGACCAGTCCAACCTGCACACCCAGGATGACCACGATGACGACCGCCAACAACGGCCAGCGCAACCAGTCCAGTTCGGGGTAGGTCTGGGCCAGCTGCCCCGCCAGCGTCGGGAAGAACCAGAACTGCGCCGCCAGCGTCCCCAGCATGATCGATGCCAGCAGCACCCGTAGCCATGCGATCACTCCTCGCGTCACGACTCCCCCTCATCCATCGCTAAACGATATGAATCTATCGATAAACGATAGTCCTTCACGCAAGGGACCGTCCCGGTCGTCCGCGAGACACCCGTGAGCAATCAGTCGCGGGAGCCACACCCACACACCAGCAGCTGCTTCATCCGTCCAGTAAGGCGGCGGACGGATACAGTGACTCGGTGACCACATCCAGGGAGCTCCGCAGGTCGTCGTCCGGCATGGGCGACGAGATGCAGCCCAGCAGCGAGGGCGAGCGCAAGAGCCTCGATCTGGTGCAGCGCACGGTGGTCTCACTCATCGTCGGCGGCGTGATCGCAAAGGTCGCGATCATCCTGGCGCTCTACGTCGTCGCCCGCGGCCGCTACGAACTGCCCTACGACTCGGTGATCGGGCTGTGGGTGATGAGCGGTGTGATCGGGCTGGTCGGCGCGGCCAGCGTGCTGCTGCTCAACCGGCGCCGGCCCTACCATCCGCTGGTCCTGCTCGGACTGCTGCCGATGGCCGTCTCCGCGTACTGGCTGTTCGGCTGACCGAACCGCACAACTCCCCCGCTGCCTCGGCAGTAGGGTGAGCTGATGACCTTGCCGCCGCTGGTCCCACCCGCCGGTGAACTCGACGCCGAGGGCCTGGCCCGCTATTCGCGGCAGTTGATACTGGGTGAGATCGGCGTCGCCGGGCAGCGTCGGCTGCGGGCCGCCCGGGTGCTGGTGATCGGTGCCGGAGGCCTGGGCTCGCCGGTGCTGCTGTACCTGGCCGCCGCCGGGGTGGGCACCATCGGGGTGGTCGACTCCGACGATGTCGAGTTGTCCAACCTGCACCGGCAGGTGATCCACGCCACCGACGCGGTCGGACGCCCCAAGGTGGACTCCGCGGCCGAGGCGATCGCGATGCTGAACCCGGGCGTCACCGTCCGGCGACATCGGCTGCGGCTGGACCAGGACTCGGTCGCGGAGCTGCTCGCCGGCTACCACCTGGTGATCGACGGTGCCGACAACTTCCCCACCCGCTACCTGGTCAACGACGCCTGCGTTGCCGCAGGGCTGCCGCTGGTCTGGGGGTCGGTGCTCGGCTTCGCCGCCCAGGTCGCGGTGTTCTGGGACGCCGCCCCGGACGGCGCCGGCGTCCAGCTGCGGGACGTGTTCCCGGAACCTCCGGCGCCGGGCACCGTGCCGTCCTGCGCCGAGGCGGGTGTGGTGGGCGCGGTCTGCGCACAGGCCGGTTCGGTGATGGCGATGGAGGCGATCAAACTGATCACCGGCATCGGACGACCGCTGCTGAGTCGCGTCCTGGTGATCGACGCGCTCGCCGGACGCTGGGACGAGGTGCCGGTGCGGCGGGCAGGCCCCAAGCCGCGGAGGTCCGCGCCGGCCGGCACACCCACCGGCACTCCGAGCGATCCTCCGCCGGACGCCGCCCCTCCCCCGGACGCCGCCGCTCCGCCGGACGCCGCCCCTCCGGCCGACCAGGACGCAACCTCCCGCGCGGTGGCGCTCCCGGACCCGGGTTCGGCTTTCCTGCTCGACGTTCGCGGACCGGACGAGTTCGCCGCGGAACGCGTCCCCGGCTCGGTGAACATTCCGCTGCCGGCGCTCCTGGACGGCGCGGTCGACGACCTGCCGGGCGACCGGCCGATCCTGGTGATCTGCCGCAGCGGCGCCCGGGCCGAGGTCGCCGCCGCGAGCCTGGTCGCCCGCGGCTACACCGACGTCCGGATCCTCGACGGCGGGATTCAGGGGCTCGCCGGCCGGCAGACCCCCATGACGCCCCGGCCCTAGCCAACCTGGCCTTCGGAGGTCCGCCAGGGTCCCGCGGAAGGAACCGTCAGCAGCCCTCCGCCGGTATCGCGGCACCGATCGAGTGGTGGTTGTTCAGGGCCTCGGCAAAGCCGATCCAGTCCGACGCCCAAGCCCTGGCCTGGAGTCGGCGATGCTGGGCGAGCACGTCTTCGGCGGCGGCGACGATGCCCTGGGCTCGCGCGGCGTTGGACAGCAGCTGCCGGTCCTGGACCCGGTCGTAGAGCTCCAGCATGGTGCCGTTGCCGCTCAGCCGCACGAACAGCCGATGGAACGCCAGGGACAGCTCGTTGAACCGGGCGAAGTCGCCGGCCCCGAGGGCGGCGGCCTGCTCGTCCAGGTTCTCCAGGGCGGGGCCGTGCAGCGCCGCCAGCCGCTCCGTACTGGCTCGCAGCACGCCGGCGACCTCCATGGCGTGCCGCACCTCGGCCGACTCGCGGATCTCGGTGGCCGTCAACTCGCGCACCAGGGCGCCCCGCTGCGGATAGATGGTCACCCACCCGTCGTCCTGCAGCCGCCCCAGGGCGGTGCGCACCGGCGTCCGGCTCATCCCCAGCGCGCCGGCCAGGTCGTTCTCGCTGAGCATCGAGCCGGGGGCGAGTTCGCCGGCGACGATGCCGCGCCGGATCCAGGCGTAGGCACGACGCGCGGACTCGCCGCGCTGCGCAGCCGCCGCCATCCCTGCCTCCTCGCCGAGTCGTCCTGGGCTCCGACCCTATCGTCCGCGATACCCGCGCAGGCAACTAGTATTCTAGTTGTACGCTAGCCGTGGCTGACTCCCACCAGCCCGGCACCAGCCAGCAACCGACCAGCCACCCGAAGGAAAACCGGATGAGCCGCTCCTCCCTCGACGCCGCCGAGACCGCCCGCCGGATCGCTGCGGACGACTCCGTCCGCGGACGGGTGCAACGCCGCATCCTCACCGTGGTGGTGACCAGCCAGGTGCTCGGCGGCGCCGGGCTGGCCACCGGCATCACGGTCGGCGCCCTGCTCGCCCAGCAACTGCTCGGCGACGACGGCCTGATCGGGCTGCCGGCGGCGCTGTTCACCCTGGGCGCGGCGCTGGCCTCGTTCCTGATCGGCCAGCTCAGCCAACGCCGCGGACGCCGGTTCGGCCTGGGCCTGGGCTTCGCCGTCGGCGGCCTGGGCGCCCTCGGCGTGGTGGCCGCCGCAGCCACCGGAAGCATCTGGCTGTTGTTCCTCAGCCTCTTCGTCTACGGCGCCGGCTCGGCCACCAATCTGCAGGCCCGCTACTCCGGCACCGACCTGGCCGACCCCGACCAGCGGGCCACCGCGGCCAGCATCGCGATGGTCTCCACCACGGTGGGCGCGGTCGCCGGACCCAACCTGGTCACCCCGATGGGCCACCTCGTCCAGCCCTGGGGCATCCCGGCGCTGGCCGGACCGTTCCTGCTTGCCGCGCTCGCCTATCTGGCCGCCGGGGTGGTTCTGCTGGGCTGGCTGCGGCCCGACCCGTTCCTGGTCGCCAAGGCGCTGGCGGAACTGCGCAGCACCGCTGCCGCCGACCGGGCCGGGTCTCGTCCGGCCCGGGTCGGACGCGGCGTCTACGCCGGTGCCGCGATCATGATCGTCACCCAGATCACCATGCTGGCGATCATGTCGATGACGCCGGTCCACATGAGCGGGCACGGCTTCGACCTGGGCGCGGTGGGCCTGGTGATCGGCGTGCACATCGCCGCGATGTACCTGCCGTCGCTGGTCACCGGGCCGCTGGTGGACCGGGTCGGACGCCTGCCGATGGCGATCGCGTCCGGTGTCACGCTGCTGCTGGCCGGCGCGATCGGGGCGGTGGGCACCGGGCTGCCGATGATCCTGCTGGCGCTCGCCCTGCTCGGCCTGGGCTGGGACCTCGGACTGATCTCCGGCACCGCGATGCTGGTGGACGCCACCACACCGGCCGGCCGGGCCCGCATCCAGGGCACCGTCGACGTGCTGATCTCGCTGGCCGGCGCCACCGGCAGCGCCATCGCCGGCTTCCTGGTCGCCGGCGCCGGATTCGCGCTGCTCGCCCTGGGTGGCGGCATCTTCGCGCTGACCTACATCCCGCTGCTGATCTGGCAGCACCGCGAGCCGGCCCGCACCGCCGCTCGCCCCGCCACCGCCGAACCGGCGGCCGACGTCAGATCTTCGTAAGGTCCGGTAATCCCGCGGTCATGGAGTGCCGGACCCCGTCGGCGTTGACTTCGTTGCCAGAAGCAACCAACCGACAGGAGGCATCATGACCCATCGACGCATTTCCCTATGGGCGGCGGCAGCCGCGGCCGCCCTCGCACTGGCGTCCGCACCGGCACCGGCAGCCCTGGCCGGCACGGTCCCGGAAAGCCATCCGGCCCCCGCGCCCGATCGCCGCGCCGCCGGGGCGGTCTTCGTGCAGACCGACGACCTGACGTCGAACGCGGTGATCGCCTTCGACCGCGACGCCGACGGCCGGCTGCGGCACACCGGCAGCTACCCCACCGGTGGACGCGGCGCGACCCTGGACGGCGCGGTGGTCGACCCGCTGGCCTCGCAGGGCTCGCTCACCCTGGACAGCCGGCACGGCCTGCTCTTCGCGGTCAACGGGGGCAGCGACACGATCACCGTCTTCGGCGTCGACGGCAGCCGGCTGGTGCGTCGCCAGATCCTGCCCAGCCGGGGCGACCTGCCGGTCTCGGTCAGCGTCGCCGGCGATCTGGTCTACGTCCTCAACGCGCGGGCCGGCGGCTCGATCAGCGGCTACCGGATCGCCGGGCGCACCGTGCTGCCGCTGCCCGGCAGCACCCGCAACCTACACCTCACCGACAACGCCAATCCCGAGTTCCTGCAGTCCCCGGCGCAGGTGGCGGTGACCCCGGACCAGCACGCCGTGGTGGTGTCGACCAAGACCCACGGCACGCTGCTCACCTATCCGCTGTGGCGCGGGGTGCCGTCCGCGACCCCGACGACCACCGCCTCCGGGGCCGTGCCGTTCGCGCTGTCCTTCGACCGGGCCGGCCGCCTGCTCGTGGTCGATGCCACCGGACTCGCCACGTCCTACCGGCTCGGTGACGACGGACGCCTGCGCCAGCTCTCCCAGGCCGGACCGACCGGGCAGCAGGCCGCCTGCTGGACGGTGCTGGTGCGCGGCACGCTGTACGCCGCCAACGCCGGATCGGACAGCATCTCGTCGTTCGCCGTCCGCCACGGCCGGCTCGGCGTCCGCGCCGCCACGGCTGCGGCGACCGACGGCGGACCGGTCGATCTCGCCACCTCGCGGCAGGGCGAGTTCCTGTACCAGCTGAGCGGGGCGGACGGCACCGTCGACGCCTACCGGATCGCCCGGGACGGCAGCCTCACCCGGATCGGCAGCACCTCGACCGGCCTCGGCGCCGGCAACGCCCGACCGGTCGAGGGGATCGCGGCGAGCTGACCGCAGCGAACCGGATGGCCGGCGGCATCAGCCCAGCTCCGATGCCGCCGGCAACCGGACGGTGAAACAGCAGCCGCCACCCTGGTTGCGGACGGCCACCTCGCCACCCTGGGCCTCGACCAGGCCCTGCACGATGGCCAGCCCGAGGCCCGCTCCCGGCCCCAGCTCGGACGCCTCCGGCGACCGGGCGGCCGTGCCGCGAAAGCCCAGGTCGAAGACCTGATCCAGGTCGCCGGGCGGGATCCCGCCGCAGCCGTCGGCGACGCTGATCCAGGCCCGCTCCCCCTCGACTCCGCCCCGCACCCGGACGGTGCCGCCGGCGCGGGTGTGCCGGACCGCGTTCGCCAACAGGTTCGCCACCACCCGCTCCAGTTCCCGCCCGGCACCGGTCACGGTGAGGCCGGGCGGCAGCGCCACCTCGATCCGCACCCCCCGCGATGCCGCGATCGGCCGCAGCCCGCCGGCCAGTTCGGCCGCCATGGCGTCCACCGCGATCGGCTCCAGCCGCAGGTCCAGCGCTCCGCTGCTGATCCGAGAGAGCTCGAAGAGATCGGTCACCATGGCGCCCAGGCGGTTCGCCTCGCGGCCGATCCGGGCACCGTAGCCGCTGACCTCGGCGGGATCGTCCACCACCCGGTCCTCCAACGCCTCGGCCATCGCCCTGATGCCGGCCAGCGGGGTTCGCAGATCGTGGCTGATCCAGGCGATCAGGTCCCGGCGGGCCGCCTCGCCGGCGCGCTCCTGCGCCCGCCGCGCCTCCAGGGCCAGGGTGCGCCGGGTGAACCGCTGGCCGAGCAGCACCGACCCGGGCACCAGCATCACCCCCACCAGGGCACAGGTGACCAGCGTCCAGCCCAGCTGCTCGGTGAACATGAAGCCGCTGATCGCGACCACGAAGACCAGGGCGACCAGCAGCGGCACCGCCACCACCAGTGCCAGCGCCAGCCCCGGACGGGTATCCAACCGGCGCAGCACAAGCCACAACAGTGCGATGGTGGCGGCACAGGTCAGCACCGCCCAGGGCGCGATGTGCAGCAGCGACTCACTCATCCGGCGCTCCCCGACGGCCGGTACCGGTAGCCGACTCCCCAGACCGTCTGCAGCCGCCGCGGCCGGGACGGGTCGGCCTCGATCTTCTCCCGCAGCCGCCGGACGTGGACGGTGACCGTGGAGTCGTCCCCGAAGTCCCAGTCCCACACCTGCCGCAGCAGTTCCGAGCGCCGGAAGGCGTGCTCGGGGTGGGCCAGCAGGAAGGCCAGCAGGTCGAACTCGCGGGCCGTCATCGGCAGTTCCCGTCCGGCACGGGTGGCGGTGCGGGCGGCAGGATCGAGCACCAGGTCGCCGTCGGACAGCATCGCGTCCGGGACCGGGCGGGGCGCGGTGCGGCGCAGCAACCGCTGCGCCCGCAGCGTCACCTCGCGGGGCGAGAACGGCTTGACCACGTAGTCGTCGGCGCCCTGCTCCAGGCCCACCACCCGATCGGACTCACTGCCCAGCGCGGTCAGGATCATGATCGGAACGTCGCTGTGCCGCCGGATCCGCTCGCACACGTCCAGCCCGTCGACGCCGGGCAGCATCAGGTCGAGGATCACCAACGCGGGCGCGGTCTCGCCGAAGGCGGCCAGCCCGTCGGTGCCGGTGCCCGCCTCGGTCACGTCCAGCCCGGCACGAGTCAGGTAGCGGCGCAGCACCTCGCGGGTGGTGGCGTCGTCCTCGATGACCAGCACACTCGTCACGGCGCGACCTCCTTCGTCCGGCCCGGCCGGCCGCCGCCCGGACGCCGGGTCGACACAGTGGCCGGGCCGCGGCTCACTTCGACGCTAGTCGCGCCGGGTTGCGCCGTCACCCCTGCCGGGCGCTCCGAAAGACTCTGGTAAGAGGTTCCGCAGGTAGGGCGTCCGGGCTCGGGAGGACGCGTCCGCGCTCGGGAGGACTCGGCCGGGCTCGGGCGGACGCGGCCTTGCTCGTGGTGGAGGGCTCCCGCCCTTCCCGCCGGACGCACCGGGACGGCCGGCTCAGCGCCGCGCCGCGGACGCCGTCCGGGGTGGCCGCGGACGCTCCATCTCCAGGAAGCCGCGCCAGATCGCCAGAGCCATGCCGGCCAGCGCCGTCATCGCCGAAAGGAACCCGCACAGCGTGCGGGGCATGCCCAGGATTCCGTCCGGAGAAAGCACCCCGCTCAAGGCGACCGCGTAGGCCACCAGTACTGCCGCGACGCCGATCCACCACCATCTGATCAGCATCGAATACCGCGCATCCTGCCTCCGGGCGGATGACGACAACTCTTCGTCGCTACGCATCTCGAACCCCCATCTCCTCGATCGGCAAGCCTGCGGACGCGCCTGTCGGCGCGACATGGATGGGGAGGCGCCGCGAACCCGGCGTCAGGCGTCCCTGCTGGTCGGGCGTCCGGAGCCTCTTGTTTTCACAATTTGATTGTAGAATCGTTTCCGAATCTCACCAGTGCCGAAGGAGGGCGATGGCCACCGGCTCGGACCCCTTCCGGATCAAGCGGGTCTACGAGCCCGCGGAGACCTCGGACGGCTACCGCGTCCTGGTCGATCGGCTCTGGCCGCGGGGGCTCTCCAAGGACGCCGCCGCGCTGGATCGCTGGCTGCCCGAGGCGGCGCCGAGCACCGAACTGCGGACCTGGTGGCACCACGACCCCGAGCTGCTCGACGAGTTCGCCGCGCGCTATCGCGCCGAGCTGGACGCGAACCCCGCCGTCGACACGCTGCGCGCGATCGGGCGGACGCATCCGCGGGTGACGCTGCTCTACGGCGCCCGGGATTCCCGGCTCAACCAGGCCGCCGTGTTGCGCGACTACCTGAGGGACCCGGTGATCGACCCGACGATCGCTCGCTGAGCCCGGCGACACCCCTTGCCAGAGAGGTCTCTACACGCTCGACCGAGCGCCGCTAGTCGTGCTCGGCTGCGGCCAGATCGTGGTCGATCTCGACCCGGCGTCCGGCCCGGGCCAGGCCGAGCAGCACTCCGCCCACCCCGCCGCCCAGCGCCGCGAGCATGGCGGGCGTCAGCCAGGCGCCGCCACGCGTCGGACGGGCAACGGTCACCCCGGC
>NZ_JASGDE010000085.1:0-17760 GCF_047607385.1 Micropruina sp.
CATCCGCCGGGCGCACCGGGCGCACCGGGTGCACCGGGACCGCCGGGCGCACCCGGGGCGCCGCCACCGAATTGCGCCCCCATCGGAGCCCCCGGAGCCTGGTAGCCGCCCGGGTTCTGGTAACCGCCGGGCGCGCCCGGGGCCTGATAGCCGGGCTGTCCCGCCGGCGGCTGACCGAAGCCCTGCGCGGCGGACGGGTCGTAGCCGCCCTGCGGCGGCTGCCCGTAGCCGGGCTGTCCGGGCACGGAGTAGCCGGGCGGCGGGCCGTACGGGCTCCCGGCCGAGGGAACCTGCGGCGGTTGATCGGGTTGCCCGGGGTCGTTGGGGCGGTTGGTGTCACTCATGCCAAAGCCTTCTGTCCAGGATCGGGGATCACGCCATCGTAAGCGGAAAAAGGTTCACCGCGAGGACGGCTCCACGTCCCGAGCCGAACGACGTCCGGCAAAGCCGGAACGCCTCAGTCTTCGGCGAGGGTGAGTTCCAGCCCGCCGAGGATGTTGGCGGACAGGTTGTACAGGAATGCGGTCAGGGTGCCGATCGCGGTCAGCAACACCACGTTGATCACCGCGATCAGTGCGGCCACGCCGAGCACCTTGTTGGTGTTGACGAAGTCCTCGACCCGCACCTGGGTCTGGTCATTCGGATTCTGCAGCAGCGTCTGCAGCATCACGTTCAGCGCGTCGAACAGACCGGACGCCCCGATCACCGACCACACCACGTAGGTGGCGAACCAGAACATGATGCCGAACGCGATGGAGAACAGGAACGAGGTCTTCATCACCGACCAGGGGTCAATCCGGGACAGCCGCAGTCGCGCCTTGCGGGTGCGGCGGGAGACCGACCGCGGCCCGGCGCTGACCACTGCCGGCCGGGTGGCCTGGGCCGGTGCGGCAGCCGTCCGCTCGGCGTCGGACGCCGACTGCACCCGGGCGGTGGCATCGCCAGGAGCCCACACGTTTCCGGCAACGGACGCGCTGGCTTTGCCCTGCTGGTCGCTCATAGTCCTCCTCGACCCTCGTCAGTCGGCGGGGTTCTGTGGATCGCCGCCGTCCGAATCAACGGCATCCGGCCCAACGGTATCCGACGCAGCCAGCTGGGTCGATTCTTCCCCATCGGCGCTTTCCGGGTAGAGCGCGATCACCGAGACCGAATCGTCGCCGGCCACGTGGACGAATTTCACGCCCATGGTGTCACGCCCCTTCGGCGGCACCTGGCTCACCGAGGAGCGAATGATCTGCCCGGAGGTCTTGATCGCCATGATCTCGTCGTTCTCCTGGACGACCAGCCCGCCGACCAGCGAACCCCGGTCGTCGTTGAGCTTCATCGCCTTGATGCCCAGGCCGCCGCGGCCCTGCTGGCGGTATTCCGACACCGCCGTCCGCTTCGCAAAACCACCGTCGGTGACGGTGAACACGAACCGGTCGTCCTCGGGCATGTCGGCGTCGATCACCGCCATCGACAGCAGCGCGTCGCCGTCGCGGAACTTCATCCCGGTCACCCCGGAGGTGGCCCGGCCCATCGGACGCAGCTGCTCGTCGCTGGCCGCGAACCGGATCGCCTGCCCCTTGCGGGAGATCAGCAGCACGTCGTCGGCCCAGGAGCACAGCTCGGCACCGATCAGCTCGTCGTCGTCATCGCGGAAGTTGACCGCGATCACCCCGGCCTGGCGCGGCGAGTCGTAGGCCAGCAGCGCGGTCTTCTTGACCAGCCCGCGGCGGGTGGCCAGCAGCAGGTACGGCGCGTCGGTGTAGCTGCGCAGGGTCAGCACCTGGGCGATCCGCTCCTCGGGCAGGAAGGACAGCAGCCCGGCCACGTGGCCGCCCTTGGCGTCCCGGCCGGCCTCCGGCAGCTGCCAGACCTTGGCCCGGTAGACCCGGCCCAGGTTGGTGAAGAACAGGATCCAGTGGTGGTTGGTGGTGGCGAACAGATGCTCCACCTCGTCGTCGGCGCGCAGGCTCGCGCCGCGAACCCCCTTGCCGCCCCGCTTCTGGGCGCGGTACTGGTCGGTCCGGGTGCGCTTGGCGTAGCCGCCGTGGGTGATCGTGACCACCATGTCCTCGTCGGGGATCAGGTCCTCGTTGGACAGATCACCGTCGGCGGAGATGATCCGGGTGCGCCGGTCGGTGCCGTACTTCTCGACGATCTCGGCGAGCTCCTCGCCGATGATCTTCCGCTGCCGTTCCGGCTTGTCGAGAATGTCCTGCAGGTCGGCGATCTGCCGCTCCAGTTCGGCCAACCGGTCGACGATCTTCTGCCGCTCCAAGGCGGCCAGCCGGCGCAGCTGCATCTCCAGGATGGCGTTGGCCTGAGCCTCGTCGATGTCCAGCAGCTGCATCAGCCCGGTGCGTGCGGTGTCGGCGTCCGAGCTGGCCCGGATCAGCGCGATCACCTCGTCGAGGGCGTCCAGCGCCTTCACCAGGCCGCGGTAGATGTGCGCCATCTTCTCGGCCTCGGCCAGCCGGAAGGCGGTGCGGCGCCGGATCACCTGCAGCTGATGCTTGATCCAGTGCGACAGGAACTGGTCCAGCCGCAGCGTCCGGGGGACGTCGTCGACCAGGGCCAGCATGTTGCAGCCGAAGGTGTCCTGCAGCTGGGTGTGCTTGTACAGGTTGTTCATCACCACCCGCGGCTGGGCGTCCCGCTTCAGCACGATCACCAGCCGCTGGCCGGTGCGGGCCGAGGAGTCGTCGCGGATGTCGGCGATGCCGGTCAGCCTGCCGGAGTTGACCAGTTCGGCGATCTTGGTGGCCAGGTTGTCCGGGTTGCACATGTAGGGCAGCTCGGTGATCACCAGCAGGGTCCGCCCGGACTTGTCCTCTTCGATGTCGATGACTGCCCGCATCACCACCGAGCCACGGCCGGTGCGGTAGGCGTCCTCGATGCCCTTGCGGCCGACGATCAGCGCGCCGAGCGGGAAGTCGGGGCCCTTGATCCGTTCGATCGCGGCCTCGAGCAGCTCCTCCTTGGTGGCGTCGGGATGCTCCAGCGACCAGTGCACGGCGTCGGCCACCTCGCGCAGGTTGTGCGGCGGGATGTTGGTGGCCATGCCGACCGCGATGCCGGAGGAGCCGTTGACCAGCAGGTTCGGGAACCGGGCCGGCAGCACCACCGGTTCGGTGTCGCGGTTGTCGTAGTTGGGCTTGAAGTCGACGGTGTCCTCGGTGATGTCGCGGACCATCTCCATGGCCAGCGGCGCCATCTTGCACTCGGTGTACCGCATCGCGGCGGCCGGGTCGTTGCCGGGCGAACCGAAGTTGCCCTGGCCGGCGACCAGCGGCGCCCGCATCACCCAGGGCTGGGCCAGCCGGACCAGGGTGTCGTAGATCGCGCTGTCCCCGTGCGGGTGGTACAGGCCCATCACCTCGCCGACCACCCGGGAGCACTTGTTCCAGCCCCGGTCGGGCCGGTAGCCGCCGTCGTACATGGCGTAGAGCACCCGGCGGTGCACCGGTTTGAGGCCGTCGCGGACGTCGGGCAGTGCGCGTCCGACGATCACGCTCATCGCGTAGTCGAGGTAGGAGCGCTGGATCTCGACGTTCAGGTCGATCTCGTCGGTGCGGGCCTGGGTCGGCTCGGTGCCGGCGTCGTCGTTGCCCTCGACCGGCTCGTCCGGGACGTCGCCGGTGGGATCGTTGTCGATGGGACCGTCAGTCATCGGTCAGTCTCCATTCGTTGGTGTCTACCGCCGGTTGAGCTTGTCGAAACCACGTGCAGCAGGTCTCGACAAGCTCGACCAACGAGGGATCAGATGTCGAGGAAGCGCACGTCTTTGGCGTTGCGCTGGATGAAGTGCCGGCGGGGTTCGACCTCTTCGCCCATCAGGATCGAGAACATGTTGTCCGCGGTGGCGGCGTCCTCGAGGGTGACCTGCAGCAGCGAACGCTTGCCCGGATCCATGGTGGTGTCCCACAGGTCGTCGGCGTTCATCTCGCCCAGGCCCTTGTAGCGCTGGATCGGGTTGTTGTTCGGCGCCGGCAGCTTCTTGCCCGCCGCGAACCCGGCATCGCGCAGCGAGTCGCGCTCGGCGTCGCTGTAGGCCAGCTCGTGCGGCGCGTTGGTCCAGCGCAGCCGGTACAGCGGCGGCTGCGCCAGGTACACGTAGCCGTGGTCGATCAGCGGCTTCATGAACCGGAACAGCAAGGTGAGCAGCAGGGTGCGGATGTGCGCGCCGTCGACGTCGGCGTCGGCCATCAGCACGATCTTGTGGTAGCGCAGCTTGTTGACGTCGAAGTCGTCCTGGACGCCGGTGCCGAGGACGTTGATGATCGCCTCGACCTCCTTGTTCTGCAGGATCTTGTCCAGCCGGGCCTTCTCGACGTTCAGGATCTTGCCGCGGATCGGCAGGATCGCCTGGATCCGCGGGTCGCGTCCACCCTTGGCGGAGCCGCCGGCGGAGTCGCCCTCGACGATGAACACCTCGCACTCGGACGGCTCGGTGGACTGGCAGTCGGACAGCTTGCCGTACTGGCCGGTCTTGAGCAGGCCCTTGCGGCTCCGGGCGATGTCGCGGGCCTTGCGCGCCGCGATCCGGGCGGACGCCGCCGCCTGCGCCTTGCGGACGATGTCGCGTCCCTCGGCCGGGTTCTTCTCGAACCAGTCGCCGAGCAGGTCGTTGGTGACCCGCTGGACGAACGAGCGGGCCTCGGTGTTGCCGAGCTTGGTTTTGGTCTGCCCCTCGAACTGCGGCTCACCGAGCTTGATGCTGATGATCGCGGTGAGGCCCTCGCGGATGTCGTCGCCGGAGACCCGGTCCTCGCGCTTCTTGATCAGACCCCACTGCTCACCCCATTTGTTGACCGTGTTGGTCAGCGCGGCCCGGAAACCCTCTTCGTGGGTGCCGCCCTCGTGGGTGTTGATGGTGTTGGCGAAGGTGTGGACGCTCTCGTTGAACGACGAGTTCCACTGCATCGCCACTTCCAGGCTGAGCTGCTGATCGTCGTTGTTGGCGTCGATCGCGATCACCGACGGGTGGATGGTCTCCTTCGTCCCGGTGAGGAATTTGACGAAGTCGATCAGGCCGTCGTCGTAGCGGAAGACGTCGCGGTGCGGCTCCTCGTCCTCTTCGGTGCGGCGATCGGAGCGCTCGTCGATCAGCGTGATCGACAGCCCCTTGTTCAGGAAGGCCATCTCACGGAACCGGGTGGCCAGCGTCTCGTAGCTGTAGGTGGTGGTCTCGAAGATCTCCGAGCTGGCGTAGAAGGTGACCGTGGTGCCGGTCTCGTCGGACGGCTCCAGCCGCTCCAGCGGACCGTCCGGGTCACCCAGGGTGAAGCTCTGCTGCCAGTGGTAGCCGTCCCGGCGGACGTCGACGGTCAGCGAGCTGGACAGCGCGTTCACCACCGAGGCGCCCACGCCGTGCAGGCCGCCGGACACCTTGTAGCCGCCGGCCCCGAATTTGCCGCCGGCGTGCAGCACGGTGAGCGCCACCGTGACCGCTGGGATCTTCTCCTTGGGGTGCAGATCCACCGGGAAGCCGCGGCCGTTGTCGATCACCTGGACGCCGCCGTCGTCGAGCAGCCGGACGATGATGGTGTCGCAGTAGCCGGCCAGCGCCTCGTCGACGGAGTTGTCGACGATCTCCTGCACCAGGTGGTGCAGGCCGCGCTCACCGGTGGAACCGATGTACATGCCGGGCCGCTTGCGGACCGCCTCCAGTCCTTCCAGGACGGTGATCGCGCTGGCGTCGTAATTGCCGGCCTCGACGGCATGCGCCGCCGCGCCGACCGGTCGCCCACCGGTCGTCGGTTCGCTCACTTGGTACCCCTCGCTGTTCGGGCTCACTCACGCCGACACCGCACACAACCCGCTGCCGGGGAAACCGTGGTGAACTTCCGGACGTGGGCGGGGTGGTGGCGGCGTCGCAACCCGTCCATTCTACCGTGCCGGACCTCGGACCCCAATCCTGGAGCGTGTTTTCGAATCGATGGCTGGTCAGGAGGCCCCAGAACGGCCCTCTGAGCCGCTTTCCCCCCGTCCATAGCCCCCCATACTCCCGGGCACCCTGCGCGGTTCAGAGCAGCGGAAGGCCACCGAACCGGCGCGGCCTAGACTGCTGCGGTGATCCCGCAGCCCGAGCCGGTCGTCGACGGTGGCGACCCGGTGCGCCGTTCGGTGCCCGCGCTGTGGATCGTGCTGGCCGCGATCGTGCTGCTGCTGGGCGGCAGCTGGCTGGCCGGCGGTTTCCAGCCGGCCACCGGACGGCTGGCCCGCCTGCCGGCGGACACCGAGGTCGACCTGGGCCCGATCTCGGTCTCGATGACCAGCGCGTTGGCCCGGGAGAACCTGACGAACAGCTGGTCGGTGTACGTCTTCGGACGGTGCCGCAACAACGGCGACGAGCCGCTGGTCTCCAGCCGCGACCGGCTGGTCCGCAACGCGTTCTCCATGCAGCATCCGGTCGATCGGGCGGTGACCGGCGACGGTTCGCTGTTCTTCGGCCCCGGCGAGACGCTGGGCAACTCGACCGTGCTCAATCCCGGGACGCCGATGGTGCCCTGCACGCTGGTGTTCACCCCGGACGCGTTCCCGGACACCGACACCATCTCGGTCGGCGCCTCGGTGCTCGAATGGATCGACGCCAGCCCCACCGGTGAGGGCGAGATGGTCTGGTCGGCGGGCCGCACCGGCTACCGCTTCGAGCTCCCGGTGGTCACCGAGCGCGCCGCGCGTTGATCAGGACGCCGGAGTGAGCACCGGGTAGGCGGTGGTGCCGCGATGGCCGAGCACCGGGTGGCCCAGCCCGGCCAGGGTTCCCGCGGCGTCCGCCGGGATCAGGTAGATCTGCTCGCCGCGCGGCACGCCCTCGCCCGGTGTGCCGCCGCAGCCCTGCGGCAGGGCGCGGCTGCCGGAGTAGTCCAGGCTGCCGACCGGGTTCCAGCGGCGTCCGTCGGCGGCCAGCAGCACCAGGCCGCAGTGACTGCCCTGCGGCGGCGGCTGGTAGTCGATCACCGCGATCACCCACAGCGCGCCGGCCGGTGCCGGCTGATCGCCGCGGTCGGTGGTCAGCATCGGCGTCACGGTGAGCGAGGCCAGCCGCATCGGCATCCCGCCCTCGGGCAGCGGGTCGGCCATCGCCCCGGGTTCGGTCTGCCGCCAGTGCGCGGCGCCGCGGGCGTTCAGGTAGGACGTCCAGGCCACCACGCCGGCCAGTACCGCCAGCACGGCGATCGCCGCCACCAGCCACTGCCGGGACCGCTCGGCGAGCGGCCCGCGGATCATCGGTTCACCTCGGCACGGCCCCGGCTTGCCCGGACGGTGGCGTACCGGTTCTGCTCCAGCAGCGCCGCGGCGTCCGCTGCGGAGATGCCCAGGTCCACCTCGATCGCCGGGTCGTAGGCGTAGATCGGGGCCCGGTCGAGGAAGCGGACGGTGAACCCGGCCAGGTCGTCCGGACTGAGCTCGAAGACCACGTCCTGGGTGATCCGGAAGCCGGGCTCGGGCAGCCACAGCGGCTGCCGGGCGGCGAAGCTGCGCTGGTTCGCCGCGCCGCTCACCTGCCAGCTGGAGCTCTTCTGCCGCCCGTCGGTGGCGATGGTGACGTTCACCGCCAGGAACACCACCGGGCTGCGGCCGACGAACACGGAGTCCTCGTAGAGCAGCTGGCCGATGGTCGAGGAGTTCACCGTGACGGTGGAGTCATGGAGCCGTCCCGGCTTGCCCAGATCGGTCCGAGTGACCTGTTCGTGCGGGAACTCGCCGGTGAAGCCGTGCAGCAGCACCATCGCCAGGCAGGCCAGCACCGCGACCAGGCCGTGCGTCCAGCGCCGGCTCATCGGTGTGGCCCTTCGGCCCGGTCCGCGAACAGCACCAGGCAGGCGTGGAAGGCGGCAGCCAGCAGCACCCAGCGCAACGGTTCCCCGACCGCGGTGACCAGCAGGTCGATCGGCGGCCCGGCCACCGACCAGAAGGTGGCCGGATGCCCGCCGAGCACCCAGAACAGCCAGCGCCGCAGCCACTCCTCGCCGGTGACCAGGACGCCGTAGCAGAGCACGAAGGCGGCGAAGAAGCTGGCCCCCACCGCGGTGACCAGCCGCAGCGACTGCCAGGTGGGCAGGTATTTGTCGTTCAGGTCGCCGAAGAACGCCTGCTGCACCTCCAGGGCCAGCCGGCGTTCCCGGTCGCCCACCTGCACCTCGGTGCGGCGGGCCCGGACCGCCACCGGCTGGCCGCGGCGCCACAGGTCGGCCGCCGAGATCACCTGGCTGCCGAAGACCAGCGCCGCCAGCGCCAGCCACAGCATCGGCTCCACCACCATGGCGCTGATGCCGGGCCAGGCGGTGTCCCACCACCACGAGCCCACCGCGTCCAGCAGGGCGGAGAGGTCGACGCCCAGGCCGGCGGACAGCTGCTGCAGCCCCCATCCCGGGTAGTCCAGCCAGACCCGGAAGGTCCGCTCGTCCACCCAGTGCCGGACGCTGACCAGCAGTTGGCGTCCGCTCAGCACCACCATCAACATGAAGAAGCCCTCGACCAGCGCGGCCAGCAGCCCGAGCGGACGAAACCCGGTCCGTTCGAACCACCACTCGATCAATCGCCGGACGACGTACAGCCCGACGATCAGCGCCGCGATCAGCCAGACGCTGTTGCCGCTGCCCTGCGGGTTGAGCTGGGCCAGCACCGGGCGTTCGAAGGTCAGCCCGCCGAACACGTAGTAGTCCACCTGGATGTCGTTGGCCGCCTCGGTCACCACGTCGAAGACCGCATAGATGCCCAGGAACGGCAGCAGGGTGATGGACAGCAGGTGCGCGATCGAGGAGTCCCGCGGATCGTCGTCCGGCAACGGCACCGACTGCCGGATCCGCAACTCCTCGCCGGCGATCCGCAACCCGAGGATGATCGCCGACAACTTCACCACGAAACCCAGCGACAGCATCACCAGGGACAGCCAGGCGCTGACGTCGACCACCATCGCGGCCAGCTGGGCGAACACCCGGTAGCCGAACCAGCCCAGCACCACGACGGTGAGCAGCCGCGGCAGCGTCCGCCACCACACGGTCGCGGTGGCGGTGACCAGGTGATTCAACGAACCCAGCAGGGAGCGGACGGCCTCCATCGCGGTGATCCTAACCGGCCGGCGGGTTGGCCCCGGCGTACCACTCAGCCGTAGGTGTCCCGCGGGCCGCGGCCGTCCCGGACGCTGCGCCGGCCGTGCTTCCAGCTCGGGGCGTCCGGGCCCTTCACCACGATCCGGGTCACCGTGCCGTCGCCGAGCTGATCGTTCAGCCGGGCCACCACGGTGGGTGCCAGCATCCGCAGGTTGGTGGCCCAGGCGGTGGAATCGGTGCGCACCGTGAGCACGGTGTTGTCGAAGCCCTCCGGGGTGGAGTGCTCGGCGTTGACCGGCCCGACCAGATCCGCCCAGCGGCCCAGCAGGTGATGCAGGCTGACCTGGGTGGACCAGCCGCGGCTGGCGATCAACTCGTCCATCGCCTCGCCGAGCGGCTGCGGATCGCCGGCGTTGCGCTTCGGCTGCCGGGACGGTTTGGCCTGGGCGGGCTTCTTGCGGGACGGCGGCGTCGCCGGCAGGCCCTGGGCGTTGCGGGCGATCAGCCGGGCCAGTTCGATCCCGGACGGGTCGTGCTCAGCCATCGCCGGCCTCGCTCACCTCGCCGCCGCCGACGGTGAACCGGCGTCCACCCAGCGCGGACGGGACGTCCTCGGCCACCGCGGCGGTGATCAGCACCTGTTCGGCGTCCGCGATCATCCCGGCCAGCCGTTCCCGGCGCAGCTGGTCGAGTTCGGCGAAGACGTCGTCCAGGATCAGCACCGGCTGCACCGCATCGGCCCGGAGCAGGTCGAAGGACGCCAGCTTGAGCGCCAGCGCGAACGACCAGGACTCGCCGTGCGACGCGTAGCCCTTGGCCGGCAGCTCGCCCAGGCCGAGCACGATGTCGTCGCGGTGCGGGCCGACCAGGCAGACGCCGCGGGCGATCTCGTCGGAACGGCGCTCACCCATGGCCAGGATCAGCCGGGCCTGCAGTTCCTCCACCGAGTTCTCGGGGGTGGGCGCGATGC
The DNA here is from genome assembly GCF_047607385.1 of Micropruina sp. Lineage (GTDB taxonomy): Bacteria > Actinomycetota > Actinomycetes > Propionibacteriales > Propionibacteriaceae > Micropruina. The sequence goes on from NZ_JASGDE010000085.1 coordinate 10,015, forward strand.
TGCTGCGATAGTCGAGCCGGGCCTCGTTGTTCGCCGGCGCGATCGCCGCGTAGGCCCGCGCGACGTGCGGGGTCAGGTCGGTCAGGGTGCGCACCCGGGCGTGCACCAGTTCGGCGCCGAAACCGGCCAGCGACTCGTCCCACACCTCCAGGGTCGCGGCGGCGCCGTCCGGGATCGCCCGGGAGCGGCCGGACAGCGATTTGAGCAGGGTGGAACGTTGTTTCAGCACCCGGTCGTAGTCGGCCCGGACGCCGGCCAGCCGCGGCCAGCGAGTGGTGATCAGCTCGTCGATGAACCGCCGCCGCTCGCTCGGATCGCCCTTGACCAGGGCCAGGTCCTCCGGGGAGAACACCACGGTGCGCAGCGCGCCGAGCAGATCGCGCGGACGCCGCAACGGCCCCCGGTTCAGGCTGGCCCGGTTCTGCCGTCCCGGGATCAGCTCGATCTCCAGCACCAGCTGCCGGGTGTCGTCCAGGCCGGCCTGCACCCGGGCCCGGACGATCGCCCGCTCGGCACCGTGCCGGATCAGCGGCACCTCGGAGGAGACCCGGTGCGAGCCCAGGGAGGCCAGATAGTCGACCGCCTCGATCAGGTTCGTCTTGCCCTGCCCGTTGGCGCCGGTGAACGTGGTCACCCCCGGCGTCAGGCTCAGCTCGACGCTCGGGTAGGACCGGAAGTCCGCGAGCGAGAGATGGGTGACGAACACGCCGTCACCTTACGGCAGCGGTCGGCGGCCTAGTGTTTGCCGTCCTCGGCCTTGACCGGATGCCCGCCGAACTGGTTGCGCATCGCGGCGACCATCTTCATCGAGGGGGAATCGTCCTGCTGCGAGGTGAACCGGGCGAACAGCGCGGCCGCCATGGTCGGCACCGGGACGCCCAGGTCGACCGCAGCGTTCACCGTCCAGCGGCCCTCGCCGGAGTCCGCGGCGTAGCCCTCGATCCGTTCCAGGTGCGGATCGTCGTCCAGCGCCCGGACCATCAGGTCGAGCAGCCAGGACCGGATCACCGTCCCCTCGCGCCAGGAGTTGAACACGGCCGGGACGTTGGTCACCGAGCCGGCCGCCTCAAGCAGCTCCCAGCCCTCGGCGTAGGCCTGCATCAGCCCGTACTCGATGCCGTTGTGCACCATCTTCGCGAAATGCCCGGCACCCACCTCGCCGGCGTGCACGAAGCCGAAATCGCCGGACGGCTTCAGCGCGTCGAAGACCGGCTGGGCCCGGGCGACGTCCGCCTCGGCCCCGCCGACCATCAGCGCGTAGCCGTTCTGCAGCCCCCACACGCCGCCGGAGACACCGCAGTCGAGGAAGTGAATCCCCTTGCCGGAGAGCTGTTCCGCATGCCGGGCGTCGGCCGTCCATTTGGTGTTGCCGCCGTCGATGACCAGATCGCCCTCGCTCAGCAGCTCGGCCAGTTCGCCGATCACCTGGTCGACCACCTGGATCGGCAGCATCACCCAGACCAGCCGGGGAGCCGCCAGCCGCTGCACCAGGTCGGCCAGCGACCCGGTGTCGCTGACCTCGGGGTTGCGGTCGTAGCCGATCACCGTGTGCCCGGCGCGCCGCAGCCGCTCGCGCATGTTGTTGCCCATCTTGCCCAGGCCGACGAGTCCGAGTTCCATCGCTGTCCTTCCGGGTCGGGCCGACGGCGTCAGGCCGGCAGCCGCATCAGCATGATCACGTGCCGGTAGTCCGTCTTCGGCTCGCCGTCGAGCTCGTCCAGCGCCGTGATCAGGCACGGCTTGCCGGGCGCGGTGAACGCGAAGTGCACGTAGGGGGCGTCCAGCGCGGCCAGCGCGTCGGACAGGTAGTGCGGGTTGAAGCCCGCGGCCGTCATCGCCAGGCCGCTGCCGGTCTCGTCGCCGACCACGGCCTCCAATGCCTCGACGGCCTGCGCCTGGTCGCCGGTGGCGGCCTCCAGGGTGATGCTCTGGTCGCCGATCAGCATCCGCAGCGAGGTGTTCCGCTCGGCCACCAGCGCCACCCGCTTGACCGCGGCGATCACCTCGGCGGTGTTGGCCCGCACGGTGACCGCCGCCTGCACGTTCATCAGGTGCCGCACCTTCGGGAACTCCCCGTCCAGCAACCGGGTGGTGATCTCCCGGACGCCGGCCGCGCCGTCGCCCTCGAAACCGATCAGCCCGTCCCCGGTGCTGCCGCTGGCCAGGCTGAGGGTGACCACCTCGCCGGAGGTCATCGACTTGGCGGTCTCGCCGAGCACCCGGGCCGGCACCAGCGCCGCGGCGTCGCTGTGCGAACCGCCGGGATTCCACGGAATCTCCTTCAGCGCCATCCGGTACCGGTCGGTGGCCAGCAGCGACAAGGTGTCGCCCTCGATCTCCATCCGGACGCCGGTGAACACCGGCAGCAGCTCGTCGCGTCCGGCGGCCACCACGACCTGCCCGACGGCGCGGGAGAAATCGTCGCTGTTCACCGTGCCGGTGGCCTCCGGCATGGTGGGCAACGCCGGGTAGTCGTCCACCGGCAAGGTCTGCAGGGTGAACCGGGCGCTGCCGCAGACCAGTTCCATCCGGGTGGCGTCGGCGGTGATGTCGACCGGCTTGTTCGGCAGCGAGCGGGCGATGTCGGCCAGCAGCCGTCCGGACACCAGGGCCACGCCGTCATCGGTCACCGTGGCCGGCACCGTGATCCGGGCAGAGGTCTCATAGTCGAAACCCGACATCACCACCTCGCGGCCGGACGCCTTGACCAGCAGACCGGCAAGGATCGGCACACTCGGCCTGGTGGGCAGACTGCGGGCCGTCCAGGCGACGGCTTCGGCCAGGACATCACGATCGAGGCGGATCTTCACGAGGCTCCCTTGCTCAATACTCCGGCTTGCTCAGTACTCCGGACGACGATCATATCCGCGTGCGCTGCCGCGGTGGTCCTCCACACGATGGGGACCGGGTTACTTTGAGTGTCATTCGACGTAGTTCAATTCTTCGTAGTCATCACTGCTGGGGATTCTGTGGACAACCAGCGAAGGCCCTAGCCAGCTGCGTGTCGCTGGCCTTGGATCGTTGTGCACAACCGAAAATCACATGGGTAGTAGTTGCGGACGGGCCGAACGGCGTCCGCGGTTGTCCACAGCTGTGGGAGTCATCCACAGGCGCTGTCCACGGTCGCGAACGACAAGAAACGATGTGATTCGGGGCCCGGGTGCCGGGTTCGGTGCGCGTTCCGGGGCCCGCCCGGGACGCGGTCAGCGCTCGACGGCGCGCTGCTTGATCCGGTTGGTCAGCTCGGTGACCTGGTTGAAGATCTTGCGGTCCTCGGTGATCAGGTGCCGGATCTTCTTGTTGGCGTGCATCACGGTGGTGTGATCGCGGCCGCCGAACGACTGGCCGATCTTGGGCAGCGACAGGTCGGTCAGCTCCCGGCACAGGTACATCGCCATCTGCCGGGCGATCACCACACCCTGGACGCGGCTGGCGCCGCACAGGTCGTCGGTGCTGATCGAGAAGTAGCCGGCGGTCTCGGACTGGATCAGGTTCGCCGTGATCGGGGTGTCGTCGCCGTGCGGGATCAGGTCGCGCAACACCACCTCGGCCAGCGGCAGGTCGACCTCCTGGCGATTCAGGCTGGCGAACGCGGTGACCCGGATCAGCGCGCCCTCGAGCTCGCGGATGTTGGTCGGGATCTTGCTGGCGATGAACTCCAGGACGTCCGGGCCGGCGGTGAGCCGCTCGGCGGCCGCCTTCTTGCGCAGGATGGCGATCCGGGTCTCCAGGTCGGGCGGCTGGATGTCGGTCATCAGTCCCCATTCGAAGCGGCTGCGCAGCCGGGGCTCCAGCGCCTCCAGCGATTTCGGCGGACGGTCGGAGGTGATCACGATCTGCTTCTGCGCGGTGTGCAGGGTGTTGAAGGTGTGGAAGAACTCTTCCTGGGTCTGGATCTTGGACTCCAGGAACTGGATGTCGTCGATCAGCAGCACGTCCACGTCGCGGTAGGTGCGCCGGAAGTCGGCCGTCCGGTTGTCGCTGATGGCGTTGATGAAGTCGTTGGTCAGCTCTTCGGTGGAGACGTACTTGACCCGCCGGTTGGAGTGGTAGCTGCGCACGTAGTGGCCCAGGGCGTGCAGCAGGTGGGTCTTGCCCAGTCCGGACTCGCCGTAGATCATCAGCGGGTTGTAGGCCTTGCCGGGGGCCTCGGCGACGGCCACCGCGGCGGCGTGCGCGAACCGGTTGGAGCTGCCGATCACGAACGACTCGAAGGTGTACTTCGGGTTCAGCCGGCCGCCGAGCCGTTCGTCGTGCTGGACGCGTTCGGCCGGGTCGGTGTCGGCCGGCTCGTCCGGAAGCGACGGGGCCTCCTCTGTCTCGGCCTCGCCCGAACCCGGCAGGATCACCGTCGCGATGCCGACCGGACGTCCGAAATACGTAGTCAACTGGTCTTCGACCCAGGTACGCAGGCGGGATTCGATGCGCGTCCGGGTGAACTCGTTGGGCACGCTGATGATGAACGTGCTGTCGTGCATGGTGGTGGCCCGGGTGCTCCGCAACCAGGCGCGGGACGGCGGGTCGGCCTCGGAGCAGACGAAGAGCCAGGCGTCCTCCAGATCTCCCGGGTCGTCGGGAGTGACCATCTGGGTCGTGGGCACCTGGGCTGCTCCCTTCCCTGGAACGTGCTGGATAGACCGCGTTGTCCACACAAGTTATCCACAGGATGTGAACAAGGGGGCGGCCCGAGGGAACGGACGCCGAGCCACAAGGTCAACGGAGCGAAACGCTAGTCCGGTGACGGGTCATCTGCAAACCGATTCCCGGAAAATTCCACTCTCGTCGGCGTGTCGGCTCGACGCCGTCGCAGGGGCCCCGGTTTGCCCCGGATTGCCGCCCACACGTAAACTTGGCAGGTCGCCGCCAGCGACCCCTATGCGTGCGCCCGACGTGGGCGCATCGGTCCCAGCCCGACAAACACCGCACGACAAGCAACAGCACGACAGCAACCAGCGAACACTGAACGGGGAGCACTTCCGTGAGCAAGCGCACTTTCCAGCCGAGCAACCGGCGTCGCAGCCGCACCCATGGCTTCCGCCTCCGGATGCGGACCCGCGCCGGCCGCGCCATCATTTCGGCCCGCCGCAGCCGGGGCCGCGCCCGTCTCGCCGGCTGATCGACGCCTGACGAGCCGTCGGGTGCTGGCCAGGGCCGCGCGGCTTCGAACCGCCGAGGAGTTCCGCACCACCATGCGCCGGGGCGTCCGTTGTGGGCGTCCCTCCCTCGTGCTGCACATGCTGCGAACCGACAACCCGCCGTCGCGGGCCGGTTTCGTGGTGTCCAAGGCGGTCGGCAACGCGGTCACCCGCAATCGGGTGAAGCGCCAATTGCGTCACCTGGTCGCCGCCCGGCTGGCTCACGTCCCGTTCGAACTGGACGTGGTCGTCCGGGCGCTGCCGCATACCGGCGGCGTGGCCGCCGATCTCGATTCGGCGTGGACGGCCGCCACCGAGCGACTGGCTTCGTCATGAAGACCGTGCTGATCGTGCTGCTGAAGGCCTACCGCGCCGTGATCAGCCCGCTGTACGGACCGGTCTGCAAGTACTACCCGTCCTGCTCGGCCTACGCGCTCGAAGCGGTCACCGTCCACGGCGCGTTGCGCGGCAGCGGGCTGGCGCTGCGCCGGCTCGGGCACTGCCATCCGTGGTCGCTGGGCGGCTACGACCCGGTACCCGGCACCGAGGCCGCGCGGGCCTGGGCCGCCGAACAGGCTCAGACCTCTCCATCTCAACCTCGAGGAGCAATGTGATCCCACCGATTCCGCAGATCGTGCCGATGGACCTGTGGGGTGATTTCCTCGGTGCGCTGAACACCATGATGCAGCCGCTGTACCTGGCGGTGTCCTGGATCATGTCCAGCTTCCACGCCCTCTACGCGAGCTTCCTGGGCAGCGACGGCTGGTCCTGGGCGCTGGCGATCATCTCGTTGACCGTGGTGATCCGCAGCCTGCTGATCCCGCTGTTCGTCCGGCAGATCCGCTCGTCGCGGAACATGCAGCTGCTGCAGCCGCAGCTGAAGGTGCTGCAGGACAAGTACGGCCACGACCGGGAGCGGCTCGGCCAGGAGACGATGAAGCTCTACAAGGAGGAGGGCGTCAACCCGATGGCCTCCTGCCTGCCGCTGCTGCTGCAGATGCCGATCTTCATCGCGCTCTACCAGGTGCTGTGGAACGCGTCCCAGGGTCACTCGATCGGCGTGCTCAGCGTGGAGCAGTCCGAGTCGCTGCGGAACGCCACCATCTTCGGCGCCAAGCTGTCCGGCATCTTCTGGCCGCTGACCGACGGCTTCGGGGCCACCCAGATCCTGTGCGCCGTGCTGGTGATCAGCATGACGGTGGTGCTGTTCATCACCCAGCTGCAGCTGATGCGCAAGAACATGCCGCCGGAGGCGCTGACCGGCCAGTTCGCCCAGCAGCAGAAGATCATGCTCTACGTCTTCCCGTTCATGTACCTGTTCATGGGCGTGAACATCCCGGTCGGCGTGCTGCTCTACTGGCTGATCTCCAACACCTGGACGATGGCGCAGCAGTACATCCTGATCCACAACAACCCGGCCCCGAACACCCCCGCCTACGTGGACTGGGAGGAGCGGATGCGGGCCAAGGGCAAGGACCCCGAGGAGCTGGCCCGGCAGAAGGCCGGCAAGCGGAAGCGTCCGGCGGCCACCCAGCAGGCGACCGATCCCAGCACCGTGACCCGGCAGGGCAAGGGCGGCGGCAAGGCGTCCGGTGACCAGGCGACGGGCACGACGCCGCAGTCGAGCGTGCAGCGGCAGCAGGTGCAGCGCCAGCAGCCGCAGCGGTCCAGCCGGGCCGCCCGCAAGCAGGGACCGCCCACCAAGCCCAAGACCAACCCCGGCCAGGCCTGACCAGGCGCACAGGAGAACCAACGATGAGTGACGTGGAAACCGAGATCGACGCTGTCGAAAGCACCGACGTCGTCGACAACCCAGTGGAAGGCACTGCCGAGGACGGCTCGGAGGCGGCCGAGGAGCCGGCCCGGTCGAAGCGCGAGCAGGCACTGGTCAACGAGGGCGAGATCGCCGCGGACTACCTGGAGGAACTGCTCGACATCGCCGACCTGGACGGCGACATCGACACTTTCAACGAGGGTGGACGCGCTCATGTGTCGATCGTGACCGACGCCGACGTCCTGGTCGGACGCGACGGCGAGGTGCTCGAGGCCCTGCAGGAGCTGGCCCGGCTCGCGGTGATGACCGAGACAGGTCACCGGTCCCGGCTGATGCTGGACGTGGCCGGCCATCGCGAGCGGCGCCGCAAGGAGCTGGAAGTGCTCGCCAAAGATGCCATCGCCGAGGTCGTCGAGACCGGCGAGGCGGTCCGGCTCGCCCCGATGAACCCGTTCGAGCGCAAGATCGTGCACGACGTGGTGGCCGCCGCCGGCCTGTTCAGCGAGTCCGAGGGTGAGGAGCCACGCCGCCGCGTGGTCGTGCTGGCCAAGAGCTGAATCACACCGAGCAACGGCCGGGGGATGGACTCCCCCGGCCGTTTCGCATTCCCGCCCGGGTCTCAAGGTCGCCGTGAACCGCCGGGGACGGTTCTCGACGGTCGGGGACGGTTCTGGACGGTTGGTTTTCGAACGGTTGGGGACGGTTCTCGCGTTGTTCAGGGTGCTGTCCCGGGTCGTCCGGCCCGTTCTCGGATCGTTCGGGAGCCCTGCTTGGGTGTTTCGGGGTGGATCTTGTGGCGGTGTTGAGGTTGTTGGGATGGCGGGTTGAGGTTGGCCG
>NZ_JASGDE010000086.1:0-10702 GCF_047607385.1 Micropruina sp.
CGACCGGGACGCCAGCAAGCGCGGGCCGATGGGCGCCGCCGCCGCCGGCAACGCCGAGCTGGTGGTGGTCACCGACGACAACCCGCGCTCCGAGCCGCCGGCCGCGATCCGCGCCGCCGTGCTGGCCGGGGCGCGCGAATCCGGCACCGGCACCGAGGTGCTGGACGGCGGCGACCGCCGCTCCGCGATCGCGCTGGCGCTGCGCCGGGCCGACCCGGACAGCTGGGTCGCGGTATTGGGCAAGGGGCACGAGACCGGCCAGGAGATCGCCGGGACGGTCAGCGCGTTCGACGACGTGGCGGTGCTTCGCGAAGAATGGCAACGACTCGTTGGGGGGAACAACGACAGTGCGTGAACGGACGATTCGACAAGTGGCGGCGCTGGCCGGCGCGGTGCCGATCGACGACGAACCGATCGGCATGGGCCGGCCGGCCGGCCCGGACGTGGTGATCGACTCCCGGCTGGTGACGCCGAACGCCGTCTTCGTGGCCCTGCCCGGCGAGCACGCCGACGGTCACGACTTCATCGCGGCGGCGGCTGCCAACGGCGCCGCGGCGGCGATCTGCACCCGCCGCACCGCCGCACCGCTGGCGCATCTGCTGGTGGCCGACGCCGAGCGCGGGCTGAGCGAACTGGCCCGCGGCGTGGTGGCCGAGGCGAAGGCGTCCGGGCTGGCCTGCGTCGGCGTCACCGGCTCGTCGGGCAAGACCAGCACCAAGGACCTGCTCGGCCAGGTGCTGGCGGCGTCCGCGCCGACGGTGAGCCCGCGGGGCTCGTTCAACAACGAGATCGGGGTGCCGCTGACCGCGTTGCGGGTCGGCGACGACACCCGCTACCTGGTCAGTGAGATGGGCGCCCGGGGCGGCGGTCACATCGCCTGGCTGTGCGGCATCGTGCCGCCCGACGTCGGGGTGGTGCTCAACGTGGGCCGGGCGCACCTGGGCGAGTTCGGCTCGGTCGAGGCCATCGTGGCGGCCAAGGGCGAACTGGTCGAGGCGCTGCCGGAGAGCGGCTGGGCGGTGCTGAACGCCGACGACCCGCTGGTGCTCGGCATGGCGGGGCGCACCGGCGCCGCGCTGGCCACCTTCTCGCTGGCCGGCGAACCCGACGCCGGCGCCCTGCGGGTCTGGGCCCAGGACGTGGTCGCCGACGAACTGCAGCGGCACAGCTTCACGCTGCGCGCCGCCGGGACGGTGCGGGCGGCGGTTCCGGTCACCCTGCTGGGCTCCGGACGCCACCAGGTGGCCAATGCGCTGGCCGCGGCGACCGCCGCCCTGGCGCTGGGCCTGCCGGCCGAGCTGATCGCCGGCGCGCTGAGCGCGGCGACCGCCCGCTCGGCCTGGCGGATGCAGCTGATGCCGCGCGCCGACGGGGTGCTGGTGGTCAACGACGCCTACAACGCCAACCCGGATTCGATGCGGGCGGCGCTCGGCACGGTGGCGGCGATGCGGCGTCCTGGCGGGCGGCTGGTCGCCGTGCTGGGCGACATGCTGGAGCTCGGTGCCGACGCCGACGCCGAACACCACGCCCTGGGGGTGCTGGCCGCCGACCTGGGCTTCGACGTGGTCGCCGTCGGCGACTTCGCCGACCGGATCGCGGACGGCGTCCGCGAGGCGTCCGGCAGCGTGCGGGTGGTGGCCGATCGGGACGCCGCGGTTGCGGTGGCGGGGTCGGATCTGCAACCGTCCGATGTCGTGGTGATCAAGGCATCCCGGGGACTGGCGCTGGATCGAGTCGCGGACGCGCTGGCGGCCGACCCCGCGGCGGAGCAGGGGAGCGACGCATGAGAAGCATCCTGCTGGCCGGCGGGCTCGGCCTGCTCGGCACCCTGCTCGGCACCCGCTTCGCGATCCGGGTGCTGGTCAAGAACGGCTACGGCCAGTTCATCCGCGACGACGGCCCGACCGCGCACCACACCAAGCGCGGCACGCCGACGATGGGCGGCATCGTGATCATCGGCGCGGTGATCGTCGCCTACGCGCTGGCCCACCTGATCACCTGGTCGCCGCCGACGGCGTCCGGGATCCTGGTGCTGTACCTGGTCACCGGCCTGGGCCTGGTCGGCTTCGCCGATGACTGGATCAAGATCTCCAAGGCCCGCTCGCTGGGCCTGGAGAGCTGGGCCAAACTGGTCGGCCAGGCCGTGGTCGGGGTGTCCTTCGCCATCCTGTCCTTCCAATTCCCCGACGACCAGGGCATCACCCCGGCCAGCGCCGCGGTCTCCTTCTTGCGCGACATCAGCTGGTTGCAGCTGCCGATCTGGCTGGCGGTGATCTGGATCATGGTGGTGATCGCGTCCTGGTCGAACGCCGCCAACCTGACCGACGGGCTGGACGGCCTGGCCACCGGCGCGGCGACCATGGTCTTCGCCGCCTACGCGCTGGTGAACATCTGGCAGAACAACCAGTCCTGCGCCACCACCTCCACCGTCGGCCCGCAGTGCTACTGGGTGCGCGACCCGGGTGACCTGGCCCTGGTCTCGCTGGCCCTGGCCGGCGCCTGCTTCGGCTTTCTGTGGTGGAACGCCAGCCCGGCCAAGATCTTCATGGGCGACACCGGTTCGCTGGCGATCGGCGGGGGACTGGCGGCGCTGTCCATCTTCACCCGCACCGAGCTGCTGATGCTGATCATCGCCGGGCTCTTCCTGATCATCACCCTCTCGGTGGTGCTGCAGGTCGGCTACTTCAAGGCCACCAAGGGCAAACGGCTGTTCAAGATGGCGCCGTTGCAGCACCACTTCGAATTGCTCGGCTGGGCCGAGATCACCATCGTGATCCGGTTCTGGATCATCTGCGGGCTGTGCGTCGCGCTCGGCCTGGGCATCTTCTACGCCGAATGGACGGTGGGTCTGCAGTGATCGACTGGTTGCCGGACGCCACCCGGCTCTCGCCCTGGCCGCAGGCCCGGGTGGTGGTGGCCGGGCTGGCCGCGTCCGGGTACGCCGCCGCCGACGGCCTGCTGGAACTCGGTGCGCAGGTCACCGTGCTGGACGACGCCGACACCCCGGCCAACGCCGAGAAGGCCGCCATCCTGGAGGTGCTCGGCGCCGACGTCCGGCTCGGCCCCGGCTCGACCGCGGTGCTGCCGCCGGAGACCGACCTGCTGCTGGTCTCCCCGGGCTGGACGCCGCGGGCGCCGCTGGTCGCCCAGGCCCGGCGCGGCGGGGTCCCGGTGTGGGGCGAGGTGGAGCTGGCCTGGCGGATGATGCAGCCCGACCGGGTGGTGCCCTGGCTGGCGGTCACCGGCACCAACGGCAAGACCACCACGGTGAACATGCTGGAGTCGATGCTGACCGCGGCCGGGCTGACCACCTCGGCGGTCGGCAACGTGGGGCGTCCGATCGTCGAGGCGATCCTGGACGAGGTCGCCTACGACGTGCTGGCGGTGGAGCTGTCCAGCTTCCAGCTGCACTCCACGAACTCGCTGGCACTGCACTCCGCGGCGGTGCTCAACCTGCAGCCCGACCATCTGGAGTGGTACGCCGACCCGGCCTCCTGGGACAGCCCGGCCCCGGACGCGATGGCCGCCTACGCCGCCGACAAGGCCCGGATCTTCGAGCGGGTCACCCACAGCTGCGTCTACAACGTCGCCGACGAGGCCACCCGGCGGATGGTGGAGGACGCCGAGGTGACCGAGGGTGCCCGGGCCATCGGCTTCACCCTGGGCACCCCGACCATCGGCCAGCTGGGCGTGGTGGACGACCTGCTGGTCGACCGGGCCTTCATCGCCCAGCGCCGGGACTCGGCGATGGAGCTGGGCAAGCTCTCCGACGTCCGGCCGTTCGCGCCGCACAACGTGGAGAACGCGCTGGCCGCCGCCGCGCTGGCCCGCTCCTTCGGGGTGCCGGCCACCGCGGTCCGCGACGGGCTGCGCGCCCTGGAACTGGGCGACCACCGGATCCAGGCCGTCGCCGAGCACGACGGCATCCGCTGGGTGGACGACTCCAAGGCCACCAACCCGCACGCCGCGGCGTCCTCGCTGCGCGCCTTCGACTCGATCGTCTGGATCGCCGGCGGCCAGGCCAAGGGCACCAGCTTCGACGAGCTGGTGCGCAACTACGGCGAGAAGCTCCGGGCGGCGGTGCTGCTGGGCGTCGATCGCGGGGTGATCGCGGACGCACTCGCCCGACACGCGCCGCAGATCCCCGTCACCGTGATCGATTCCACCGACACTGGAGCGATGGCTCAGGCGGTCGCGGCCGCCCACGGGTACGCCGAACCCGGCGACGTGGTGCTGCTGGCGCCGGGCTGCGCCAGCAAGGACATGTTCACCGGGTACGACGCGCGCGGAGCCGCGTTCGCCCGGGCCGTCCGGACGATCACCGGAGCCGAGGAGAAGGGCTGACAGACAGTGGCGATCCTCTCTTCCCCGCTGGATCGTAAGCAGACGACGAAGGGCACCACCCGGCGTCGGTCCCGTTCCACCCCGATCGGCGACGCCCTGGCGCATCCGCGGGCCAGCTTCTTCCTGGTCCTGGTGCCGACCGTGCTGCTGCTCAGCCTGGGCATGATGATGGTGCTCTCGGCGTCCAGCGTGCTGGGCAGCGTCCGGTTCGGCGACGCCTACTACTTCGTCAAGCGGCAGGTCTTCTTCCTGGCCGTCGGCGGCGTCGCGGCGCTGCTGCTGTCCCGGTTCCAGCCGCGGTCGCTGAAGATCCTCGGCTGGGTGCTGGTGGTCGTCGCGCTCGGCCTGCAGATGCTGACCTTCACCCCGCTCGGCTGGGGCGAGGCGAAGGGCAACCGCAACTGGGTGCAGTTCGGCACCTCGTTCTTCCGCATCCAGCCCTCCGAACTGGCCAAGCTGGCGATCATCGTCTGGGGCGCCGACCTGCTGGCCCGCAAGCAGAAGCTGCTCGACCAGCCGAAACACCTGCTGGTGCCGTTCGTGCCGGTGTCGCTGCTGCTGATCGGCCTGGTGGTGCTGCAGCACGACCTGGGCACCGGGATGATCATGGGCGCCATCGTGGTGGCCATGCTGTGGTACGTCGGCGCGTCCTGGAAGATCCTGGCCGGCATCGGCGCCACTGTGGTGACCGCGGTGCTCGCCCTGGTGATCACCTCCGGCAACCGGATGGACCGGATCCTCGGCTTCCTCAACGCCGGCCACGACACCTTCGGGGTCAACCTGCAGCCGCAGCGCGGCGTCTTCGCGCTGGCCTCCGGCGGCTGGTGGGGTCTGGGGCTGGGCGCGTCCCGGCAGAAGTGGGGCTCGCTGGCCGAGGCGCACACTGACTACGTGCTGGCCATCGTGGGCGAGGAACTGGGCCTGATCGGCACCCTGGTGGTGCTGTCGCTGTTCCTGGTGCTCGGCTACGCCGGCTTCCGGATCGCGCTGCGCTCCGACCTGACCTTCTGCCGCTACGTCGCCGCCGGCGTCACCTCCTGGTTGATGATCCAGGCGCTGGTGAACATCATGGTGGTGTTGAAGATGATCCCGGTGATGGGCGTGACGCTGCCGCTGCTGTCCTACGGCGGGTCCGGACTGATGGCCAACCTGGCCGGCATCGGCATGCTGCTGGCCTGCGCCAAGCTCGAACCGGACGCCCGCCGGCTGGCCGAACGCAGGAAACGCAAGGGCGGCAACGCCGTCACCGTGGTCGAGTCGCGCCGCGCATAGGAGGACCATGGCTCACGTCGTGCTGGCCGGTGGGGGGACCGCCGGGCACACCTCGCCGCTGATCGCCACCGCCGAACGGATCGCCGAGGCCGACCCGTCCGGCAGCATCGTCGCGGTCGGGACCGCCCGGGGGCTGGAGACCACCGTGGTGCCGGCCGCCGGGTTGCGGCTGGAACTGATCCCGCCGGTGCCGCTGCCGCGTTCGCTCACCCCTGAACTGGCCAAGGTGCCGTGGCGGCTGGTCGACTCGGTGCGGCAGGCCCGCCGGATCCTGAAGCGGGAGTCGGCGGACGTCGCGGTCGGCTTCGGCGGCTACGTCTCGCTGCCGGTCTACCTGGCCGCCCGCACCCTCGGCATCCCGGTGGTGATCCACGAGCAGAACGCCCTGCCCGGGCTGGCCAACAAGGTCGCGGCCCGGTTCGCGAAGCTGGTCGCGGTGTCCTTCCCGGCCACCCCGCTGCCCGGGGCGGAGTATCTCGGGCTGCCGGTGCGGCGGGGGATCGCCGCGCTGGACGTGGAGGCCCGGCGTCCGGACGCCCGGGCCGGCTTCGGCCTCGACCCGGAACGCCCCACCCTGCTGGTCTCCGGCGGCTCCCAGGGCGCGCAGAGCATCAACAACGCGACGCTGGGCGCCCGGGACCGGATCCTCGCCGCCGGCGTCCAGATCCTGCACGTGCTGGGGCCGAAGAACATCACCGACGCCGACGTCGTGGTCACCGATCCCGGCAGCGGCGCCCGCTACCTGCCGCTCGGCTACGTGGACGCCATGGAGGACGCCTACGCCGCCGCCGACCTGATGGTCGGCCGGTCCGGCGCCGGCACGGTGATGGAGACCGCCACCGTCGGGCTGCCGGTGATCTTCGTGCCGCTGCCGCACGGCAACGGCGAGCAGGCCCGCAACGCCACCTTCCTGGTCGAGGGCGGCGCGGCCCGGCTGGTCGACAACGCCGACTTCGACGCGGCCCGGATGGCCGTCGAGGTGCTCGGCCTGTTCGGCGACCCGGACGCCCTGCCGGCGATGCGCCGGGCCGGTCGCGCCCTGGTGCCCCCGGACGCCGCTGGACGACTGGCGCAGCGGGTGCTGGCCATCGCGGGACGGGGCTGAGATGGCCCTGGTGAAACCCGTACCCCTGGTCGGCACCGGCGAGCTGGGCGGCGTCCACTTCATCGCCATCGGCGGTGCCGGGATGAGCGGCATCGCCGCGGCCTACGCGGCGTCCGGCGTCCGGGTCTCCGGCAGCGACCAGGCCGATTCGGCCACCCTGCGGCAACTACAGCGGGACGGCATCGAGGTGCACGTCGGGCACGACCCGGCCAACCTGGGCGACGCCCGCACCGTGGTGGTCTCCTCGGCGATCCGGGAGTCGAACGTGGAGCTCGCCGAGGCGCGCCGCCGGGGGCTGCGGGTCTGGCACCGCAGCGCCGCCCTGGGCGCGCTGATGCTGGGCCGGCGCGGGGTGGCGATCACCGGTACCCACGGCAAGACCACCACCACCGGGATGACCGCCGAGATGCTGGCCGGCCTGGGCGCCGACCCGTCCTACGTGATCGGCTCGCCGCTGGCCAGCACCGGGCACAGCTCCCGGCTGGGAGCCGGGGAGGCGTTCGTGGTCGAGGCCGACGAGTCCGACGGCTCCTTCCTGCAGTACCCGGCCGAGGTGGTGGCGATCACCAACATCGAGGCCGACCACCTGGACAACTGGGGCACCGAGCAGGCCTACTTCGAGGGCTTCGTGGCACTGGCGACCGCGCCCGGGGTGGCCACCGTTGTGCTGTCCGCGGACGACCCGGGCACCCGGGCGCTGCGGGGGCTGGTCGAGGGGGAGGGCCGCCGGGTGCTCACCTTCGGCGAGTCCGAGCAGGCCGATGTCCGGCTCACCGAGATCGCCGTCGACGGCCCCTCGGCATCCGCGCTGCTGAGCGCGCCCGGCGACAGCGGGGCGCTGCGGCTGGCGGTGCCCGGACGCTACAACCTGCTCAACGCCGCCGCCGGCTACGCCATCGGACGGGCCCTCGGCGTCCCCGGCCCCGAGCTGCGGGCCGCCGCGGAGCTGTTCCGCGGCACCTACCGCCGGTTCAGCTACGTCGGTGAGCTGGCCGGCGCCCGGATCTACGACGACTACGCCCATCACCCCACCGAGGTGCGCGCCCTGCTGGCCGCGGCCCGGCCGCTGGCCGGGGACGGACGCCTGGTGGTCTGCTTCCAGCCGCACCTGTTCAGCCGCACCCGCGACTTCGCCGCCGACTTCGGCACGGCGCTGGCCGCCGCCGACGAGGTGATCGTGCTGGACGTCTACCCGGCCCGGGAGGATCCGATCCCCGGCGTCACCGGCGAGCTGGTCGCCGACGCCGCGCGGACGGCCGGCGCCAAGGTGACCTACGTGGCCGACAAGGCGGCCGCGCCGGGGGTGCTGGCCGGCGCGCTGCGTCCCGGCGACCTGGCCTTGACGGTGGGCGCCGGGGACGTCACCGCGGTCGGCCCGGCGGCGTTGGAGGCCGGCCGGTGACCATTCCGGGAGTCAGCGACGCGACCGGCCGGATCGTGCTGCGGCGCCGCCGCGGCAGACGCCGCCGAGTGATCGCGATCGCGGTGCTGGCCGGCGTCCTGGCGGTGCTGGGGGTGCTGGCCTGGCTGGTGCTCGGCTCCAGCGTGCTGGGGGTGCGCGCCGTCGTGGTGCAGGGCGGCGCGCTGGCCGGAGCCGACCAGGTGCGGGCGCTCGCCGCGATCCCGGACGGCACCCCGCTGGCCCAGGTCGACCTGGACGCCGTCGCTGCCCGGGTCTCCGGGCTGGCCCCGGTGGCGAAGGTCGCGGTGTCCCGGCAGTGGCCGAACACGATCGACATCGCGATCACCGAACGGGTCCCGGCGCTGGCCGTCGAGACCCCCGGCGGCTACTGGATCGCCGACGACACCGGGGTGATCTTCAACTCCGCCGCCCAGCCGCCGCGCAACCTGATGGTGGCCCGGGTGCCCGGCGGCGATCCGCGGCTGATCCGGGATCTGGCGGCCGTGACCCGGGCCCTGCCGGCCTCGCTGCGCTCCACCGTCCAGCTGATCGGGGCGGACACTCCGGACAGCATCACGCTGGAGCTCAGCGGCGGCGCCCGGGTGGTCTGGGGCGGTGCCGAGCAGTCCGAACTGAAGGCTCAGGTGCTGGCCCGGCTGCTGCCCGGGAAGCACCGGGTCTACGACGTCTCGGCGCCGTCCAACCCGACCACGCGCTAGGCGGAACCTGAACCCTCGACAACCCTGAAGTACTACTTGAGGGACGCGCCGAGCGGGCAGGGTGCGTTGGACGCGGGTGTTCGCGGCTGCGTAGCCTGTGATCCGACGTGACCGAGTTGCCTTTCCCCGGGGTCTGCACCGCAACTTGAGACTTGTCTTCGGCAAACGCAAAAGCGCTATTGAGGTGGGAATCTTCGTGGGCAGTGCATCCCAGAACTACTTGGCGGTCATCAAGGTCGTCGGCGTCGGTGGGGGTGGTGTCAACGCCGTCAACCGGATGATCGAATCCGGTCTGCGCGGCGTGGAGTTCATCGCCGTCAACACCGACGCACAGGCGTTGCTGATGAGCGACGCCGACGTCAAGCTCGACATCGGCCGCGACCTGACCCGCGGGTTGGGCGCCGGCGCCGATCCCGACAAGGGCAGGCAGGCCGCCGAGGATCATGCCGACGAGATCGAAGAGGTGCTCAAGGGCGCCGACATGGTCTTCGTCACCGCCGGCGAGGGCGGCGGCACCGGCACCGGCGGCGCGCCCGTGGTGGCTCGGATCGCCCGCTCGCTGGGCGCGCTGACCATCGGTGTGGTGACCCGGCCGTTCTCCTTCGAGGGCAAGCGCCGCGCCACCCAGGCCGACAACGGCATCACCGGCCTGCGCGAGGAGGTCGACACCCTGATCGTCATCCCCAACGACAAGCTGTTGGAGATGACCGATCACCAGGTGGCGATCCTGGACGCCTTCAAGCAGGCCGACCAGGTGCTGATGCAGGGCGTCTCCGGCATCACCGACCTGATCACCACGCCGGGCCTGATCAACCTCGACTTCGCCGACGTGAAGGCCGTGATGAGCAACGCCGGCTCGGCGTTGATGGGCATCGGCTCGGCGCGCGGTGAGGACCGGGCCCGGGCTGCCGCCGAGATGGCGGTCAGCTCGCCGCTGCTGGAGGCCAGCATCGACGGTGCCCACGGCGTCCTGCTGTCCATCGCGGGCGGCTCCGACCTGGGCCTGTTCGAGGTCTCCGCCGCGGCCAACCTGATCGAGGAGGCGGCCCACGAGGACGCCAACATCATCTTCGGCACGGTGATCGACGACGCCCTGGGCGACGAGGTGCGGGTCACCGTGATCGCCGCCGGCTTCGACGGCGGGCAGCCGCCGCGGCGCCAGCCAGGCATCACCCGGGCACCCGATCTGCGGCAGCAGCAGAGCCGTCCGGCCCCGGCCGCGCCGGTGAGCCGTCCCGAGCCGAGCTTCGCGCGTCCGGCCCAGCCGGCGGCCGAGCCGGTGGTGCGGCCGCAGGAGCCCAGCGTGGAGCGTCCCTCGCCCTACGCGCCGCGTCCGGCGCAGCCGCCGGCCGACGACGACCTGGATGTGCCCGACTTCCTGAAGTAGAGGCGACAGCCCCTACCTGCGGAGCATCAGCGATGTATCAGTTCCACCGTGACCCCGGCGCCGACGGCGTCGGGGTCGCCTTTTCCGACGCGCTCGGCCCGGACGGCTCGGTGCTCAGCCTGGGCGGTGCGCACGGGGCCGCCGGACGCGCGCCCGGCATCGCCGGGCTGGAGGCCGACCTGGGCGTGCCGCTGGCCGTGGTGCGCCAGGTGCACGGCAGCGAGGTGGCCGTGCTGGGCGAGGACACCGACCTGGCCGAGCTGGCCACCCGCAGCGCGGACGCCCTGGTCACCACCCGGGCCGGCATCGGCCTGGCGGTCCGGGTCGCAGACTGCGTCCCGGTGCTGCTGGCGGACGCCGCGGCCGGGGTGATCGGTGCCGCGCACGCCGGCCGGGTCGGCCTGGCCGGCGGGGTGCTGCACCGATCACCCCGGCCGCGGCGTCCGCCAGCAGCACCGGGACGCAGTCTGCGA
>NZ_JASGDE010000087.1:0-8059 GCF_047607385.1 Micropruina sp.
AGGCACCCTTGGTGTGCTTGTCATAGCCAAGATGGTCAGTGATCTCGCCCTCCAGCGCCGATTCGAGCACCAGCCGGGTCAGCTCGGCCAGCAGACCACCCTCACCATCAACCGGAAGCCCCTGGCGTTGCGCCTCACCCACCAGCTGCGCGACCAGCCCCCGATCCACCACCGGCACCGCCGGCCCCGTCACTGTCACCGCCACGCTCGACTCGACCCCCTCCACCACGGCCACCGGGACCGCTTCCAACTGCTTACTCATCGTGTTCCTCCTTGATAGGAGTTACACCGTTGAAAGTACAGTCCCTGATCCGGGTCTTGCCGTCTCTCCGAGGACTGCACCACGACCACCACACCACGACCGCGACCAGCACGCCGGCGAGATCGGCCATCACGTCGGTGATGTCGCCGTCCCGGCCTGGCAGCCAGGAGGCCTGAATGATCTCGCTGAGCACGGCATGCCCGGCGAACACCACGGTCGGCCACCAGTGCCGGGAGAGCAGCACCGCCAGGGTTGTCGGCGCGGCGAACCCGAGGAAGTGCAGCACCTTGTCGGCGTAGGGGAACAGTTCCACCGCCCCGGGCTCCACCGGGGCGTAGAGGCCGTAGAAGTGGGCGGCCAGGGCCAGCGCGAACGCCACCCAGGCGCCGATCCGCAGCCAGCGCGGCGGGTTGCGGACGAGGCCCGCCAGCGAGCGGTCGAGGGCCGCGTCCGGGCGAGTATCGGGTGCTGTGGCAGAACGGGGGCTGGCGGGCATCGCTCCAGTTTGCCAGCCGACGCTCGACGGGCTCGCCGAGTCTCGGTCCTCCTGACCGAAAACGTGGCCGTGGCACAAGCCCCGGCGCAACGCTGGAAGAATCACGGCATGCGTGTCTACAACTTCTCCGCTGGCCCCGCCATGCTTCCCGAGCCCGTCCTGCAGCAGGCCAAGGACGAACTGCTCGACTGGAACGGTTCCGGGATGTCGGTGATGGAGGTGTCCCACCGCAGCAAGGAGTTCGTGGCCTGCGCCGAGCGGGCCGAGGCGAGCCTGCGCGCCCTGATGGGCATCCCGTCCAACTACACGGTGCTGTTCCTGCAGGGCGGTGCGTTCGGGCAGTTCGCTGCGATCCCGCTCAACTTGGCCGCCGACGGTGCGTCGGCCGACTACCTGAACACCGGTGACTGGTCGGCCAAGGCCATCTCGGAGGCGAAGAAGTACGTCACCCCGCGGGTGATCGTCGACGAGAAGCCCGACAACTACGTCCGGGTGCCGGCCCAGGGTTCCTTCCAGGTCGGCGCCGACGCCGCCTACCTGCACTACACCCCCAACGAGACCATCCGTGGTGTCGAGTTCGGCTACGTCCCGGACGCCGGCGACGTCCCGCTGGTGGCTGACCTGAGCTCGACGATCCTGTCCCGTCCGGTCGACGTGTCGAAGTTCGGGCTGATCTACGCCGGCGCCCAGAAGAACATGGGCCCGTCCGGGATGTGCGTGGTGATCGTCCGTGACGACCTGCTGGAGCGGGCCCGCCCGACCACGCCGTCGGTGTGGAACTACGCCCAGATGGCTGCTGCCGGCTCGATGCTGAACACCCCGCCCACCTTCGGCTGGTACCTGCTCGGCCTGGTCTACGACTGGGTGCAGGCTCAGGGCGGCCTGCCCGCGATGGCGCAGCGCAACCAGGCCAAGGCCGACGCGCTGTACGGCTTCATCGACTCTTCCGACTTCTACTCCAACCCGGTGCAGGCGGACAGCCGTTCGTGGATGAACGTGCCGTTCCTGATCGCCAAGCCCGAACTGGAGAAGACCTTCGTCGCCGAGGCGACCCAGGCCGGTCTCACCAACCTGGCCGGCCACCGCAGCGTCGGCGGCATGCGGGCTAGCATCTACAACGCCATGCCCCTGGAGGGCGTTCTGGCTCTCATCGACTTCATGAAGGAGTTCGAGCGCAGCAACGGCTGACGCTCACCACCACCATGCCTTTTCGCATTCGCACCCTGAACGCCATCAGCCAGGTCGGCCTGTCCCGGCTGCCCGGCGACCGCTACCTCGTCGGCCACGACGTCACCCACCCGGACGCGTTGCTGCTGCGCTCGGCGAGCCTGCACAACCAGCCGATCGAGGAGTCCGTGCTGGCGGTGGCGCGGGCCGGCGCCGGCACCAACAACATTCCGATCCCGGACTACTCCAAGCGCGGCATTCCGGTGTTCAACACCCCCGGCGCCAACGCCAACGCGGTGAAAGAGCTCGTCGTGGCGGGATTGTTCCTGGCCGCCCGGAACATCGTGGACGCCGCCGCGTTCGCGCACCGGCTGGAGGGCGACCACGCCACCATGGACAAGCTGGTCGAGGCCGGCAAGAAGAACTACGTCGGCTTCGAACTGCCCGGCCGGACGCTGGGCGTGATCGGGCTGGGTGCGATCGGTGTCGAGGTGGCCAATGTGGCCGTCTCGCTGGGCATGCACGTACTCGGCTACGACCCGGGGATCACCGTGCAGCACGCCTGGGCGCTGTCGTCCCAGGTCGAGCACGTCACGTCGCTCAACGATCTGCTCAAACGGTCCGACATCATCACCCTGCATGTGCCGCTGGTGGCGGCCACCAAGGGCCTGATCGGTGCCGAGCAGTTCGCGGCGATGAAGTCGTCCGCGGTGCTGCTCAACTTCGCCCGTGGACCGATCGTGGACGAGCCCAGCCTGCTGCACGCCCTGGAGAACAACCAGCTGCGCGGCTACGTCTGCGACTTCCCGACGCCGACGCTGAACAAGCGGCCCCGGGTGGTCACCCTGCCGCACCTCGGGGCGTCCACCAACGAGGCGGAGGAGAACTGCGCCCGGATGGCCGCCGACGAGCTGCGCTGGTACCTGGAGGACGGCACCATCCAGAACTCGGTGAATTTCCCGGACGCCCGACTGCCCCGCGGCGCCGGCACCCGGCGGGTGGCGATCGCCAACAGCAACGTGCCGAACATGGTCGGTCAGATCTCCACCATGCTGGCCGATGCCGGGCTGAACATCTCCGACCTGCTGAACAAATCGCGCGG
The DNA here is from genome assembly GCF_047607385.1 of Micropruina sp. Taxonomy (GTDB): domain Bacteria; phylum Actinomycetota; class Actinomycetes; order Propionibacteriales; family Propionibacteriaceae; genus Micropruina. Next base: position 3,028 of record NZ_JASGDE010000087.1, read on the forward strand.
TGATCTCGCCTACACCCTGGTGGACGTCGAAGGCACCGTCCCGGACGGGCTGCTGGAGCGGATCCGCAGCATCGCCGGGGTGCTGTCGGCGCGGCTGATCTGAGTCTGTGGACGTCGCTGCGGCGTCGGTGGATGTCGCAGCGTCGTCGACGGGCCGGTTCTGGCGTCCGCGATCGTGAGCCGTCGGGGTGTTTCGGCCGACGGCTTGTGGCCCGGGGAGTTCTGACCTCGGAGTGGTGTGCCGCCCCGGTATCCACTCCTCGCTGCGCGGCTCACCGCTCCTTGGTTTCCAGTTCGCCGATCTCGCCATCGGCAGCCAGTGGCCGGTTCCGCGTCCGATTTCGTGAAATAACCCGAAAGCCGTCGGCGAACCTGACAGTGGGCACCGATGGTGAGATCGACGTGCCCGGCGTCCGAACGGATCCTGACGCCGGCTGCCGGACGAGGCCGCGAGGGCTTGCCACCAGGTGGATCGCGCGTAGCGTGGACGGCATGAATGCGACCGATTCCACCTTCATGGGCCTGCTTCAGGCCCAGGTCCGCAACGAGTTCTCCGCCAGCCAGCAGTACATCGCCGTGGCGGTGTGGTTCGACGCCAAAGATCTGCCCCAATTGGCCGCGCACTTCTACCGTCAGTCCGTCGAAGAGCGCAATCACGCGATGATGCTGGTGCAGTACCTGCTCGACCGCGACGTCCATCCGCTGATCGGTGGGCTGGACGACCCGCAGACCGACTTCGACTCGGTGACCGCGCCGATCGCCTTGGCGCTGCGTCAGGAGAAGGAGGTCACCGGCCAGATTGAGGCGCTGTTCCGGGCAGCTCGGGCCGAGGACGACGCTCTCGGCGAGCAGTTCATGCTGTGGTTCCTCAAGGAGCAGGTCGAGGAGGTGTCGTCGATGTCCACCCTGCTCGCGGTCGCCGAACGTGCCGGTGACAACTGGTTCCACCTGGAGGAGTTCCTGGCCCGGGAGTCCGTCGGCGACGCCGGGCACGACACGTCGGCACCCGAGGCGGCGGGCGGAGCGCTGTAGCTTTTCGCCGGGCAGCGGCGGCAGCGGACAACATCGTGGCCTGTCCTGGCGACACCCGTGACAACACCTGCCGGGCAGTCTGTGACGACATCCCGTCGTGAAAGGTGCCGTCATGGAATCGCTGATCGCCCTGCCCACCCACCGTGAATCCGCCAAGCGGCCGAACCGCCACGGCCAGCCGTGGGTGATCGCCGACTACGAGTTGCTGGTCCAGGGTGTCCGCGAGGGGCTGGAGTTGCCGGCGCTCGCGTCCCGGATCGGGCGAACGGAAACCGTGCTGCTGCCTCGGCTGCGTCGACTGCTGCCCGTCGCGCAGCGGGACTGCTTCCCGGAGTTGGTGCTGGATGCGTTGCGCACCGCGCTGGCCGACGACGGCTACGACTGGCGTCACGAGATGCTCCTCTCGCCTCCGATCGTCCGCAACGAGATCATTCGCTCCGGCCTGGACGGGTTGACCGACGATCAGGCGGTCACCATCGGCTATGCGCTGCTGGCCAGCGGTGGCGCTGAGGAGGCGGAGCTGTTCGAGCAACTCGCCCCGCGGCTGAGCGAAAGCCGGCTGATGGACCGGCTGGTCGATCTCCGCGCCTGTCGGGTGGTGCGGTCGTCCCCTTACTCGGTCGACGCCGACTCCGCCTGGGCACACGCCAGCTACTGGGTGCACGGCCGCCGCGGGTACCGTAACTGGCACCACCAGCAGGTCTTCGAGCCCGACTGGTGAGCGGCGCCGGCGAGCTAGCGCCCCGGCCGCCAACCTTCACCCGCTACGCGACGCCCTTCGTCCACCGGGGGACGGTTCTGGACGGTTGAGTTTCAACCATCGGGGACGGTTCTGGACGGTTGAGTTTCAACCATCGGGGACGGTTCTCGACGGTCGAATCTCAACCACTCAGGGACGGTTCTGGCTCACCGGCGTCAACGTGACTGCGTGGCTGCCTGAGTGCGGGCAGCCACGTGCTCCTAAGTAGCTACCTGGCGGCCGATGAATCGCCCGCGGATGCAGTAGAACCGTCCCAGCGGTCGAAACTCAACCGTCGAGAACCGTCCCCGGCGGTTGAAACTCGACCGTCGAGAACCGTCCCCGGTGAACGAAACCGTTCCCGGTGTTCAGCTGAGGCGTTGGAGGATCAACTCCCGGACGCGGGCGGCGTCGGCCTGACCGCGCATCGCCTTCATCACAGCGCCGATCAGGGCACCGGCGGCTTGCAGCTTGCCGTCGCGGATGCGTTGCGCGACATCCGGGTTGGCGGCGATCGCGGCGTCGACGGCCTCGGTCAGGGCGCCGTCGTCGGAGACCACGGCCAGGCCGCGCACCTCCACCACCTCGGACGGCGAACCCTCGCCGGCCAGCACGCCGTCGATCACCTGCCGGGCCAGCTTGTCGTTGATCGTGCCGGCATCGATCAGCGCCTGCAGTTCCGCCACCTGACCAGGGGTGATACCGACATCCTCGAGCTCGACACCGGCGGCGTTGGCGCGCCGGGCCAACTCCCCCGACCACCATTTGCGGGCCGCCGCCGGCGCGGCGCCGGCGGTCACCGTCTCGACGATCAGGTCGAGCGAACCGGTGCCCAGCACGTCCCGCATCTCCAACTCGGTGAAGCCCCACTCGGCGACCAGCCGACGGCGGCGCTGCGCGGGCGGCTCGGGCAGGGTCAGCCGCAGCTGCTCCACCCACTCGGACGCCGGCGCCACCGGCACCAGGTCGGGCTCGGGGAAGTAGCGGTAGTCCTCGGCCTGCTCCTTGGAGCGTCCCGGCGAGGTGTAGCCGCCGTCCTCGTGCCAGTGCCGGGTCTCCTGCAACACCCGGCCACCGGACGACAGCACCTCCCCCTGGCGCTGGATCTCGTAAGTCAAAGCCCGCTCCACCGAACGCAGCGAGTTCACGTTCTTGGTCTCGGTGCGGGTGCCCAGCACGTCCGAGCCGGACGGCGCCAGCGACACGTTCGCGTCGCAGCGCAGCGACCCCTGCTCCATCCGGACGTCGGAGACGCCGAGCGCGCGCAGCAGCTCACGCAGCTGCGCCATGTACGCCCGGGCCACCTTGGGTGCCGCCGCCCCGGTGCCCAGCACCGGCTTGGTGACGATCTCCATCAGCGGGACGCCGGCCCGGTTGTAGTCGAGCAGCGAGTAGTCGGCACCCTGGATGCGGCCGGTCGCACCGCCGACGTGGGTGAGCTTGCCGGCATCCTCCTCCATGTGCACCCGCTCGATCTCTACCCGGTAGGTCACGCCGTCGACCTCGACCTCGGTCCAGCCGTCGAAGCAGATCGGCTCGTCGTACTGCGAGGTCTGGAAGTTCTTCGGCATGTCGGGGTAGAAGTAGTTCTTCCGGGCGAACCGGCACCACGGCGCGATCGAGCAGTTCAGCGCCAGCCCGATCCGGATCACCGACTCGATCGCCTGCGCGTTCACCACCGGCAGCGCCCCCGGTAGGCCGAGGCAGACCGGGCAGGTCTGCGTGTTCGGCGCCGCGCCGAAGGCGGTCGAGCAGCCGCAGAACATCTTCGACGCCGTGTTCAGCTCCACATGCACCTCCAGCCCCAGCGCCGGGTCGTACGCGGCGAGCACGTCCTCATAGGCCATCACGGTCACAGCGCTCCCCCACTCTCTCGGGCCCAGAGTTGGTCGGTCAGCAGCCCGCCCCAACGGGTCGCCAGGGCACCTTCCAGCGCCGCCCCGACCCGATACACCCGGTCGTCGGCGAGCACCGGCGCCATCACCTGGAAGCCGACCGGCAGGCCGTCCTCGGGGGCCAGTCCGCAGGGGAACGAGCCCGCCGCGTTGCCGGCCATATTGGACGGGATGGTGCACAGGTCGGCGGCGTACATGGCCAGCGGGTCGTCGGTGCGTTCCCCGATCCGGAAGGCCGTGGTCGGCGTGGACGGCGAGACCAGCACGTCGACGGTCTCGAAGGCGGCCTCGAAGTCGCGGGCGATCAGCGTCCGGGCCTTCTGCGCCGAGCCGTAGTAGGCGTCGTAGTAGCCGGAGCTGAGCGCGTAGGTGCCGATGATGATCCGGCGCTTCACCTCGGCGCCGAAGCCGGTGCCGCGGGTGCGGGCCATCACCTCCTCGGCGCTCGCCGTGCCGTCGTCGCCGACCCGCAGCCCGTAGCGCATGGCGTCGAAGCGGGCCAGGTTCGAGGACACCTCGCTGGGCATGATCAGGTAGTAGGCGCCCAGCGCGTAGTCGAAGTTCGGGCAGGAGACCTCGACGATGTCGGCGCCGAGCTGTTCCAGGGCGTCCAGGGCCTCGCGGAAGCGCAGTTCCACCCCCGGCGCGTAGCCCTCGCCGCCGAGTTCCTTGACCACGCCGATCCGCATCCCGACCACGTCGGCCTGCCGGGCGGCGGCGACCACGTCCGGGACGGGGGCGTTGACCGAGGTGGAGTCCATCGGATCCCAGCCGGCGATCACCTGGTGCAGCAGGGCGGTGTCCAGCACGGTGCGTCCGCACGGGCCGGGCTGATCGAGGCTGGACGCCATCGCGATCACCCCGTACCGCGAGGTGCCGCCGTAGGTGGGCTTCACCCCGACCGTGCCGGTGACGGACGCCGGCTGCCGGATCGAGCCGCCGGTGTCGGTGCCCAGCGCCAGCGGCGCCTCGAAGGCGGCCAGCGCGGCCGCCGAGCCGCCGCCGGAGCCGCCCGGGATCCGGTCGTGGTCCCACGGGTTGTGGGTGGTGCCGTAGCCGGAGTTCTCCGTCGACGAGCCCATCGCGAACTCGTCCAGGTTGGTCTTGCCGAGCACCACCAGCCCGGCGTCCAGCACCCGCTGAGTGACCGTCGCGTTGTACGGCGGACGCCAGCCCTGGAGGATCCGCGAGCCCGCGGTGGTCGGGGCGCCGGTCATGCAGAAGATGTCCTTGACCGCGAGCGGGACGCCGGCCAGTGGGCCGAGCTCGTCGCCGGCGGCACGGGCGGCGTCCACCGCGTCGGCGGCGGCCAGCGCGCGCTCGCCGTCCACGTGCAGGAACGCCTTCACCGCGCCGTCCACGGCCG
>NZ_JASGDE010000088.1:0-24659 GCF_047607385.1 Micropruina sp.
CGCCCGAGCCGGCACCGGCCGGCTCGGCGCCCGGCGGTCGACCCGACCCGGCCGCCGAGAGAATCGGACCCGGGAAACCGGGGCCCGCCGATCCTCGGCCCCGACCCGGGTCCGGCACTCCGAATTTTCTTCAGGAAACGCGGACGAACCCGCTCGCCGGCGACGTAACTCGCCCACGTCGACGAGGTGCACCGGCGGTCGGAGTCAGGTAAACTCGCGGGCGCACCGTATCGGAACACCCCCCTGTCTCCTCCGGTCGGTGGCCACGGCACCCAACCCGGCACACCGGCAACGCGCCGTATCTGTAGGATGCTGTTCGCCCAAAAGTTCGCCACTGAAGGGACGCCCGATGCTCGACGTCAATCCGGCCTTTGTGCTCGCCGGACTTGCCGTCGGATTCGTCGTCGGATTGACGGGCATGGGCGGCGGTGCGCTGATGACGCCGGCCCTGGTCTTCTTTTTCAATGTGAATCCGTTGACCGCGATCTCGTCCGATGTGGTCACCAGTCTGTTCATGAAGCCGGCCGGCGCCATTGTCCACATCGTCCGCAAGACGGCACATCTTCCATTGGTTATGTGGCTATGCATCGGCTCGGTTCCGTCGGCATTCCTGGGCGCGGTCCTGGTCGACCGGCTGCGCATCCACGAGGGCTTCGAGCAGACCCTGCTGACGATTCTGGGCGCTGCCCTGCTGATCACCTCGGGCGGCCTGATCATGCGCGCCTGGTCGACGATGCTGCGCTACAACAGCGCCGCGGGTGAGGGCCCGGCCGAGCCGGAGCGACCGGAACTCCAAGTCAAGCGGCTGATCACCGTGCTGCTGGGCGCACTGGGCGGACTGCTGGTCGGCCTCACCTCGGTGGGCGCCGGCTCGCTGATCATCACCCTGCTGCTGTTGGTCTACCCCACCCTGAAGCCGTCCCAGCTGGTCGGCACCGACCTGGTCCAGGCCATTCCGCTGGTGGCGTCGGCGTCGCTGGGCCACCTGCTTTTCGGCGAGGTCTCTTTCGGCCTGACCGTCGCGCTGCTGATCGGCGCAATTCCGGGGACGTTCATCGGCGCCCAGGTCTCCGCCCGGGCACCGGGTGGATTGATCCGGCGCGCGCTGGCCATTCTGTTGATGGCGTCCGGACTGAAGCTGGTCGGCGCCTCCACCGAGTGGGTGCTGATCAGTTCCGGTGCCGCCATCGTGCTCGGCCCGGTGGTCTGGGCGTTCCTGCGCCGGCGATATCGCGGCACCCGGGCCCGCACCAGGACCGGTCAAACTCTCGAGTCAGGTGGTGACACATCGCAGTGACCAACGACGCACAATACGACGGCCCCGCCTGGGAGCAGATCTCGGAACTTCCTTCGATAGTGGTGGAGGGGGTCGACCTGGATCTCGTCGACCTATGCCAGCGCGGGCTCACCGGTTCCGGGTTCCAACTCACCGAGAACGGCCTGGCCCAACTCGGCGGAAAACCCGCGTTCGTCATTCGCGACATCGAGGCGACGCCGCTGCTGCTGGGCCGGATGGAGGGCGCGATGGCGTCCACCGAGACCCTCCGGCCGGTGGAGCCGGAGCTCACCGCAGGGGAGCCCGCCGACCTCGCCGTGGTGGTCAAGGGGCTTCCGTCCCATGCCGATCTGGCCCGCGTCGACGTGCTCATGCACCACGATATGCGGGTCAGTTGGCTGGTGCTCGCCGGCCGGACCCGCTCCGGCCGTGAACTGGTGGCACAGATCCAGTCCGTCGCCGACGCCCAGCCAAAGGCCGAGCACACCGTGGTGCGGGTGCCTTGGCCCGGTGACGCCGACGGCGACGTCCTGCGCCGTCCGGTGCTGCCGGAGCCGGCCGCGGTGGCCCAGGCGTTCGGTGCTCTGCACCACGTCACCGTCGGCGACGGCGACGGCGCGGGCCCGTCGACCCAGGATCGAGGCGGCACCGTGGTGTTCTTCACCGGGCTGTCCGGCTCGGGCAAGTCGACGCTGGCGAAGGCCCTGCGGGACGCCGTCGAGGCGCGCAGCGATCGTCCGGTCAATCTGCTCGACGGCGACGACGTGCGCCGGATGCTCTCCGCCGGTCTCGGATTCGACGAGGCCGGACGCGCGGCGAACGTCCGCCGGGTGAGCTGGGTCGCAGCGCTGCTGGCCGGCAACGGCGCCATCGCCATCACCGCCCTGATCGCCCCGTTCGCCGACATCCGGGCCGAGGCCCGCACGATGGCCAGCAACCTGAACGCCGACTTCCTGGAGGTCTGGGTCTCCACCCCGATCGAGGAATGCGAACGGCGGGATCGCAAGGGCCTTTACGCCCTGGCCCGGGCCGGCCAGATCCCGAACTTCACCGGGATCGACTCGCCCTACCAGGCGCCGACCCACGCCGATCTGGTGATCGACACCTCCACCACCTCGATGACCGACGCCGTCGAGGTGGTCTTCGCCGAACTCGAGGCCCGGGCCGTCCGCCGAGGCACCGACGCCCTGACCAGAACCTCCGGCAGCCACCTCTACCAGGGACCCAGCTATGACATCTGATCTGGACTTCGCCACCGCCCTCGCTCAGGGCGCCGGAGAGATCCTGCTCCGGCTGCGCGAGCAGCTCGGCGACGACATCGACGGCGCCACCGGTGACGCCGAATCCAACACCTATCTGCTGCGCGAGCTGGCAGCACAGCGTCCCGACGACGCCGTGCTGTCCGAGGAGGCCGCGGACGATCTCCGCCGGCTGGACGCCGACCGGGTCTGGATCATCGACCCGTTGGACGGCACCCGCGAGTTCACCGAACGGACGCCGGAGGGTGGTTGGCGCCCCGACTTCGCCGTGCACGTGGCGCTGTGGACCCGGGCCGCCGGTCTCACCGCGGGTGTGGTGGGCCTGCCCGCGCGCAACCTGGTGCACCGCTCGGACGCGGCCCCGGTGACCTTCCCGGACACCGCCGGCCGGCCGCTGCGGGTGGCGGTGAGCCGTACCCGTCCGCCGCGCCTGGTCACCGAGCTCGGCAAGCACCTCGACGTCGAGCTGGTGCCGATGGGCTCGGCCGGGGTCAAGGTGATGTCGGTGGTGACCGGTGAGACGGACGCCTACATCCACGGCGGCGGCCAGTATGAATGGGATTCGGCCGCCCCCGTCGCGGTGGCGCTGGGAGCCGGCCTGCACGCCAGCCGGCTGGACGGATCCCCGCTGGTCTACAACCGTGAGAATCCCTGGCTGCCGGACCTGCTGGTCTGCCACCCGTCCAAGGCGGCCGAACTGGTGGCACTGTTGGCGCAGATCGAAGGAAATCAATGAGCACATATGTACTGAGCCAGCTCCGAGCGCTGGAGGCGGAGAGCATCCACATCATTCGTGAGGTGGCTGCCGAGATGCAGCGTCCGTGCCTGCTGTTCTCGGGCGGCAAGGACTCCGTGGTGATGAGCGCGCTGGCCCGCAAGGCCTTCGCACCGTCCCGGATCCCGTTCCCGTTCATGCACGTGGACACCGGGCTGAACTTCGCCGAGGTGATCTCGTTCCGCGACTGGTGGGCCGAGCAGCTGGAAGTGCAGCTGCTGGTGGCGTCGGTCCCGGAGGCGATCGAGCAGGGCTTCGTCCGTGAGGAGTCCAACGGCTCCCGGAACCGGATCCAGACCCCGGTGCTGCTGCGGGCCGCCGAGGAGCATCGCTTCGACGCCCTGTTCGGCGGCGCCCGCCGTGACGAGGAGAAGGCCCGGGCCAAGGAGCGGGTGTTCTCCTTCCGCGACGAGTTCGGGCAGTGGGATCCCAAGAACCAGCGTCCCGAGCTGTGGAGCCTGTACAACGGCCGGGTGAACGTCGGCGAGAGCATCCGGGTGTTCCCGCTGTCCAACTGGACCGAGCTGGACACCTGGGCCTACATCGCCGAGGAGCGACTGCCGCTGCCGAACCTCTACTACGCCAAGGAGCGTGAGGTGGTCCGGCGGCAGGGCATGTTGTACGCGGTCAACGAGTTCATCCGTCCGCGCGACGGCGAAGAGGTGTTCACCCGCTCGGTCCGCTACCGCACCATGGGCGACGCCAACCTGACCGCCGCCGTCGAGTCGGAGGCCGACACCAACGAGAAGATCGTCGCCGAGATCGCGGCGACCCGCTACACGGAGCGGGGCGCGACCCGGGCCGACGACAAGGTCAGCGAAGCTGCAATGGAAGACCGGAAGAAGGAAGGGTACTTCTGATGTCGGGAGACTTGTTGCGGTTCGCCACCGCCGGAAGCGTGGACGACGGCAAGAGCACGCTGATCGGACGCCTGCTGTACGACTCCAAGGGCATCTTCATCGACCAGTACGAGGCGGTCGAGCGGGTCAGCAACCAGCGCGGTGACGACTACGTCGACCTGGCGCTGCTCACCGACGGTCTGCGCGCCGAGCGGGAGCAGGGCATCACCATCGACGTGGCCTACCGCTACTTCACCACGCCGAACCGCAAATTCATCATCGCCGACACCCCCGGGCATCCGCAGTACACCCGGAACATGGTCACCGGCGCCTCCACCGCGGACGCCGCACTGATCCTGGTGGACGCCCGCAAGGGGATGACGGAGCAGAGCCGCCGGCACGCCTTCCTCACCACCCTGCTGGGCGTGCGGCATCTGATCGTCTGCGTCAACAAGATGGACCTGGTCGACTACGCCCAGGAGGCCTTCGACTCGATCGTCGAGGAGTTCACCGCCTTCTCGACCCGGCTGAACGTGCACGACCTGGCCTTCATCCCGATCTCGGCGCTGGCCGGCGACAACGTGGTGACCCGCAGCGACCGGACGCCGTGGTACGACGGCCCGTCGCTGCTCTACCACCTGGAGCACCTGCACGTGGCCAGCGACCGCAACCTCACCGACGTCCGGTTCCCGGTGCAGTACGTGATCCGGCCGCAGCAGGCCAAGAACCGCGACTACCGCGGCTACGCCGGCACGGTGGCCAGCGGGGTGATCAAGGTGGGCGACCCGATCATGGCCCTGCCCAGCGGCTTCACCTCGACGGTGACCGCGATCGACGGCCCGTCCGGCCCGCAGGACAGCGCCTACCCGCCGATGTCGGTGGTGCTGCGGCTGGCCGACGAGATCGACATCTCCCGCGGTGACCTGCTGGTCCGGCCGAACAATCCGGTCGAGCCGAGTCAGGACCTGGACCTGCGGATCTGCTGGATGGACGAGACCACCGCACTGTCCCCCGGCCGCACCCTGGCGCTCAAGCACACCACCACCTGGGCGCGGGTGAAGATCCGCGAGGTGCTGTACCGGATCGACATCAACACCCTGCACCGCGACGATTCGGTGACCTCGCTGGGCCTCAACGACATCGGCCGGGTGCGGATGCGCTGCACCAAGCCGCTGTTCATGGACGACTACAACACCAACCGGGTGATGGGTTCGGTGATCCTGGTCGACGAGTCCACCAACCGCACGGTGGGCGCCGGCTTCCTGAACTGATCCCGCCTCGACACACGAAGGACCCGCTCACCGCCGACGGTGAGCGGGTCCTTCGGTTCTGGTCACTCGGCCGCTATGGTCGCCAGCAGGTCCAGTTGGGCGCGGTTGCCCGCCTCGCTGCTGACCTGCATCCGTCCGACGATCAGCGTGGTCACCCAGTCGATCGCCTCGCCGGGTGCGGAACTGGGCAGCGGTGTGCCGAAAGTGGTGTGCGCGGTGAGCGCACCGTACAGCCGGTCCACCCCGGGCGGCGCATAGCAGGCGTCCTCCCAGTCGATCACCCGGACCGTGCCGCGCAGCAGGGTCCGCAGGTTCCACGGGGCCAGGTCGCCGTGCGCCGGACGCCAGTGAGCGGGCACGTCGTCGCCGCGGGGCAGCACCACGGCCAGCACCTCGCCGATCTCGTCCGCCACCCGGTTCCGGACGGCGGGGTCCCGGACCGCTCCCAGCGGATAGTTGGGCAGCGACTCGTTGACCAGCCAACCGCCGCCCTCGTCGAGCCGTCCCCGGGCCAGCGGTCGCGCCACCCCGAAACTGCTGGGCTTGGCCGCGTACACGGACGTCATCAAGGCGAACTCGCGTTCGATCCGGGTCGGCTCGGGATGGAAGCGGGCGAAACCGACCCCGCGCCCGTCCCGCAGCAACAGCGCCGCGAAGCCGGCACGTCCGGCCTGCGGACGGCGGTACAGCACCAGGTCGTCGAACGAGCCGACCACCGACTGCCACTGTTCCAGCAGGTCCCGCCACTCCGGGTCCGGCAACGGATCGGTCCGGACGCCGCGCTCCCCCGGGATCACCCGGGAGCCGGCCACCCGGACGGCAAGGTACAGGGCGCGCTGCGCCGCGACCGCGATCGGGCGGCACGGCGAGTGCATCGCGATCCCGGCGGCCGCAGCGCGACGGCCGTGCCGGGGGATCCAGATGTGACCGGTGCGCGGAAAGCGCACCACGCTCCGGTCCGTCCGCAGGCTCACTGCCACGGCAGCCGGCGCCCGATCAGCTGCTCCAGTGCGGCGTTGTCCTCGGCGAAACCCTCCTGCAGCCGCTTGCGCAGTTCCGGATCCATGGCGCCGCCGGGGGCGGCGTTGAGGTGCCCGCCGATCTCCAGGTCGGGGGCGTCCAGGCCGAGGAACCGGGAGACGGTGGCCACCGCGGCCGGCTGGTCGGCGTAGTAGTCCTCACTGGCCAGCACCAGGATGTTCTCCATGCCGTACAGGTCGGCCCAGCGGCGCAGGCCGTGCACGTAGCGGCTCTGCGCCACGTAGGACTGCTGCTCGTGCGGGTAGCTGATGTAGTGCGGGGCCTCGGCGATGATCCGTTGCTCCTCGCCGGCCAGCCGTTGCTCCTCGGCCGCCAGCGCCTCGGCGAAGTCCAGCGGCTCGGCGTTGCTGCGCCGGCGCTCCTTCCAGTGCGAGTGAGTGCGCTCGACCGGGTCCCGCAGCAGCGCCACGATCTTCGCGTTCGGCATCGCGGCGTAGGCACGGGCGGCGGCCAGCGGGTGGAACAGGTAGTACGGGGACGCCTCGCCCACCACCACCGGCTTGCCCAGCCGACGCTCGGCGCGGGCCCGCGACCCGGCCGTCGGCATGTACGAGCGGTACCAGCGCATGCCCTTGCCGTAGAAGCTGTCGAAGAAGTGCACGCCCTTGGTCTCGTTCGCCTTCGGCAGGAAGCGGGCGGACGGGAACATGGTGACGATCTGCGGCACCTGCAGCAGGTCGTAGTAGAGCGAGGTGGTGCCACCGCGCTTGGTACCGATCAGCAGGAAGTCCGGCAGCGGACGCAGATCGGCCGTTGCCGAGCCGATCACCCGGAACGCCTCACTGCCTGTCCTCATCAGCAGCCGCTTGGCGGTGGAGACCGAATTCTTCAGGCCTGCGGAGGGTGTCATCACAGTTCCTCTTCTCTGGATTGTCGAACGCGCGCCAGCGATTCCTGCACTGCGCTGTGGACCGCCGGCGCCGGTCCACAGGGCCATGAATGGTGTGTCACTTCGAAGCTCTCCCGCCGCGGCGACGCAGGAAGACGGTGGCCAGGCCGGCGGCAACCAGCAGGCCCCCGGCGCCGTAGACGAACAGTCCGGTCGTCTGGCCGGAGTCCGGGTGCTGCTCCGGCGACGCGCTCGGGGTGGCCGATGCGGACGGCTCCACGGCCGGCGAGTTCGCAATGGTCGGCAGTCGCCCCAGCGTGGTCGGAACAGGCACCCGCAGCACCTCGGACTCCTTGCCCTCCGAGCCGATCAACAGGCCGCGTCCACGCAACGGCGCGGTCACCGACTCGCCCTGCTTCAGCGGCGGCGTCCCGGCGGCGGCGACGATCTGCCAGGAGGCCGGATCGAGCCGGAAGACCGCCACGTAGTTGCGCAGGATCATCCGGCCGTCGGCCAGCACCGTGCCGTCGGTCACGTACTGCGGGGCCTCCCCCACCTGGGTGAGCGGATTCGGCTCGGTGCTGGACAGCTGCGCCGGCGCGGTGAAGATCAGCCCTTGCTCGGCGCCCTTGGTGACGAAGGTGAACCGCCCGTGGGAGTCCACCAGCATCGCCTCGGTGTCGTGCGGGCCGTCGGGGTAGGAGAAGCGCAAGGCGCGGAAGGGCTGCACGGAGTTGTCCGGCCGGGGCCGGGTGAACTCGTAGACGGTGAAGACCGGGCGCTTCTCCCTATTGCCCCCGGTGTCGCCCACGTACAGCCGTCCGTCGCTGTAGGCGATCGACTCCACATCGGTGGGGGCCGCGTCGTAGCGCAGCGTGCCGACCGTCTTGCCCGACTTGTCCACGGCGTAGACCACGCCCGGATCGCCCACGTCGTTCATCGTCCAGTACACCTGGTTGACCGGGTCGGCGGCCAGGCCCGAGGAGCCGGCGATCCGGTCGTCGGTGATGACGAACTCGACCTGTCGTTCCTGGTCTGCGGTGGCCACGGGCTGGACCAGCCCGACCGACGCGCAGAACATCATCGCTCCGATCACCGGCGCCGCAACCTGCCGAAGCCTCATACCCGTCCATTTCCGCTGCGCGCCTGTACGACAGCACGAACTCCCCACAGTTTTCTGCCCGAGACGTCGACGGGCACGCCGGGGGTGACGTGTTGTGCCCTGATTCCAACGATGCAGCCAACGATACGGCCCGCACGAACGGTCGCGAAACTTTCCCGGCTCGAAAGTGGCCGACGCTGTCATTTTCGTCGGATCGGCGTCGGTATCCGATCGTGGCAGTCCCCCACCCGGGTGACAACTGCGATCGTCGCCGACGTGGCCGCCATCTGTCGGCTCGCCAACCGACGAAAAGGCACAGCTGCGTTCGACGGCGGTATTGACACGCGGCGCGTTCCGGTCCATCGGGTGGCGTAAACTGTCCGGCGACGTCCCACACCCCCGGGGTGTCTTCATTCCCGGCTACGACAGGGACACAACGCTCATGACGACTTCGCAGCACTCTGCGGTCCGGATCAACTACGCCCAGTTGCAGGCTGCTCAGAAGAGCTCGAAGGGTGCACCCATCTATTCGCTGCTGGTGAACCGGCCGCTCGGCCGGCTGTTCGCGGCCGTCGCCCATCGACTGGGCATGACGCCCGATCAGGTGACGGCGGTCAGCGCCCTGTTCACCTTCACCGGAATCCTGCTGATCGCATTGGTGCCACCCAGCCCGGCGCTGGCCGTCGGGGTCACCGTCGCGCTCGTCCTCGGCTACGCCCTGGACGCCGCCGACGGTCAGCTGGCCCGGCTGCGCGGCGGCGGCAGCCTGACCGGCGAGTGGCTGGACCACGTGATCGACTCGTTCAAGATCGCCACGTTGCACCTCGCGGTGCTGATCTCCATGTACCGGTTCTTCGACGTCACGCCGATCTGGCTGCTGGTGCCGGTCGTCTTCGCCGCCGTCTACGTCATCCACTTCTTCGGGATGCTGCTGACCGATCTGTTGACCCGCAACGCTCGGCTGCGCAAGGGCGACGACACACCCGCGCCGTCCGCCGCGTCGCCCCTGATGTCGCTGCTGAAGCTGCCCACCGACTACGGGCTGCTGGCGCTGTCGTTCCTGCTGCTGGCCGTCCCGGTGGCCTTCCAGTGGTTCTATCTCTTCCTCACCGTGGCCAACGCCGGTTACACCTTCCTGGTGTTGGGTGCCTGGTACCGGCGGCTGCGTGCCCTGGACGCCGAACTGGCCGGCTAGCGGCTCAGACCCATCGCGTCGATCAACCCGCGTCCGTACTGGGCGGCGGAGAACTTCTCGGCGACCGTCTCGGCGTCGCGAACGGCCGCCGCCCGGTAGCCGGCCCAGTCGTCGATGATGGTCTCCACGGCGTCGGCGAACCCGGTGACGTCGCCGGGCGTCACCCGGATGGCCGCGGACGCGGCCTGGCTGGCCTCCCGGAGGCCGGGGATGTCGCTGACCACCACCGGACGGGCGCCCAGGGACGCCTCCACCGCGGTGTTCCCGAAGGACTCGTCCCCGACCGACGAGATCAGCACGATGTCGTTGTCGGCCAGCGTCGGCCAGATCACCGAACGGAACCCGAGGAACTCGACCTCGTCGTCCAGGCCGAGCTCGGCCACCTGGCGCCGCAGACCCTCCTCGTAGGCCTCGTTCCCGGGGAAGACCGCGCCGACCAGGGTGAGCCGCACCCGGCGTCCGCGCCGCTTGAGCAGCTCGACCGCATCGACCAGCACGTGCGGGCCTTTGCGGTGCGAGAGCCGGCCCATGTACATCAGCCGCGCCGCGCCGGTCAGCTGCTCGCGCGGCGGCACCACCTCGCTGGGCCCCGGCACGGTGTTGTGCACGATGGTGGCCCGCTTCACCAGCCAGGGAGCAGACTCGGCGAGCACATCCAGGCAGAACCGGCTGTTGATCACGATCCGCCGGCAGAACACCAACGGCAGGTACAGCGCCGAGCGCAACAGCGGGTTGGTGGCCCGCTCCGCCTCGTGCACGTGGCAGGCCAGGTTGCGCCCGGCCAGCCTGGCCAGCGGGAACCACAGCGGAGGGGTGATGGTGTTCACCAGCACCGTCCCCGCATTGGTGTGCTTCAACAGCCGCCAGGACGGCGCCCAGGCGCTCAGCGTCTCGCGCACCAGCTGCACCAGGCCACCCGGCGAGAGCAGGCTCTTGCGAATGATCGGCGTCGGCTGCTCCAGCACCGTCGCGCCGGCGTCGGTCAGCAGTTCGATCAGCGGGCCCGGCCCGGGCACCGTCACGAAGACCGTGAAACCGCCGTTCACCAGCGCTTTCACACTCTCGACCGTCATTCGGTCGGAGCCGTACAGATCGGCACCGGGATTGGCGATCAGAACGGTGCCCGGGTCGCCCGCCATCACTTCTTCCAGTAGGTGTCGACCAACTGCTTGGTGCTGGCGATGTTGCGCCGGGACGAGGCGCCGAACACGATGGCCTCGATGTTCGGCTGCTCACAGACCCACTGAATCGCCTCGTCGGCCGGAATCGCACCGGAGGCGTACACCGACATGGCCACCGGACGGAAGTCGTGCGACTCCAGCGCCTTGCGGTAGGCGTCCATGCCGCCGGACATCCGGAAACCGATCTTGTTGATGTTGGCGCAGATCAGCGGGGACTGAATTCCCTGCTTGTCCAGCACCGCGGCGAGCATCGGCAGATTCATCGTGATGAAGCCCGGCTCGGCGTTGTACTTGCTCCGGACGTGATCGGCGAAGATCGTGAAGGCCTCGTTGAAACCCAGCCCGAGCAGCAGGTCGGTGACCACGTTCTGCAACCAGATCACCGGAGTGGGCAGGCCCTCGAACATCTTCATCTCGGCGTCGATCAGCAAGGTGACGATGCCCTCGATGTCCTTGCCGACCAGCGACGACGTACCGCGCATTGCCGCGTCCACCAGGCCGGAGTTCGGCAGGAAACGCTTCAACGCCCCCATCATGCCGTCGGTGGTCACCGCATTGGCGTACTTGTGCGCGTAGGGCATGCCCGGGAAGAAGGTGAAGTCCGGGTACTGATCGCGATGCTCGCCGAAGTAATTCGCCACCTCGCCGATCCGGTCGTGGGTGGTGCACATGAAGGTGGTCACACCCTCGGCGTAGGCGTCCTTCAGCACGTCGATGACGGCGTCGGTGCGCTGGAAGCGCATCTGCTGCTGCCGCGCCTTCTCCTCCGACATGTGGTTGACCCCGAAGAACTGGTTGTCTCCGAAAAGCAGCTTGTCCATCGCAGTCCTCACTTCCCGCCGGACACCAGGGTCCGGATCCGCTTGATGCCCGACCGTGCGGCGCCCAGCAGCCGCGCCGGCAGCGACGACGCGGCGACCGGCTCCTTGGCGGCCACCGCATCAGTCAGCCGCACCGACGGGCCGCGCTTGGAGTCGTCGATCATCCGCTCGATCAACTTGTCGGTGACCACCGCCGAGGCGAAGGTGTTCTCGCCGTCGACCGCGCCGGTGCGCACCCGTTCGACGAAGTGGGCCAGCTGGGCGGTGTACTCCTCACCGCGCAGGTAGAACTCGACCGGCTCGGTGAGCTCGGTGGTGTAGCGGACGTTCCATCCCGGCTGGTAGCCGTCGGGAATCGTGGTGTCCTCGCGCAGGTAGACCTGGATCTCCTGCCGGTCGGCGAAGATCCGGCCACCGGTGCCCCACAGGGTGATCCGGGTGGTCATCTTGCGCACCGACTCGTCCGACCAGTTCACCGAGACCGAGACGGTCCGGTCCTGGTCGTAGTAGAGGGTGGACGACACCTCGTCGTCGATCTCTGCGGAGAAGATGCTGTTCAGCACGGTGCCGCCGACCCCGATCGGCTCGCCCAGGTACCAGTTGATCAGGTTCAGCGGGTGTGCCGCGTAGTCGTACAGACAGCCGCCGCCCTCGGTGCTCTTGCTGCGCCAGGTACCGCCCTGCGGCTTCAGCACCACCGGCCCATACGCCTCGGCCAGGCCGTGGCTGACGGTGCCGATCGCGCCGGCGTCCAGCAGCCGCTTCACCTCGCCGAAGGCGCCGACGAACCGGTTGTGGTAGCCGACCTGGGTGACCAGGTGCTTCGCCGCGGCGAGCTCGACCAGTTCCTCGCCCTCGGCGCCGCTGAGCGTGAACGGCTTCTCGCAGAAGACCGCGACTCCCGCCTCCAGCAGCTGCTTGACCATCGGGTAGTGCAATCGCGACGGGGTCGCGACGATCGCTGCGTCCGGCTTCTCCGCCGCCAGCAGCTTGTCGATCGACGTGTACGTCGCCAACCCCGTGTATTTCTTCAGGACGCCGAGCAGGTAGGTGGTGGCGTCGACGATGCCGACGACCTCCACGCCGGGCAACGCCCGCACCATCGACAGGTGCGAGATGCCCATCTTGCCCAGGCCGATCACGGCCACTTTCACCATCGTTTCAGTGCCTTCCAGATCCGGTCTTTTTCGAGTTCGTGGGTAGGTATCGGTTGAGCAGCAAGCGATACTGCTCACCGATCTGGTACCAGGTCAGGCCGGAGTGATACCGCTCCCTGGCCGCCGTGCTCATCTGCTCCAACCGCTGCGGCGAGCCCAGGATCGCGTCCAGCTCCACGGCCACGTCGTCCGCGGTGGTGAAGTATGCCTGACGCGGGCCGGCCGTCCAACGGTTGTAGACGTTGTCGTGCGCCAGCACCGGGTTGCCCGCGCCCAGCGCCTCGACCAGCGACGGATTGGTGCCGCCGACGGTGTGCCCGTGCAGGTACAGGGCGCTGTGGAAACGTAGCGGCTGGACCACCTCCGGGTCGAAGATGGCGCCCAGGAACACCACGTCGTCGGAGGCCGCCTCCACCACCTGGCGATGGTAGTCGTCGTTCTCCGGGTCGTAGTTGCCCAGCAGCGCCAGCTTGTAGTCGCGCGGCTTGGCCGAGAAGCCCTGCACCAACTCGAGGATCGAGTTCTCCGGGATCGGCCGGCAGATCAGCGTCAGATACCGGCCCGGTTCCAGACCCAGCGCCCGCACCGGCGCCTCGTCGGCCTCGAGCACCTCGTCGGCGCCGTAGGCGATCATCGTCACCTTGCGCTTCGGCGCGCGGGTCCACAGGTACTTCTCGATCTGCGGATGATCGGCGATCAGATGGTTGCCGGCGAACGCCGAGAAGCGCTCGTTCACGTACAGGATCGCTTGCCGGAAGAAGCCCCAGCGGGCCCGCGACCACTCGATCCCGTCCATGTTGATCACCATCGGGATGCGCTTGAAGCGCTGCCAGGTGTTGAAGATGCCGGTGTTGTACCCGAACACCAGGCACAGGTCGTCGAACTGGCTGGAGTGCCTGACGCACTTCAGGTCGAACAGCGAGGTGCCACGCCAACCCGGGACGTCCACCGGAACGTTGACCCGTTCCAGGCCGTTCCATTCGTCGTAGGTGATCTCGCCACGGCCCTCGACCTGGCAATACACGATCACCCGCCAGCCGGCGGCCAACAGGTGCAGGCCTACCTTTTCGGCGGCGGTTTCGAAACCGCCGTAGTTCGCCGGCACACCGTGGGTGCCGAGAATGCGGACAGTTGGTCGTTGATCATCGGACAGCGCAGGACTGTCGACCTCGATGACCTCATCATCGATCTCGGGCAAGGCCTGAAAACTCCTTTATTGAACGGTCGTTGCAGCATGCGCCGCAGTCGGGGGTGGCGACCGGCGTCAGCAGTGTAGCCGGGAAACGGCCACTCCGCGCCCGCCTCGCCCCGGCTGGGCGAGGAGCGCGTAACGGAACGCCACCCTCGCGCGGGGCTGTGGTCAGCGGGCAGCGAGAATCTGACGCAGCGCGGTGGACGAGGTGTGCGCGGTGTAGGGGAAGTAGTGCACCGAGGCACCCACCTCCGACATCTCCGACTCCAGCAGGTCACCCTTCGAGGTGCCTCGCCAATCGTCGCCCTTGAACAGGACGTCGAAATGCACGCGATCCCACACCTCGAGCTTGCTGGTGGAGAAATCCACCACCACGGCGTCGACGATGTCCATCGCCGCCACCACCTGCATCCGCTCCGCCAACGGCACGATCGGGTACTTGCCCTTGGCCCGGAACAGCGCCTCATCGGTGACAACCCCGACCACCAGGCGCGTGCAATGCTGCCGAGCCCGCTTGAGGATATTCAGGTGCCCGATGTGGAACATGTCCCAGGCGCCGGGCACGTAGCCCAGGATCCCGTCGTGCGTCGCCAGCGCGGACGCCTGCCCGAGCCTCTCCGCGGTCTGCGGGTTCGCCCGCGGCCGCAGCCAGCGGTCGACCTGCGCGTTCCCGACACCGACGTCCTGACGCCCGTAGGCAATGTCGCGCTCGTCGGCCTTGAGCCGCCTGGACGGGTCGTAGATCGCGGCATCGGAGACCTCGCGGAGCGATCCGACGATCTCCAGCCGTTCCTGGGCCGGAATCACCGGCCGGCGTCCGGTGACGCCGAATACCGCTTCATCGGACAGGACTCGGGCCTCGACCCGATCAACACTCTCGGCAACTTGCCTGACGACATCGACGTCTCCGACATCAACCATGTCGAAGGCGGACAGCAGATAGCCCGTTCTCACTTGTGATTCCCCCCGGAATACTGTGCGGCCAACCCCCCGCTGGCAACACAGTCACTGATAATCGCACGACCCGGCGGGCAATGCCAACTTGGCCGGCAGCACCGACCGGCGACCGACGGCCCCGGCTGCGCAGCAGCGCCGACCCCGGGCCGGCCGGCCGGCCGGGTGGCACGGCACGGCACGGCACGGGTGACCGGCGGAGCCGGCGCACCCGCCGAAGTCTCAGAGCAGGCGCCAATCGGTGAGTCGAAGTTAAGTCTGCGTTTCACTGCGGCTACGGAATTGGCAAGCAGTTCTTCCCGATCCGCCGGAACCGGCTGGGTTCGGTCACCGATGGTGAGAAAGAACGGACTTGACCGCTCGCGCCACTGAACGTGTCAGCTTGCGCACGCCACCAGCTTGTGCCAGACTTGCCGACAGCAAGTGCTGGGGGGTGCTTGCCTACGAACTCGGGGGGAGTTCGTCAGTATCTCGGGGGGGATCTCAAGTTATGACTGCATTGGACGTGCGCGTTCACTCTGCGCAACAGCGCCTGATTCGCGGCCTCAACACCAACACCCGTCGCAACGGCGCCCTGCGCCAGACCGGTGTCGCCGCGCTGGACGCCGTGCTCATCACCGTCGCCGCCTACGCCGCCTACACCTGGCGGTTCGGCCTCGGCTTCGTCAACGACACCTTCGGCCCGTCCGGCACCGTGTGGGCCTACTACGCGATTCCCGCGGTCTGGATGGCCCTGCTGGCCGCCTGCGGGGCCTACTCGCTGCACCACCTGCAGACCGGCATGGTCGAGTACCAGCGGGTGGCGCTCGGTTCGGGCCTGTTCGCCGGTGCGATCGGCATCAGCTGCTACCTGACCATGTACGACCTGTCCCGCGGGTTCTTCGTGCTGCTCTTCCTGATCGGCATCCCGGCCCTGCTGGTCGGCCGCCTGGCCCGCCGCCGGGTGCTGATGCACCTGCGTCGCCGCGGTCACTTCCAGACCTCGGTTCTGGTGGCCGGCTCGCCGGCGCACATCGACGAGGTGGCCCGGGTGCTGCGTCGCGAGAAGTGGCTCGGCTACCGCCTGGTCGGCGCCGTGACCACGGCCGACATCGAAGAGACCCCGTCCGGCCTGCCCGTGCTGGGCAAGGTCAGCGAGGTCGGCGACCTGGTGCACGAGTCCGATGTGGACACCGTCATCTTCGCCGAGGGTTCCTTCCCCGACAGCCAGCACTTCAAGCGGATGGCCTGGGAGCTCGAAGAGCTCGACGTCCAGATGATCGTCGCCCCGGCGCTGACCGACATCAGCTCCGAGCGGCTCAGCTCCCGCCCGGTGGCCGGTCTGCCGCTGGTCTACGTGGAGCGGCCGCAGGCGATGGAGGCCTCCCGGTGGAGCAAGCGCGCCTTCGACATCATCGGCTCCGGCCTGCTGCTGCTGGCGGCGGCCCCGATCATGGCCGCGGTCGCCATCGCGGTGAAGCTCGAAGATCGTGGTCCGGTGCTGTTCAAGCAGACCCGGGTCGGACGCCGCGGCGAAGAGTTCCAGTGCCTGAAGATCCGTTCCATGGTGGTCGACGCCGAGGCCCGCAAGGCTGAGCTGGAGGCCCAGAACGAGGGCGCCGGCGTGCTGTTCAAGATGGCCAAGGATCCCCGGATCACCAAGGTCGGCAACTTCATCCGCCGGTTCTCGATCGACGAACTGCCCCAGCTGTGGAACGTCTTCCGTGGCGACATGAGCCTGGTCGGCCCTCGTCCGGCCCTGCCCAAGGAGGTGGCGCAGTACGACAGCGACACCGTTCGCCGGCTCGACGTGCTGCCCGGCCTGACCGGCCTCTGGCAGGTCTCCGGTCGCTCGAACCTCTCCTGGGACGAGACGGTCCGGCTGGACGTCTACTACGTCGACAACTGGTCCATCATGCAGGATCTGTCGATCCTGGTCCGGACGGCCCGCGCCGTCCTGGGGTCGAGCGGCGCGTACTGATCCGCCGCCACCCCAACCCATAGACGAGCCCATCCCCCCGGGCTCCCCGGAGCACTGCGGGGCCTTTCGGCCCCGCAGTGCTCTTTCTTTTCCCCGGGAGGGTTAGCCTCGATCCCATGACCCACACCGCGATCACCTCTCCGCTGCCCGGCATCGAGGGCGCCGCCGGCCGCTACCGGATCTTCGACCACGGCGCAAACGTCGCCGCTTGGCAGCCGGACGGCGAATCCCACCCGGTGCTGTGGCTCAGCTCCTCCTCCGGGTACCGCGCGGGCACGGCGATCCGCGGCGGCATCCCGATCTGTTTCCCCTGGTTCGGACCCGGACTAACCGGCGACAAGAAGCCGGCGCACGGCTTCGTCCGCGCCGTCGGCTGGCGTCGCACCGAGGTGACCGAGCGGTCCGGGGTGCTGCGCGTCGAGTACGACATCGGTCCTGAGATCACCGGAAGCCAGCCCGAGTTCTCCCACGACTACCGGGCCCGGCTGACCGCGGAGTTCGCCCCCGGTCACCTCCGGGTCTCGCTGCACGCCAGCAACACCAGCGACGAGCCCTTCACCCTCGAGGAGGCGCTGCACACCTACCTGGTGGTCAGCGACGTCCGCGCGATCACCATCGAGGGCCTGGACGGCGCCACCTACCTGGACAAGAACCTCCCCGAACCGGCCTTCGACCAGGTGCAGGAGGGGCCGCTGCGACTCACCGGGCCGACCGACCGGGTACACCTGCACGAGGGCGCGGTGACCGTCGACGACCCGGGTCTCGGACGCGGACTGCGGCTCAGCGCCGAGGGTTCGGCCAATGTCGTGGTGTGGAATCCCTGGGAGCAGGCCGCCGCCGGGATGGCCGACATGGGGCCTGGCGAGTGGACCGGGATGGTGTGCGTCGAAGCGGCCAACGTGTTCGCCGACGCCGTCACCCTGCTGCCGGGCGAGAGCTGGACGATCAGCCAGCGGATCGAGGTGCTGCCCCGCTAGGGAAGCGCTGATTCTCGCTGGTCGAGCTTGTCGAGACCGCTCTGGCAACGGGTTTCGACAAGCTCAACCAGCGAGAGGCCGCATTGATCAGCGCCTTCCCTAGGCCCTGGGGCTGACGCACCACCTCTTGCCAAATGGTCGGGAATAACAGACCATACGGTTATGACCGACCATTTACCGGAGCCGTCGCCCGCGCCCCAGCCCCGTCTGCGGCCGCCGGACTACGAGCTGGCCGAGGCGCTGGAGCTCACCGATCCCGGCCAGTACCGCGCCCTGTTCGAGGACACTCGGCGGGAGATCACCTCGCTGTTGCTGGAGCGGGCGGCCACCACGTCCGAGCTCGCCGTGGTGCTCGGCAAGCCCAAGGGGACCGTCGGTCATCACCTGAAGGTGCTCCAGGACGCAGGCCTGGTGCACGTCGTCCGGACCGAGCGGGTCCGCGCCCTGGAGGCGAAGTACTACGGCCGCACCGCCCGGGTCTTCCTCTACGGACGCGAGCACCAGGCCGTCGGCGAGGAGGAGCGGGTGCTCGCTCGGGCCGCCGCAGAGATCGGCCGGACGCCGGTCGCGGGCGCGATCATGTCGGCGAACGTGCGGTTCGCCCGGATCCCGCACCGGCGCGCCCAGGAGTGGAAGCGGCGGATGGAGGAGCTGATCATGGAGTTCAGCGCCGAGCCGGCGTCCGGGGAGACCACCTACGCGCTCGTCTTCGGGCTCTACGCCACCGGGCGTCCGCCGCTGCCCGGAGGGGACGCCGAATGAGCGCCGCCGCCGGGCGGAAGCCGCTGGGCGCCAACTATCGCAAGCTGCTGGCGTCCGCGACGGCGGCCAACCTGGGCGACGGGTTGATGTCGGTGGCGCTGGTCTGGCTGGCTTCCGCGTTGACCCGGGACGCGCTGCTGATCGCGCTGGTCGGTGTGGCCGGACGACTGCCCTGGCTGTTCTTCAGCCTGCCCGCCGGCGTGATCAGCGACCGTTTCGACCGGCGCGCCCTGATCGGCTGGATGGACGTCTGCCGGGTCGCGGTGGTGGCCGCGCTCGGCGTCCTGGTGCTGTTCGATTCCGGCGGCCTGCCGACACCCGAACAGCTGGCCGCCGGAGCACCCGAGCCGGCCGGCGGGCCGGCACTGATCGCCGCGCTCTGCCTGGCCTCGCTGCTGCTGGGCTGCGCCGAGGTGCTGCGGGACAACACCGCGCAGACGCTGCTGCCGTCGGTGGTCGACCGGTCGCTGCTGGAGCGGGCCAACGGACGGCTGTGGGCGGCCGAGACCACGATGAACAGCTTCGTGGGTCCGCCGCTGGGCGGGGTGCTGATCGCCGTCGCCCTGGCCCTGCCGTTCCTGGCCAACGCCGGGCTGCTCGCGGTGAGCGCCGCGCTGATCTTCGCCCTGGCGGGCAATTTCCTACCCGCCGGTGCCGCGGCAAGAGGGCGGCGGATCGACTGGAAGGGCGAGATCGGCGAGGGTTTCCGCTGGCTGTGGAGCCATCGGCTGATCCGCAGCCTGGCCATTATGCTGGGCCTGCTGAACCTGCTGAGCAACCTGTCCTTCGCGATCATCGTGCTGTTCGTCCAAGAGGTGCTGCAGCTGTACCAGGGTTGGCAGTTCGGCCTGGTCAGCACCGGTCTGGCCGCCGGGGCGGTGCTGGGCTCGCTGGTCGCCGAACGGGTCACCGCCCGGCTCACCGCGGGCACCGCGCTGCTGGTCTCGATCGCCGGCATGGGCCTGTCCATCCTGTTGATGGGGCTGCTGCCCTGGGTGGTGCCGTTCTGGATGCTCGGGGTGGCGTCCGGGGTCTTCGTGGTGATCTGGAACGTGGTCACCGTGTCACTGCGGCAGCGGCTGATCCCCGACCGGCTGCTCGGCCGGGTCAACTCGGTCTACCGCTTCTTCGGCTGGGGAACGATCGCGATCGGCACCGTGCTGGGCGGGCTGCTGGTCGGCCTGGGCGAGACCATGCTCCCCCGCGACTGGGCGTTGCGGGCGGTGTTCCTGATCGGCGGAATGGCCCAGCTGTCGCTGCTGTGCTACGCCCGGCGCCGGATCAACACCACCGAGATCCGGGCCGCCGAGGAGATCGCGCGAGCAGAGGCGGCGGCCTCACCCGACCAGCGGGACGCCGGCACGTAGCCGAGTCGTCCGCCGTCGCCGTCGCCACCGTCGCCGTCGCCACCGGCGCGTCCGGCCGGCGCTTACCGGCAGGGGCCGGGGGTCGGGGCGGGATCGCGGGGTCGCGAGCCGGGGCAGGGTTCAGCCGGGCAGGACGATGCCGAAGGTGCGGGCGTAGAAGGCCAGCTCGGCCTCCAGTGCGCGGCGGATCGTCTCGGCCTTGCGGAAGCCGTGGCCCTCGCCCTCGAAGACGATCAGTTCGGCGTCCAGGCCCTTGGCGGCGACCGCGGACGCCATCGCCTCGGCCTGGTTCGGCGGCACCACGGCGTCCTCGGCGCCCTGCAGGATCAGCATCGGACAGTTGAGCGCGTCGACGTGGTTGATCGGCGAGCGCTCCGCGTAGACCTCGGACGCCTCCGGCCACGGGCCGACCAGCCCGTCCAGGTAGCGCGCCTCGAATTTGTGGGTGTCGGACGCCAGCGCGGCCAGGTCGCCGATGCCGTACCGGCTGCAGCCGGCGGCGAAGACGTTCGACGTGGTGAGCGCCCGCAGCGTGGTGTACCCGCCGGCGCTGCCGCCCCGGATGGCGAGCCGGGCGCCGTCCACCCGTCCGGCCCGTGCCAGCGCCTGGGCGCCGGCGATGCAGTCGGCGACGTCGAGGACGCCCCACTGCCCGCGCAGCAGGTCGCGGTAGGCCCGTCCGTAGCCGCTGCTGCCGCTGTAGTTGACGTCGAGGACGGCGAACCCGCGGGTGGTCCAGAACTGCACCGCCAGGCTGAAGCCTGCCGTGGAGAACGCGGTCGGTCCGCCGTGGCTGATCACGACCAGCGGCGGCAGGTCGGGGTCCCCGGCAGGGGTCTCGACAAGCTCGACCAACGACGACGGGCGAGGGGCGTAGAACCAGCCGTGCACCTCACCCGCTTCTCCTGGCCAGGTGATCGCCTCGGCGACGCTCACCGCGTCCGGCTCCAGGCTGGGCGGCGACGAGCGATCCACCAACCGCCGGCCGGTCGCGGTCAGCTCGATCACGGCGTCCGGGGCGTCGGCGAACTGGGCCAGCGCCACCACCCGGTCGCCGCGGGCGTCCAGGCTGTCGCAGTCGACCACGTCCGGCGCCAGCGCGCGGTAGCCGTCGTCGGTGAGCAGCATCGGTGCGCTGCGGCCGTCGATGCGGGGCCGGACGACCACCGAGCCGTCACCGGTCAGCGCGTAGGGACGGCGTCCGAACACCCAGAACGGCTCGACCAGGTCGGCGCCGGCATCGGTCAGCTGCCGGACGCCTTCCCCGTCCCAGCCGTACAGCTCCCAGAACCCGGAGCGGTCCGAGCAGAACAGCAGCTCGCGGCCGCGCCAGAGCGGATGCGCCGCCGACTCCCCCGGCCCGCCGGCCACCGTCCGGACGCCGTCCAGCACCGCCCCGGTGGCCGAGACCCCCAGGCGGCCGACCCGGACCAGGCAGGCATCCCACGGCATGTCGGGGTGTCGCCACTCCGTCCAGGCCAGCCGTCCGTCCCGGCTCGGCTCGGGGCAGGCGTAGAAGTCGGCACCCTCGGCGACGACCGTGCCGCCGTCCGCGTTGCGGTCGTTCAACCGCAGCACGACAAGGGTGTTCACCGGCTCGCCCGGTTGCGAGTGATCCTCCCGGACGGCCAACACGATGCCGAGCTCCGGCCGGACCCGCAGGTCGGCGTAGCGCCACGACTCCCCCTCAGGGGTCAGCGGGTGCGTGCCGTCGGCGTCCAGCCGCAGCAGCTGCCCGGACGGGTGCGAACTGACCACCACCACGCCGTCGCGGACGTCCCAGGCGCCCCCGCCGTACTCGTGCACCCGGGTCCGGACGTTGAGCTCCGGCGCCACCTCGGCCACCACTCCGTCACGTTCCCGGAGCAGCGCCACCCGTCCGGCTTCGGCCGGACGGCCCTGCGTCCAGTACAGATCGGCGCCGTCGTAGCGCGGTTCGCCGAGCCGGACGCCGGCCTGCGCCAGCGCGGCCGCAGAGATCGGGGAGGGCCAGGCACCGTGCGGAATTCGAGTCACTCGACCACCGTAGAGCGCCGCTCCGGATTCTCGCCGCAGCAAGTCACCGATTCGGCCACCGGGCGGCGACACGCTCATTACTATGACCTGTAGTAGTCAACTCCGACGAAGGAAGCCGCCGTGTCCCGCGTTCTCAACAAGAAGCTGCGCAAGAAGATCACCACCGCGGCGGAGGCCGCCAAGCTGATCAAGCCGGGCACGAACGTCGGGATGAGCGGCTTCACCGGGGCCGGCTACCCCAAGGAGGTTCCGGCCGCGCTGGCGTCCGAGATCAAGGCCGCCCACGAGCGCGGCGAGGAGTTCCAGATCGGTCTGTTCACCGGCGCCTCCACCGCCCCCGAACTGGACGGCGCACTGGCCGAGGTCGACGGCGTCGGCTTCCGGACGCCGTACCAGTCCGACCCGATCATGCGCCGCAAGATCAACGAGGGCGTCTCCGAGTACGCCGACATCCACCTCTCCCACCTGGCCCCGATGATCTGGGCCGGCAGCATGGGCAAGCTGCACACCGCTGTCGTCGAGGTGACCGCGATCAAGGAGGACGGCTCGGCAGTGCCGTCCTCGTCGGTGGGCAACAACAAGACCTTCCTGGACTGCGCCGAGCAGATCATCCTCGAGGTGAACTCCTGGCAGTCGGCCGAGCTGGAGGGCATGCACGACATCTACTACGGCACCCGGCTGCCACCCGAGCGGCAGCCGGTGATGCTCACCCACACCGGTGACCGGATCGGCCAGCGCAACTACCGGATCGATCCCGACAAGGTGGTCGCCGTCATCGAGACCGACGCCGCCGACCGGAACACCCCGTTCAAGCCGGCCGACGCCGACTCGGAGCGGATGGCCGGGTTCTTCCTGGAGTTCCTCACCCACGAGGTGAAGAAGAAGCGGCTGCCGAAGGACCTGCTGCCGCTGCAGTCCGGGGTCGGCAACGTGGCCAACGCGGTGCTGGCCGGGCTGATGAGCGGCCCGTTCGACTACCTGACCTCGTACACCGAGGTGATCCAGGACGGCATGGTCGACCTGATCGACTCGGGCAAGATGAGCGTCGCCTCGGCGACCGCCTTCTCGCTGTCGCCGGAGTACGCCGATCGGATGAACGCCGAAGCCAGGCGCTACCGGGACAAGATCGTGCTGCGGCCGCAGGAGATCTCGAACCATCCCGAGATGATCCGCCGGCTGGGCGTGATCGCCTGCAACGGGATGATCGAGGCCGACATCTACGGCAACGTGAACTCCACCCACATCATGGGCTCGCGGATGCAGAACGGCATCGGCGGCTCGGCCGACTTCACCCGCAACGCGTTCATCTCGGCGTTCGTGACGCCGTCGATCGCCAAGGGCGGCGCGATCTCCTGCATCGTGCCGATGGTCAGCCACCACGACCACACCGAGCACGACGTCCAGGTGTTGATCACCGAGCAGGGGTTGGCCGATCTGCGCGGCAAGTCGCCCAAGCAGCGGGCCCGGCTGATCATCGAGAAGTGCGCCCACCCGTCGTACCGGCCGATGCTGCGGGAGTACTTCGAGCACGCCCAGAAGGTCTGCAACGGCATGCAGACCCCGCACGACCTGCGGCTGTCGCTGGGCTGGCACCAGCGCTTCCTGGAGACCGGGACGATGCGGCCGTCCTGACCGGACGGCCGCCTGCGGCATCCTTCGGGCGCGACAACGG
This sequence comes from Micropruina sp., assembly GCF_047607385.1. Lineage (GTDB taxonomy): Bacteria > Actinomycetota > Actinomycetes > Propionibacteriales > Propionibacteriaceae > Micropruina. The sequence continues at coordinate 23,647 of NZ_JASGDE010000088.1, forward strand.
CGTCCGCGCTCGAAGGGTGCGACCTCGAGCCACTTGTCCCCCGCAGGTGGCGTCGGACCCACTGGGCCCTCCCTAATCAGTTCTGCCCTCCCGTCGACGGGAGGGCAGAACTGATTAGGGAGGGCCCAGTGGTGGGTCGCGGCCGGGGCGGAGGTGTCAGAGGCCGAGGACGGCCCGGAGTTCGGCGACGTCCTGCACGACGGCGGTCGGGCCGGCGGCACGCAACTGGGTCTCGTCCCCGGCTCCCCAGGTGACGGCGATGCTGCGCATCCCGGCGGCTCGCGCCGCCTGCAGGTCGACCACCGCGTCCCCGACGTAGACGGCGTCCGCGGCCTCGGCGCCCAGCCGGTGCAGGGCGTGCCGCAGCGGATCGGGCGACGGCTTGTGGGCGGCGGTGTCCTCCTCGGTGGCCAGCAGCGGGATCCGTCCGGTCAGGCCGACGCAGTCCAGGCTGACCTGCGCCGAACGCAGCCGTTTGGACGTCACCACCCCGAATCCGCGACCCGACTCGCCGAGCGCGTCGACCAACTCCGTCACCCCCGGGAACGGCCGGACGTAGGCGTCGTGATTGGCCAGGTTCCAGTCCAGGTAGCAGGCGGTCAGCTCATCGACCCGGTCCGGGGCGAGAGCGGTGAAGGTGTCCACCAGGGTCCGCCCGATCCACTCGGTGCACTGCTCGCGGGTCGGCCGCCAGCCGAGTACCTGCGGAAGGGCATGTTGATAGGACGCCACGATCAGCGGCACCGTGTCGGCCAGGGTGCCGTCGAGGTCGAACAGGACGGTGCGGGGCGGGACGGAATTCACGCTGCTCACCCTAATCGCCCGGTTCGGGTGGTGTGACCGAGGATGCGTCGCTGAGCCGGCCCCGCTCCGCATACCCGGAGAATCGGCGCCGCGTCGTGCGGCGGGAGCACCCCCGGCAGGCTGCGTCGCAGGGCACGACAAGGGTGCGGGCGAGCAGGTCCGGCGTCCGGGACCGCGCTGACCGGCGACCCGCGGGGTCCGGGGCCGGA
>NZ_JASGDE010000089.1:0-57068 GCF_047607385.1 Micropruina sp.
CGGCGGCGGCCGCCCGGGTCAACGAGTCGGCCCGTCCGGCCAGCGCCCGGGCCCGTTCCTCGATGGTGCGCAGCGCCAGCCGGGCCTCCATCTCGGCGCCGCGGGCGGCCCGCTCGGCCGCGCTCAGCCGGTCCCGTTCGGACGGGTCGGCCTCGGTCACCTCGGTCTGCTCCGACGCCAGTTCCAGCCGCTGCTCCAGCGCCGCCAGCGCGGACCGGTTCTGCTCACGGGTGGCCTGCGCGGTCGCGATGGACGCCCCCAGCCGCTCGGCTTCGGCCTGCGCCGCCCGGGTGGTCTGGCTGAGCGTCGCCAGTTCCTCGGCCAGCGCGGCGTGTTCGGCGTCCGACTCGTGCAGCCGGGCCAGCGCCGCCTCGGCCCGCTCGCGGGCCTGGGTCAGTTCGGCGTCGGCCTGGGCCAGCGCGAACCGGGCCCGTTCCAGGTCGGCCTGGACGGACGCCAGCCGGGCTTCGGCCTCATCCACCGCGGCCTGCACCTCGATCAGCGACGGCTTCGCCGACGATCCGCCGGCGGCGAACCACTGGCTGAGCACGTCGCCGTCGCGGGTGACCGCGGTGACGTCCGGCAGTTCGGCGACCAGCACCCGGGCGGCGGTCAGGTCGTCCACCACCGCCACCGTGCGCAACAGCCGCGACAGTGCCGGACGAACCGCTTCGGCGCACTCGACGACGTCGATCGCCCACGCGATGCCGTCCGGCAGCGTCGGCCAGGGTCGTTCGTCGGGTTCGGACGCCCCGCCCAGCAGCAGCCCGGCGCGTCCCAGGTCCTCGGCCTTCAGGTGTCCGAAGGCGCCCACCGCGGCGTCCAGGCCATCGACCGCGACGGCGTCCGCCGCCGAGCCGAGGGCGGCCGAGATGGCCGTCTCGTAGCCGGGCCGGACGCCGATCAGCGTCGCCACCGAGCCGAGCAGCCCGCCGACCGCGTCGCCAGCGGCCATCAGCGCCGCGGAGGCGTCCTTGCGTTCCAGGCCGAGCGCCAGCGCATCGAGCCGGGCGGCCAGGGTGGCCCGCTCGGTCTGCGCCTTCGCCTCGGCCTGCCGGATCTCGGCCAGCCCGGCCTCGATCCGCTCCACCTCGGCGGCGGCCGACTCGTAGGCGGCGTCCAGTCCGGATTCGCCGTCGCTGACCCCGGCGATCCGGGTCTCCAGCGCGGCGAAGGAGCGGGTCGCGGCAGCGGCCCGGGCCAGCGCGTCGTCCCGGGCGGCGGTGAGTCGCTCGATCTCGGCGCCGGCGGCCTCGGTGCGGCTGCGCAGCGTGTTGACCTCGCCGGTCAGCCGGGCCAGGCCCTCACGCCGGTCGGCGATCGCCCGCAGCTGGGCGGCATAGCTGCGTTCGGCCTGCTCGTGGGCCGCCTCGGTCTGCTTGAGCGCGGCGGTGGCGTCGGTGAGCGCCTGGGCGGCCTGCGCCACCTCGACGTTGAGCGCCTCCTCGGCCTTGCGCATCTCGGCGGCCTCGCGCTCGATCAGCTCGGGGTCGCGGCCGGGCCGGTCGCCGTCGCCGGCCGATTCGGCGTTGCGGACCCGTTCGCCGGCGATGGTCATCGTGGACGCCAGCCGCTCCCGCAGCCCGGCCAGCCCGTACCAGGTCTCCTGGGCGGCGTTGAGCCGGGGCAGGGCGTCGCGGGCGGTGATCTCGGCGTCCGCCTCGGCCTCGCGGGCGGCGTTCAGGGCCGCTTCGACGGAGGCCCGGCGGGCTTTCAGATCGGCCTCGACGGCCAGGTCGGATTCCAGCGCCAAGGTGGCCATGATGTAGTCGTCGGCGACCAGCCGGGCCTTGGCGTCGCGCAGCTCGGCCTGGATCACCGCCGCCTTGCGGGCCACCTCGGCCTGGCGTCCGAGCGGCTTCAACTGGCGCCGGATCTCGGCCAGCAGGTCGGTCAGCCGGTTCAGGTTGGTGCCGGTCGCCTCCAGCTTGCGCAGCGCCTTCTCCTTGCGCTTGCGGTGCTTCAGGACGCCGGCGGCCTCCTCGATGAAGCCGCGGCGGATCTCGGGGGTGGCCTGCAGGATCGAGTCCAGCTGGCCCTGCCCGACGATGACGTGCATCTCGCGTCCGATGCCGGAGTCGGAGAGCAGTTCCTGGACGTCCAGCAGTCGCGCGGTGTTGCCGTTGATCCGGTACTCGGAACCGCCGGAGCGGAACATCGTCCGGCTGATCGTCACCTCGGTGTACTCGATCGGCAGCGCGCCGTCGGTGTTGTCGATGGTGAGGGTCACCTCGGCCCGGCCCAGCGGGGCACGTCCGGAGGTGCCGGCGAAGATGACGTCCTCCATCTTGCCGCCGCGCAGCGATTTGGCGCCCTGCTCGCCCATCACCCAGCTGAGCGCGTCGACCACGTTCGACTTGCCCGAGCCGTTGGGTCCGACCACACAGGTGATGCCGGGCTCGAAAGCCAGCGTGGTGGTGGACGCGAACGACTTGAAGCCGCGCAGGGTCAGTGACTTCAGATGCATGGGTTACCGGATGCCGGTGGGGGTCTCGGCCTCGGCGTGCCGGCGCCGGACGTGCCGGAACGTCCACAGCTTGTTGACCAGGAAGTTGATCGGCGTGGTGATCACGATGGTGAGCAGCTGGGACCAGTACTCGCGGGACTGCAGCCCGGCGTTCTCGTGGAACCAGGGCTCGGGCAGGTAGATCGGCGAGGTCGGGTTGGTGAAGCCGATCTTGATGAAGATGCCGACCAGCGCGGCCGCGCTGCCCACCGCCAGGAACGGCAGGAACTCCTTCAGCCAGGGCGCCTTCTGCCCCTGCCGGAAGGTCCAGTGCCGGTTCAACTGGAAGTTGAACAGGTTCGCCACCAGGAAGCCGACGATCCAGACCAGGATGGTGAACCGGAAGTTGAACGGCGTGCCCGGGATGCTGAACAGGACGTTCTGGGCGTTGACGGTGCCGCCGTTGAGCTTGTTCATCACGACGGCCACCACCATGTTGACCGCCACGCCGGCGCCGCCCACGGCACCGAACTTCAAGAACTGCCGGCCGACGTAGGCGTAACGGCGGAGGAACGAGCCGGCAGATGTCACCAGGGCACTTTATATGGCCGGGCCGCGGGGACGGCGCTGGCACGACGGGCAGCGCAACGAGTCGCGCCAGGATCGTGACGCCGACTACCCGCGGAACCTCCCTGCCCTCCTGGCCCCGAGGATGTGCGACCGGATCGCGGCGCCATTGTGTCGACTATCCGTAGACCTCGTCGCGCTTGCCCACGTCGAGGGCGAGGATCACCAGCTCGCGGTCCCGGATGTCGCAAATCACGCGATAGTCGCCGACCCGATACCTCCACAGGCCCGCCAGTCCCGCGGTGAGGCCCTTGCCCCTGCTGCGCGGATCGTCCAGCGACGCCACCATGCGGAGCGCGTCGCGAATGCGACGCGCCACCTGCGGATCGGCCTTGCGGAGCCACTCCGCCGCCTCCGGCGACAGAGCTACCCGCCAGCTCACTCGATGTCATCCAGGATGCGCGGGTCGACGACGACATCGTCCAGACCCAGCTCACGCTCAACCTCATTGAGGGACACGGCCTCCGCCCGGCCCGCGCGCAGGTCTGCCGCACGAGCCGCGATTCGCTGCTCCCACTCCAGCTTCGCCAAGTCGCGCTCGATCACTTCGCGGACGACATCGCCCTGGCTACGCCGGGTGGCGCGCGCCAGCGCTTCGATGCGCCGGCGAAGATCCTCCGGAAGGCGGACCGAGATGGGTCGTCCAAGCGGTGCCGTTGAGCTCATGTATGCATTGTAGACAATGCATACATGCGGGCGACTCAGGCGACCTTACTCAAGTCACGCTCGACCAGGACTCAGGCGGATGCCGGTCGCCTCGTATTCACGCTGGAGCAGGCCGTAGATCGCACTGTCGTGGAAGACGCCGTCGTCTTCCCACGAGCACGCTCGCCGCGTCCCTTCGTGGACGAATCCGACGCGCTCGAGAAGCCGGGCCGACGGATGGTTGTCAGCAATGACGAGCGCCTCGATGCGGTTGAGATTCATCGTGGTGAAGGCGAACTCCAGGATGCCGCGGACGGCCTCGGTGGCGAGCCCTCGGCCCCAGTGATCGCGATGCAGGTTGAACTCGATCTCGGCGCTGCGGTGGTATCGATCCCAACGACCGAGCCCGAACAGGCCGATGGCGCGGGGGTCGTCGGGCTGCGCCAACACCCAGTAGATGCCCTCGCCGGCGACGAACTCCGCCCGCAGCCGCTCGATCAACTCCGTCGCCTCCGCAGGATCCCGCAACGGTGCGTCGTTATAGCGCTGCGCGTCCGCGTCACTGCGGAACACGAAGAGGTCACCCGCGTCCGCCGGGTCGAGTTCGCGCAGCACCGTCCGCGGCCCGCGCAGCGTGGGAAACTCCGGCAGCGGTGGGTGCGGCGACTGGGCTATCGAGTCCATCTCGACCGTTCCTTGCCGTGTCGGAACAGCGGGACTTGGCGGCGAAACATGGGGGTCATCCTCGCACGCGGCTCCGCAGCTGATGATTCAGAGGTCGAGAAGGTAGCGGCTGAGGACGACGGGCGATCCATCGGCGTGCGTATCTGTGGAGGACGCGAAGCGTCGGACGTAGCGGAAGCCGCACCTCTCCGCCACCCGCACCGACCCGACGTTCTCCAGCTCGACGCGAATCGCGGCACGGCGTCCGATGTCCTGCTCGCGCAAGCGCTGGCAGACCGCCAGCACCGCCTCGGAAGCGACGCCCGAACCCCGCGCCCAGGGATGAACGGCGTAGGAGAGGTTCACATCGCCCAGCTCGAGCCCGTCCGCATTGTCAGGGTCGAAATCGACGTATCCCGCAAGTCGCCCGTCACGCCATACGCCGAGACCGCGCTTGCCGCGACCAGCCATCGCATTCTCTGCCAGAACATCGAAGTAGGCGCGGGTGCCGTCGACCGTGCCGTAACCACCGGTGAGCCAGCGGACGGTCTCCGCGTCCTCACCGGCACAGTGGGCTTCGGCGTCCCGATGAGTGAGCGGACGCAGTTCGACGGTCACCCCGCCATGCTACGGAAACGTCGATTCGGTGATCACGCAAAGTCGGGAACTGAGCGCAACACTCCGCACCGCTCGGACGGTGCACGCTCGTCGATCCACGTAGCCTGCTGCCATGCCTGTCGTGCCGCCGACGCCGCCTCCTGGCGACGTTCTACGAGCGTTCGGTGCGAGCGGGCATCTCGTACTTCTCGACGGGGGGCGCGGACTCACCTGGCGAGCCGGGGGCCTGGTGCTGCGCCCCACGGACGATGAGCAAGAGACCGTCTGGACGTCGGAGGTGCTCTCGACGCTGGCCCCGAACGCAGAGTTCACGGCTCCGAAACCGGTCGCCACCCGGGACGGAGCCTGGGTGCAGGGTGGCTGGCATGCGATGGAGTGGCTACCGGGCAGGGCCGATGAACGTCGCGTCGACGACGTGATCCGCGCCGGACAGGCGTTTCACGAGGCTGTTTCCGCAGTACCGCGTCCCGAGTTCCTTGACCAAGCGCGCGATGCGTGGAGCGTCGCCGATCGGATCGCCTGGGGCGAGCACGCTCCACCGGCGGATGCGTTCCTGCAAGATCTCGTCAGCGAATGCCGGGAAATAGAGGCCCCGAGCCAACTCATCCACGGTGACTTGCTCGGGAATGTGCTGTTTGCCAACGGGCACCCGCCAACGGTCATCGACTGGGCGCCGTACTGGAGGCCGGCCGGCCTTGGCCTGGCTATCGCGGTCGTGGACGCGGCATGCTGGCACGAACTCCCGTTCACCGCATTATCCGACGACCACCGCGTGGCGCAATGGCGCGAGTTCCTGCTGCGAGCATTGGCGTTCCGCGTCGCCACGCTGCACCTCTTCAGCGGCTGGGATGACGAAGGCCTCACCCGGCACGCTCCGATCGCCGAAGCGATCGCTCGTCTCGCCTGAGAGGTCCCCGCGGGCGCGTCTCGGGGACATACTCGGCAACGACGGTGGTCTCAGAGTTGACTGCGATTGGATCGCACCCAAAGGGAGAGGATCGTTCACTGATCCTGCACGCCCAGTGGCCCGTCTTCGTGCTGGACGCCGCCCCGCCTCACGGAGTTGGTTGCGGTGACCCTGCACCGTGCGCGTGCTTGCTCCCGGGTGCCTGCCGATCCGCTCCGCGTTCCACGGCGGATGCAGGCGCGGCACGGCGAGCAGGCGCTCGTTTAGGTCGTCGCTTGCCTCGTCATTACCTCGTCATCCTGGGGTGATTCGTGGACCCGGCGCTCGCACTCATCCGGCGTTCGCGTGATGACGGCAAGCCTGTCATCAATGAACGGCGCGGCGTCGATCCTGGGGTCCTGCGGGACCTGAAAGGCCCCGGGCACAAACCAGGCGATCAGTTCGTCCACGCGACTCATTGTCGGTAGCAGTTATCAAGCATCTCTTGATAACTGCTTCCAGTTGCAACTCGCCGATCTGGAACAGCGTCTGCAGATGCTCACTCTCCATCTGTGCCGAGACTCCATACAACTCGGCCACCGTCTGCCGAGTCACCCAGATGTTCTCATCCTCGTTGCTCGGCTTCGACCGCTCCACCGTCGTCGCCCGTGGCAGCAACGCAGGTCAGATACTCCGCTGCCGACGACTATGTGCGGGGTGACGGCGGACCTGATTGACCGCGATGTGCAACGGGCCGGACCCCTGGTTCTCGAAGGACGGGCAAGTCGATGCTCGGATCCTGGCTCCTCCAGAGACGGTCCCCATCAACTCCTGACTGCCGGAGAGCCGGTCGAACTCCGTCGCGGTCAGCAGAACGTGCGAGGGGCGGCCGTGATCGGTGATCGTGACCGGCCCCTGCTCGGCGGCACGCTTGGCCGCGGAGACGTCACGGTTGAAGTCGCGGCTGGTGATGGTCGTACCCACGGAGCACCCCGGATCGCCGATGAGTATGCCTACAGTAGGCCCAGTATCAAGGCGGTTCACACATTGAAGTTGGTGGCCGACCGGTCGGGATCAGCCGACCTGGATGCGCTCGTCGCCCATCACGTACTCGACGGCAAGGCCACCGCCGACGGCCTCAAGATACCTGCGGATCGTGCCAACCTTGGCGCTGTCGAGATCTCCACGCTCGATCTTCGAGACTTGCCGCTGCCCGACGCCGATACGCTCGGCCAACTGCGCCTGGGTGAGGCCGGCGTGCTCGCGCAGCTCGCGAAGGCGGTAGGCCCGCACCTCGGCGAGCATCCGCTCCTTGTGTGCGTCGATCTCCGCCCGGTCCGCGGCGTCGACGGGCTGCTTGGCCAGGTACTCCTCGTAGCTCAGCGCCATCTCGATCACTCTCCTCTCAAGTCTCTGCCGGTCCTCAGTCTGTGTAGGTGGTCGTCGAACAGGTCATCGGCCACGGGGATGTTCTTCTTGTACCACCGCCCCCAGTTCCCGGCCTTGTCACCAGCCACCAGCATGATCGCCCGGCGCTCAGGGTCGAAGGCGAATAGGATCCTGAGTTCGCTGCGGCCCGACGATCCCGGCCTGAGCTCCTTCATGTTCCGGTGCCTGGACGCGGTCAACGAGTCCACCAGCGGACGGCCCAGCTGCGGACCGAACTCACGCAGCACCTCAATGGCCGCCATCACCTGCTTCCACGACGCCCTGTCGAGCGCGTTGAGCCAGTCCTCGATCAGACCGACGTCCACGCTCCACATACCGTGAATTTAGACCTTGCAAGGTCTATATGCAACGCTCAGGGCAGAGCCCCAAGCCCGACAGATCATCGTTTCCGCTGGCAGGACGGGCAGCGGAACGAGGATCGGTTCATGAACGGCTCACGTTTGATCGGACGTCCGCAGCGCAGGCAGGGCAGGCCCTCGCGTCCGTAGGAGGCCAGTGCCCGCTCAAAGTAGCCGGAACTACCGTTGACGTTGACGTAGAGGGCGTCGAACGAGGTGCCGCCCTGCTCGAGCGCCTCGGCCATCACGTCGCGGGCGTGGCCGAGCAGTTCGCGCACCTTGGCGGCGGTGAGGGTGTCGGCCGGACGGTCGTAGTGCAGCCGTGCTCGCCACAGCGCCTCGTCGGCGTAGATGTTGCCGATGCCGGAGACCACCGTCTGGTCGAGCAGCACCCGCTTGACGGCGCTGCGTTTGCCGCGGATCTTCCGCACCGCGGCGGCCAGGTCGAAGGCGGGGTCGAACGGGTCGCGTCCGATGTGGGCGAGTTCGGCGGGCAGCTCGGCCCCGCCCGGGCTGAGCGACAGGCCGCCGAACATCCGCTGGTCGATGAAGCGGAGTTGGCCGGCGCCGGTCGAGCCTGTCGAGACATCCCCCGTTCCGTCGGCCGCCGGATCGGGTTCGACTAGCTCAGCCAACGGGTCACCCGACTGACCCAGGTCGAACAGCACCCGGGTGTTGGGCAGCAGCGGCGCGTCCGGGGCGTCCAGCCGGAACTGTCCGCTCATCCCCAGGTGCGCCAGCAGCGCGTCGCCGTCCTCGAACGGCAGCCAGAGGTACTTGCCGCGCCGCCGGGGCTCGGCGAAGGTGCGGCCGGTCAGGGTCGCCGCGAAGTCGTCCGGGCCACCGGGGTGCCGGCGCACCGGACGCGGGTGCAGCACGCGGACGCCGTCGATGCGGCGTCCGGTGACGATGCCGGCCAGGCCGGTCCGGACGGTTTCGACCTCGGGTAGTTCGGGCACCCGGCGATTCTGCCAGCCGGCACCGCCGGCGTCCTGTCCCGCGTCCCCGGGGTCAGGGCGCCAGCGGGACCGGCTCCGGCTGCTCGGACGCCGACCGCTTCGACGGGCTGTCGAACCGGGCCCGGCTCAGCATCAGCACCGCCGCGACCACCATGGCCAGGCCGAGCCAGTACGGCGCCCCGTGAGCCACGCTGGCATAGAGCACACCGGCCAGCACCGGCGCGATCACGTTGACGCCGGTGTTGAGCGATTGCATGACGCCGGCGATCCAGCCCTGCTCGTCGTCGCCGGCCTGGATCGACAGCACGCCGTCCATCGCCGCGGTCGCGGGACCCTGCCCGGCACCGAGCGCGAGGGTGCCGACGATCAGCAGCCAGGGCTGGGCGAACAGCGAGGCGAGCACGGCCAGCGCGAGCACACCGAGCGCCTGGGTGATCACGCCGGCGAGGATGACCCCGCGTTCGCCGATCCGAGGCAGCAACAGTTGCATCAGGCCGCCCTGGATGGCGATGTCGAGCACCCCGATGGCGGCGGTCAGCAGGCCGATCTCGGTCGCGCTCCAGCCGATCTCGTCGATCGCCAGCACGCTGAAGTTGTTCGCGAACATCGAGAACGGCACGCCGACCAGGATCATCGCGACCAGCAGCCCACGCAGGTTGGGCCGCGCGAACGCGGTCCGGAACACCTGCACCGGGTGCAGCTCCTCGAGTTGCAGGGTGGCGGTCCGGTTCTCCGGCTTCAGGCTCTCCGGCAGCAGCAGGAAGCTCAGGATGGCGACCAGCAGCGCGATGCCGGCGGTGACGAAGACCGGCAGGTCGACGTCCACCGCGGCGAGCAGCCCGCCCAGCGCCGGGCCGACCATGAAGCCGATGCCGGACAGCGCACCGAGCAGCCCGAAGCGCTTGGCCCGCTGCTCGGCCGGGGTGATGTCGGCGGCGTAGGCGAACAGCGCCGGCATGTCGCCGGCGGTGACGCCCTGGATGATCCGGCCCGCGAGCAGCACCCAGATCGAGCCGCCGATCCCGAAGGTGGCGAAGCCGACCGCGGCACCGAAGGCGGCCAGCACGATCACCGGGCGGCGTCCGAACCGGTCGGACAGGCCGCCGAACAGCGGCGCGACCAGGAAGGCGCAGAGTGCGTTGACGGTCTCCAGGACGCCGACCCAGACCGCCAGCTGGGACTGGTCGGGGACATAGCGGGCGACGACGAACGGCAGCACCGGCAGGACGACGGTCATCCCGACGACGTTGAGCATGGTGATGGCGATGAGCATGGTCCAGGCGTGACGTGCGTTGCGCGGCTGGACGCCCGAGTTGGATGAAGTCACACCAGAACTGTACTCATACCAGTTTCGATGTCAACACAGTTTCGGACCGGTACCGCTAAGCTGGCCGAGTGGTAACGAATCAGCCCCTGGGCCGGCGGGAACGGAAGAAGGCGGCGACGCGCAAGGCGATCTCGAACGCGGCGACCCTGCTCTTCCTGGAACGCGGCTTCGACAACGTCAGCATCCGCGAGGTCGCCGAGCGCGCGGACGTCTCGCCGACGACCGTCTTCGCGCACTTCCCACAGAAGGAGGCGCTGGTCTTCGACGAGGACGACGAGCAGCGCGAACTGCTGATCGCGGCGGTCCGGGACCGTCCGGCCGGCACCTCGATCTCGGACGCGTTGCTGGCCTACTACCGGGGCGAGCTGACCCCCGAGCACGACGTGGACGGGGCGCTGCGCCGCGAGTTCATGGCGTTCATCGACCGGACGCCGGCGCTGGCCGACTACGCCGCCCGGATGTGGGTGCGGTACGAAGATTCGCTGGCCGCGGTGATCGCCGAGGAGTTCGGGCTGGCCGAGCCGAGCGACGAGATCCGCGCCTATGCCCGGTTCGTGCTGCAGATCCAGCTGCTGGTGAGTTCCAGTCCGAGGCCGTTGGACACCCTGGCGGCCGCCTTCGGCATCCTCGACAAGGGCTGGGAGAACTACCTCGCGGAACTGGCCGGCTGAGCGCTGAGCGCTTCGAAGGCCGCCTTGGCCGCGCCCTGTTCGGCCTGCTTCTTGGAGCGGCCGGGCGCCGGCGGATAGCTGTCGTCGCCGATCACCGCGACGGCCTGGAAGCGCTTGTCGTGGTCGGGTCCGGATTCGGTGACCGCGTAGACCGGTGCACCCAGCTCGCGCAGCGCACAGAGCTCCTGGAGGCTGGTCTTCCAGTCCAGGCCGGCGCCGAGGCTGTTGGCGACCTCGACCAGCGGGTCGAACAGGGTGTGCACGAAGGCGTCGGCGGCGTCCCGGCCCGCGGAGAGGAACAGGGCGCCCAGCAGCGCCTCGAAGGCGTCGGCGAGGATGGAGGACTTGTCGGCTCCACCGGTGGCCAGTTCGCCCTTGCCGAGCCGGATCAGCGGGCCCAACTCGAGGCCGCGAGCGACATCGGCGAGCGCATGCGCGTTGACCACGGCGGCGCGCAGCTTCGCCAGCCGTCCCTCGGGAAGGTCGGGGAAGCGCAGATAGAGGTGCTCGGTGATCACCACACCGAGCACGGAGTCGCCGAGGAACTCCAGCCGCTCGTTGTGCGGGATCGCGCCGTTCTCGTAGGAGTAGCTGCGGTGCACCAGGGCAAGCTCGAAGAGCTGGGGATCGATCGTGATCCCCAGCTCGGCGAGAACGTCATGGATGCGGCACATCGCCGCAGGTGTCAGGGCTCGAGGATCTGACGCCGGGCGGCACGGGGGCCGTACTGGCCGCACTCCTGGCACGCGGTGTGCGGCAGGTGCTTGGCCCGGCAGGCCGCGTTGGCGCAGGTGACCAGGGTGGGCACGGACGCCTTCCACTGGGAACGGCGGTGCCGGGTGTTGCTCCGGGACATCTTCCGCTTGGGAACGGCCACGGCTCACTCCTTGCTTCCGGCCTGCTGAGAGGCCTCGTCTTCGTCGTCAGGGTTCGCCGTCCAGCTCGACAGATCGGCCCAGCGGGGGTCGATCCGGTCGTCGTGCCGGTGACCGGGATCGGCGTTCAGGTTGGCCCCGCAGTCGGGACACAAGCCTGCGCAGTCCGGCCGGCACAGTGGCGTGTACGGCAGGTCGAGCACCACCGTGTCCCGGAGCAGGGGTTCGAGGTCGAGCAGTTCGTCCTCGAGGCGGCTGGCCTCGTCGTCGTCGAGTTCCTTGTCGGGATAGAGGTACAACTCCTGGAGGTCGATCTCCTCGGTGAAGGCGATCGATTCCAGGCAGCGTCCGCACTGCCCCGTCAACGTAACCTCGGCGGCTCCGGTGACCAGCACCCCCTCCACCACCGACTCGAGGCGAACCTCGATATCGACGGGGGATCCGGGTGGTACCCCGATCACGTCCGTGCCCACACCGTCGGGAGCCTCGGCGATCCGCTGGATCTCCTTCATGGCGCCCACGCGTCGGCCCAGCTCGTGGGTATCGATGACGAGACCGGAGCGGGGATTCAACTGGCGATGTGACATGGTCATGACCGAGGGGCAACTTTACCGGGCGCCTCTCTCCGGCGCCAATCGGCGGTGCCGCGTCCCCACCCTCCCACTCCACCGCTCGCCTAACTATTTCGGGCTCGCCGAGTTCGGCGAGCCCGAAATAGTTAGGCGAGCGGTGGAGTGGGAACAGGGAAGGTGGTCAGGAGGTGGCCGCGTCGTCGTCCAGCCCGGAGCGGGAGGCCAGCCTGGCCCGCATGGTCTGGATCTGGCTGAGCGTCTTCTGCAGGCCGGCCTCCATGGCGGCGATCCGGCCGTCCACGTAGACGTCGGCCTCACGGCGCAGCGCGTCGGCTTCGGCAGCGGCCTGCTGCTCCACCTGCTCGGCCCGACGTTGCGCGGCCTGCAGCACCGCGCTGGACTCGACCAGTTGCTCCGCCTGCTGCTGGGCTGCCCGGACGACGTCCGCAGCCTCCTGCTTGGCCCGCTCCAGCACCGGCGGGCTGGCCTCGGCGGCCTGCCGGGCGGCGTCCAGTTCCTCGGTCAGCGCGGCCCGGACGGCCGTGACCAGGCCCAGCGCCTCGGACCGGTTGATCATGCAGGACGCCGACATCGGCACCGCCTTGCCCTGCTCGATCATCCGCTGCAGCGCGTCCAACCGCTCCGCGGTCGATTCAGCCATGCGTGGTGTTCCTCTTCTGTTCGATGCGTTCGGCGACCAGCGGCGGCACGAAGGCGCCGACGTCGCCGCCCAGCGAGGCGACCTCGCGGACCATGGTGGACGACAGCGTGCCCCACTGCGCCGAGGCCGGCAGCAGCACCGTCTCCAGGCCGGTGAGCGACTGGTTGATGTGCGCCATCTGCAGCTCGAAGTCGAAGTCGGAGGCGAATCGGAGACCCTTCACCACGACCTGCGCGCCCTGGTTGCGGCAGAAGTCGACCAGCAGCCCGGACAGCACCTCGACCCGGGCACCGGGCAGGTCCGCGATCGCGGCCCGGACCAGTTCGAGGCGTTCGTCGGTGTCGAACAGGTACTTCTTGGCCGAGTTCCGGCCGACCGCGACGATCACCTCGTCGAACAGCGCACCGGCCCTCCGGATCACGTCCAGGTGGCCATGGGTGATCGGATCGAACGATCCGGGGCAGACGGCCCTCATCCGTCACCTTCCGTCGCGAAGAACAGGGTCGTCTCACCGTAGCGACGTTCCCAGCGATCCCCCAACCGGTCCGGCCAGGCGAACCGCTCCCCCCGGCTGGCCCGCTCCACCACCACGACGGACGCCGACGCCAGCCAGCCCTCGGCGAGGCGTCTGAGCACGGCCTCCACCGCCTGGTTCGGCAGCCGATAGGGCGGGTCGAGCCAGCACAGGTCGAACGGGCTGGGCGGCCCGGCCAGGTACTTCTCGACACCGGCCGCCACCACCCGGACGGCGAGCCCGGTATCCCGGACGTTGCGCCGGATCACCTCGGCTGCCCTGCGGTCCTGCTCCACCGCGACCACGGACGCCGCCCCGCGGCTGGCCGCCTCCAGCGCCACCGCGCCGGAGCCCGCGTAGAGGTCCAGGAAGGAACGGCCGGCGAGCATCGCGGCGGCGTCCCCGCTGCGGCCCAGCTCGGAGGCCAGCGCCCCGAAGGCCGCCTCGCGGACCCGGTCGGAGGTCGGCCGGGTGCCGTCGCCGGGCGGGGTGGCCAGCCGATGACCCTTCCGGCTACCGGCGATGATCCGCGACATGGCGTTGACGGTAGCCCATCCCGGCCCGGCGCGCGGAGTGGGACAATCGAGCATGGCTACCTCCACCCCGATCGAACGGCTGACCGAAACCGAGGCCTGGCGGCTGCTGGGCGGTGCCGCGGTCGGCCGGCTCGCCACCGTGATCAACCGGCAACCCGACATCTTCCCGGTCAACTTCGTCACCGACGGCACCTCGGTGGTGTTCCGCACCGCCGAGGGCTCCAAGCTGCTGCAGCTGACCGTCAACGCCCGGGTGGCCTTCCAGGCCGACGACTGGGACGACATCACCGGCTGGAGCGTGGTGGTGAAGGGCACCGCCGAGGAGGTCACCGACCCGGCCGACCTGGATCGGGTCGAGTCGCTGCCGCTGCGTCCCTGGGTGGCCACGGTGAAGACGCACTTCGTCCGGATCGCGGTCGACGAGATCGAGGGACGCCGGTTCGTCTTCGGCGACGAGCCCGAAGCGGAGATCGACACCTCGGCCTGAGTCTCGCCGCCGACGAGACGGCCCGTTCCACGTCTTGTGCCAGCCACCGGTAGGCATCGTGGCGCCCGGACCGCTGACCGATCGCGCGATCGGCGACTGCTGACAGGTTGTGTCACTGCTTTCGGCATATTTCCCGAAGGCAGTGACATGAGCCGAAAGCTGTGGTCGATCGCGCGATCGGCGACTGCCGACAAGCGGCACGGCCGGGTCGGTCAGGGTTCGGCGGTGCCCTGGTGGAATCGCTGCCGCCAGTCGCCGTCCTGCCGCACCCACAGCGAGCTGCGCAGCGCCGACCCGTCCGAGCCGATGGAACGCCACAGCAGCAGGATCGTGGCGGCGTCCAGACGGTCGACGGAGACCACCTCGAGATCGACGGGGGCCGGCAGCGGCACGATCGTGGCGAGCAGGTCGGCCCTGGTCCAGAGTCGCCCGGAGCGTCCGATCTCGCACCAGTCGGGGTGCAGCAGGGCGGCGACCGAGGCCGGGTCGGAACGCACCTCGTCGCTGAGCAGAGCGCGCTCCAGGCCGATCACCCGGTCGGTGTCGGTCGGCTCGGGTTCGGCCAGATCGGCCATCGCCGAGAACAGGTCCTCGGGCTGATCGGACGCCGCCGGCGCGGCGGCCGGCGATTCACTCTGCGCCGGGCGGGCAGCAGCGGTTTTCCGTGGCGCGGCAACGACCTTCGCCGCGACGGAAGCGGTGTCTCCCATGCCTGGGCCGGCGTCCGGGCTGCGGCCCTGGCTGAACGCCACGGCGGCGGCGTTGGCGAGCCGGTCGGCCTCCTCGTTCAACGGATGCCCGGCATGCCCCTTCACCCATTCGAACCGCACCCGGCGTCCAGCGAGCGCGGCGTCGAGTTCCTTCATGATCTCCACGTTGAGCACCGGCTTGCCGTCGCCCTTGCGCCAGCCCTTGCGCTTCCAGTTCGGCATCCACTTGGTCAGCGAGTTGATCACGTACATCGAGTCGCAGTAGACCAGAAGGTCGTCGTCGACGCCCGCGGTCTGCCGGAGCAGGTCGAGCACGGCGGTCAGCTCACCCATGTTGTTGGTGCCGTGCGGCCAGCCTCCGCTGGCCCAGCGATCGGGGTCGATGTACCAGGCCCAACCGGCCGGTCCGGGGTTGCCAAGCGCGGAGCCGTCCGCCGCTGCGATCAAAGTCACCGGGTCATCGTGCCAGAGCAGGATGGACAACTACGGGCAGAGCGGTCCCCCGATGGCCTCAGACGTTGGCATTCAGGACAGCCGGTCGCCGTTGGCCAGTTCTCCCTGACTCGGGCTCGCGCGCAGCTGCTTGCGGGCTGGTGCCGGTAGCTTGGCCCCATGCAAGGCCCTGTTCATCACATCGAGTTGTGGACGAACGATCTCCGCGGCGTTGCTGGTTCCTTCGATTGGCTGTTGTCATGTCTGGGATGGGTGGGCGAGCGTGACCCGGACTGGCCCCAGGGCCTGATTTGGCGCCACGACTCGGGCGTCTACCTGGTCTTGGAGGAGTCCTCGGACGTGGTCGACGAGGCGCACGATCGACTGCGTCCTGGCTTGAACCACTTGGCGTTGCGGGTATCCGATCGTGGTCGGCTGGACTGGTTGCGTTCGGAGTCACCACGTCATGGCTGGCGGGAACTGTTCGCCGATCGATATCCACATGCCGGTGGGGAGCGGCATGTGGCGCTGTTCTTGGAGAACGTCCAAGGGTTCGAGATAGAGCTCGTGGCTGGGGGCAGCTAACTGAGCTCCAGGTAGTCCCCCGCCATCAGCTGTTCGGTGGCCACCACCGCGTCGACGAAGCCGGGAGTGGTGCGGTCGGGGTCGCGCTGCACCGCGTCGGCGGCGATCTGCTTGGCCTGGGCGATCACCTCGGCATGCTCCAGCACCCGCAGCAACCGCAGGCTGGACCGCGACCCGGACTGCTCCGCGCCCAGCACGTCGCCCTCGCGGCGCTGCTGCAGGTCGAGTTCGGCCAGCTCGAAGCCGTCGTTGGTGGCGGCCACCGCCTCCAAGCGTTCCCGGATGCTCTCCTCCACCAGCGCGGACGAGATCAGCAGGCACACCCCGGGGTGGTCGCCACGCCCGATCCGGCCGCGCAGCTGGTGCAGCTGCGAGATGCCGAACCGTTCCGCGTCCCAGATCACCATCATGGTGGCGTTGGGCACGTCGACACCCACCTCGATGACCGTGGTGGCGACCAGCACGTCCAACTCGCCGGCGGCGAAGGCGGCCATGGTGGCCTCCTTGGCGTCGGACGCCAGTTGCCCGTGCAGCACCCCCACCCGGACGCCGGACAGCGGCCCGCTGCTGAGCCGTTCGGCCAGTTCGACCACCCCGACGCCCTCGTCGCTGGAGTTGATCCGGGGCACCACCACGAACGCCTGCCTGCCCTGCGCCACCTCCTCGGCGACCCGCTGCCAGGCCCGCTCCACCCAGGCCGGACGCAGTGCGGCGTCCACCACGACGGTGCCGACCACCTGGCGTCCGGCGGGCAGTTCGGCGAGCGTCGAGACGTCCAGATCGCCGAAGACGGTCATCGCCACCGACCGTGGGATCGGGGTCGCGGTCAGCACCAGCACGTGCGGCCGGGCGGACGCCTTGTCGGTCAGCGCACCCCGCTGTTCGACCCCGAAGCGGTGTTGCTCGTCGATCACGATGAAGCCCAGATCGGCGAATTGCACCTTGTCGTTGAGCAGTGCGTGGGTGCCGACCACGATCCCAGCCTCACCGGACGCCGCCCGCAGCAGCGCGGACTTCTTGGCCGCCGCCGGCATCGAGCCGGTGAGCAGCACGACGTCGGTGGCCGCGTCCGGGGAACCGAGCAGCCGGCCACCGGCCAGATCGCCCATCAGCGCACGGATGGTCGCGTAGTGCTGCTGGGCCAGCACCTCGGTGGGGGCCAGCAGCGCGCACTGTCCCCCGGCGTCGACCACGGCCAGCATGGCGCGCAGCGCCACCACCGTCTTGCCCGAACCCACCTCACCCTGCAGCAGCCGTTGCATCGGCCGGGCCCGGTCGAGTTCGGCGAACAGGACCTCGCAGACCGCCTGCTGGCCCTCGGTGAGCGCGAACGGCAGCCGGTCGTCCAGCGCGTCCAGCAGCCCGCCGGGCACCGCTCGGCGCCGGATCGCCGTGTGGGTGGCGACGTCGGCCCGCCGGTACGCCATGGTCAGTTGGGTGGCGAACGCCTCGTCGAACAGCAGCCGTTGTGCGCCGGCTTCGGCCTCGGCCAGCGTGTGCGGCTGGTGGACGGCGGCGAAGGCGTCCGCCTGGCGCATCACGTCGGCGGCGTCCAGCACCCAGTCGGGCCACGGATCGTCGCCGCTGAGCGTGGCCAGCGCCAGCCGGCAGCATTCGGCGACCTTCCAGGTGGGCAGCTTCGCGGTCGCCGGGTACATGCCGACCAGGCCCGAACTGCTCATCGTGGCCAGCCGTTGCTTCTCCTCCGACGAGCCGACGATGGAGCCGTTGGCATCCAGCATGACGAACTCGGGATGGGTGAGCTGCAGCTGGTCGCGGAACCGGCCCACCTTGCCGACGAAGATGCCGCGGACGCCCTTGCCGAGCTCTCGTTCCCAGTAGTCGACCAGGTGGTCGCGGCCGAAGAAGGTGACGGCCAGGTAGCCGTGCCCGTCGGTCAGGGTCACCTCGAGCCGGCTCGGACGCCCGCCGCGCCGCTGGCCCGGCCCGTGCCCCACGCCCCGGATCACGTTGGTGCGGCTCACCCGGGCCATCACCGCCACGTGCTCGCCCTCTTCCAGGGTGGCCAGGTCGGTGAGCTCGGTGCCGGAGAGGTAGCGCCGCGGCAGATGCCGCAGCAGGTCGCCGACGGTGTGCACCCGCAGCTTCTCGAACTCCTTGGCGGTGCGGGCGCCGAGCACTTCGGCCACCGGAATGTGCAGCTCGCGATACGCCTGCGTCCGCCACATCACCATGGCCCGAAGCCTAACCGGAGCCCCGGACAGAATCGGACGGGCGTCCGGCCTGGCCCTCGACCGAGTGCCAGCGCCGGCCTGCCCCGGTGTCAGCGGGCTTGAGCGGCCGCCTCCTGGATCGTCTCGGCGACCCGATCGGCGCCGTACATGCGGGCCTTCACCACCCGTTCGCCGACCGTCATCGCGACGATCCGGGTGAGCACACCGGGCTGCACCTCGACGGCGGCGATGGCGCCCAACGGCACCGAGAGATCGAGGGTGCCGGACTGCACCGCACGGTTGAGCGCATTGGCCCGGAAGTCGACGCTGCGGTCGGTGAGGGTCAGGGTTCCGCCCACCCACAGCCCGCCGTAATAGCCGCGGAAGGCCTCGATCACCGGCTCAACGCGCGACACCGGCGCCTGGGCCGCGGCCAGGCTCGGATCCAGGTCGAGTCGGGCGTCCTCGACCAACAGGTTGGCCACCTTGCGCAGCACGACCCGCGGTTCGGGGAGGGCCACGTCATCGACCCAGAACGCCCAGCCGGGCGGGGCCGGCGGCCAGGACGGGTCCGGACGCCAGTCGGCGCTGGGCTGCCAGCCGGACGGCGGCGCCGGCCATCCAGGCGGCGGGTTGAAGCGCATCATCGACGACCTGTTCGTGCGGCGGGCATGTCGTTCATGGTGCCCGACGGCGGGTCGAAGCGAGATCCCGGCGTCCGGGACGACGAAGGGCGGCCGGATCCGCAAGCCGCCGGCAGCCACCCACGACGGCGCTGCTCTAGGCTCGTCCCCATGGCCATCACGCGCGACCAACTGATCGAGATCCTCGCCGAGGCGGACCCGGTCGGGCTGATCGCCAGCGGTGCCCCACGCGACGAATACGCGTCCGAAGCCGAAGCGATCCTGGCGCTGCGCGGCGTGCCGAGGCTGACCGAGGTCACCGGCATCTTCGGGGTGAGCTTCGGCGACCCCGGTGCCTGCACCCGGGACACCGCCCGCTGGATCCTCGACGAGATGGCCCGTCGAGCCGGCTGAGTCGCGCCGGCGGACCGGCGTCCGGGGAAAGCAAAAGGACCCGCCGGAGCGGGTCCTCAAGCGCGCCGGTCAGGTCAGCGGGAGACCTTGCCGGACTTCAGGCACGAAGTGCAGACGTTCAGCCGCTTCGGGGCGCCGGCCACCACAGCGCGGACGCGCTGGATGTTCGGGTTCCACCGACGGTTGGTCTTCTTCTTCGACCAGGGCACGTTGTGGCCAAAGCCTGGGCCCTTGGCGCAGATGTCACACACGGCAGCCACTGGTAACTCCTTGATTGCTTGGGAAATAGGCCCCGCGATGAGGGCCTCGTCAACGATACCCGAGAGGCCGCCGCAGCACCTAATCGCGGGGATCAGGCGGCCACCACGACCGGCAGGATCATCGGACGCCGCCGGTAGGTGTTGTTCACCCAGCGTCCCACCGTGCGGCGCACCACCTGCTGCAGGTTGCGGATGTCCTCCGAGCCGTCCGCCATGGCGTCCTCGACCGCCTTGGCGATCTGACCCCTGATCTCGTCGAAGACCGAGTCGTCCTCGACGAAGCCGCGGGCATGGATGTCCGGGCCGCTGACCAGGCTCATCGAGTGCAGGTTGACCACCACGACGACGCTGATGAACCCGTCCGCGCCGAGAATCTTGCGGTCGCTCAGCTCGGCGTCGCCGATGTTCCCGACCGTGGAGCCGTCCACGAAGATGTAGCCGCAGTCGAGCTTGCCGACCACCCGGGCCTTGCCGTTGGACAGGTCGACCACGCCGCCGTCCTCGACCACGATCGCCCGCCGCCGCGGCACCCCGGTGGCCACCGCCAGGTCGGCGTTGGCGATCAGGTGCCGGATCTCGCCGTGCACCGGCATCACGTTGGCCGGCTGGATCAGGTTGTAGCAGTACAGCAACTCCCCCGCCGACGCGTGCCCGGATACGTGCACCAGCGCGTTGCCCTTGTGCACCACGGTGACCCCGTTGCGGGACAGGCCGTTGATCACCCGGTAGACCGAGTTCTCGTTGCCGGGGATCAGCGAGGACGCCAGCAGCACCACGTCGCCCGGACCCGCCTGCACCACCGGATGCTCGTGGTTGGAGATCCGGGACAGCGCCGACAGCGGCTCGCCCTGCGACCCGGTGGAGATCATCACCACCTTGTCGTCGGGGTAGTTCTCCAGCTGCTTGAGCTCGATCAGGGTGTCGGCGGGCACCTTCAGGTAGCCGAGTTCCTGGGCGACGGTCATATTGCGCACCATCGAGCGGCCGATGTAGACCACCTTGCGGCCGTGCCGGACGGCGGCGTCCATCACCTGCTGGACGCGGTGCACGTGGGAGGCGAAGCAGGCCACGATCAGCTTCTGCTTGGCCGACGAGAACACCCGCTCCATGGCCGGCTCAATGTCGCGCTCGTGGGTGGTGAAGCCGGGGGTCTCGGCGTTGGTGGAGTCGGCCATGAACAGGTCGACGCCCTCTTCGCCGAGCCGGGCGAAGCCGCGCAGGTCGGTGAGCCGGCGGTCCAGCGGCAGCTGGTCCATCTTGAAGTCGCCGGTGTGCAGCACCAGCCCGGCCGGCGTCCGGATGGCGATCGCCAGCGCGTCCGGGATGGAGTGGTTGACGGCCAGGAACTCCAGGTCGAACTCGCCGATCTTGATCCGGGTCTCCTCGGTCACCACCCGCAGGTCGACGTCGCGCAGCCGGTGCTCGCGGAGCTTCTCGCGCAGCAGCGCCAGGGTCAGCCGGGAGCCGATCACCGGGATGTCGGGCCGCTGCCGCAGCAGGTAGGGCACGGCACCGATGTGGTCCTCGTGACCGTGGGTCAGCACCAGGGCCTGGATGTCATCCAGCCGCTCTTCGAGCAGATGCAGCCCGGGCAGGATCAGGTCGACGCCGGGATGGTCGTCGGAGGGGAACAGGACGCCGCAGTCGACCAACAGCAGCTGACCGTTCATTTCGAAGCTGGTGCTGTTCCGGCCGACATCGCCGAGACCCCCGAGGGGGATGACTCGCAACGTGTCCCGGGCCAGCTTGGGGGGTGTCTTCAGGGACTCACGCACGTCGGACACCCTACCGTCGCAGGGCAGGGATCGGCTGACGGCACCCTGAGCGTGCGACGACCGGGCGGCATTTGCCCTACTCACCGAACCTCTCAGCCTCGATCCACCGATCTGCACCTACTGCGCGACCCCAGCCGGGCGCACTGGCGTCGCCGGCCCCGCTCACCGTACGACCCGGCACACTTTCGCGTCCCCGGCTCGCCATTGCACCCATCTGGCGCCGCTCGCTACGCAGCCCTCGGCGGATCGAGGCTTAGGCTGAGCCCGTGATCGCCGACTCCGTCCGTCTCGCCCTGCCCGCCGAGGCCGGGCAAATCGCCGCGATCCAGCGCCGGGCCTGGACCCAGCAGTTTCCCGCCGAGGTGGCCGAGTCGGTGCTGGCCAGCGTCGACCTGGCGACCATGACCGAGTCCTGGCAGGCGGCGATCCTGCGTCCACCGCTGGCCCAGTTCCGGGTGCTGGTCGCGGTCGCCGACGACCGGCTGGTCGGCTTCGCCGTGGTCGGGCCGAGCGACGACGCGGACGCCGAACCGGGCGAGGACGGCACGGTCGCCGAGTTCGCCGTCGACCCCGCCGCCCAGCGCTCCGGTCACGGCTCGCGGTTGCTGAACGCCTGCGTCGACACCCTGCGCGCGGACGGCTTCCAGCGAGCCACCTGGTGGGTGCGCTCCACCGACGACGCACTGCGCCGCTTCCTGATCGAAGCCGGCTGGGGCGCCGACGGCGGCCACCAGGAGATCGGCGCCGACGACGACACCCGGGTCAAGCTGGTCCGGTTGCACACCGACATCTCTGCCTGAACCCTGATCGACGGCCGCCAGGTCTGTGGCCGCGGTCGAGTTGGCGGGCAAACATCGACCTCGAACCGAATTCTCGTGGTTATGACCGCGGTGACGACGCCGGGTTCGAGCTCGAACCGAATTCTTGTTGAAATGACTCGTGTAGACATCTGGCCATATCAACCAAAAAGCGGTTCGAGCTGCAATCGCTCCCGGCGACCGCCGCCATAACCACCAGAAACTGGTTCGAGTGGGTCAGGCGACCTCGAACCGGCTCAGCGCCCGGAGCTTGTTGGTGGCGTCCAGTGCGGCCACCTTGTAGGCCTCCGACAAGGTCGGATAGTTGAAGACGGTGTCGACCAGGTAGTCCACGGTGCCGCCGCAGCCCATCACGGCTTGGCCGATGTGCACCAGGTCGGTGGCGCCGGTGCCGAAGACGTGGACGCCGAGCAGGGTGCGGTCGACGCTGTGCACCAGCAGTTTCAGCATGCCGTAGGAATCACCGACGATCTGACCGCGGGCCAGCTCCCGGTAACGGGACAACCCGGTCTCGTAGGGCACCGATTCGCCGGTCAGTTCGTCCTCGCTCTTCCCGACGTAGGAGATTTCGGGAATGGTGTAGATGCCGATCGGCTGCAGCGGGGTGATGGCGCCGGGCTTCTCCCCCATCGCGTGCATCGCGGCCAGCCGGCCCTGCTCCATCGACGTCGCGGCCAGCGCCGGGAAGCCGATCACATCGCCGACGGCGTAGATGTGCGGCTGGGAGGTGCGGAAGTGCTCGTCGACGCTGATCCGGCCGCGCCGGTCGGCCTCCAACCCGGCGTTCTCCAGCGCCAGCGCCGCGGTGGCGCCCTGGCGTCCGGCCGAGTACATCACCGTCTCGGCGGGGATCCGCTTGCCGCTGCTCAGCGTGGTGATGGTGCCGTGCGGGCTGCGCTCCACCCGCTCGACGGTCTCGCCGAACCGGAAGGTGACCGACAGGTCGCGCAGGTGGAACCGCAGCGATTCGACGATCTCGGCGTCGCAGAAGTCGAGCATCGAGGGCCGCGAGTCCACCACGGTGACCCGGGTGCCGAGCGCGGCGAACATGGACGCGTACTCGATGCCGATCACCCCGGCGCCGACCACCACCATGGTTCCCGGCACATGCTGCAGGTCGAGGATGCCGTCGGAGTCGACCACGTTGACGTCGTCGAATTCGACGTTGCTGGGCCGGGCCGGCTCGGTGCCGGGTGCCAGCACGATGCGGTGCGCACTGACCCGGTGATGGTCAACACCCTCGATCTTCATGGTGTGCGGGTCGATGAACGAGGCGTCCCCGCTGTACAGCGAGACGTGGTTGCGCAGCAGCTGGTTGCGCACCACCTGGGTTTCGCGTCCGATCACGTGCTGGGTGCGGGCGGTCAGATCGGCGATGGTGATCTCATCCTTCACCCGGTACGAGGCCCCGTACATCTCGCGCTGGTGCATGCCGGTCAGGTACAGGACGGCCTCGCGCAACGTCTTGGACGGGATGGTGCCGGTGTTGATGCACACCCCGCCGAGCATCTGCCGACGGTCGACGATGGCCACCCGGTGCCCGAGCTTCGCCGCCGCGATCGCGGCCCGATGGCCGCCCGGGCCGCTGCCGACCACCAACAGGTCGTAGTCGTACTTCATCGCCCCTCCGTCCGTGCGGCTGCGGCGATTATCCGCCCGGGCTCTGCCCGGCGGCAATGACCGGCAGGTTACGTCCTCGGATCAGGACCAGAGCCGGTGGTAGGCGTTGATCGCCGGCTGCCCGCCGAGGTGGGCGTAGAGCACGGTCGAGTCGCGCCCGATCTCACCGGAGCCGACCAGGTCGATCAGACCGGCCAGCGACTTGCCCTCGTAGACCGGGTCGGTGATCATCGCCTCCAGCTGGGCGCCCAGGGCGATCGCGTTCATGGTGGATTCCACCGGAATGCCGTACAGCTCGCCGGCCCAGCCCTCCAGCACGGTGATCTCGTCGTCGCGCAGCTCGCGACCCAGCCCGATCAGGTCGGCGGTGTGCCGGGCGATCCGCGCCACCTGGTCACGGGTCTGCTGCAGGGTCGCGGAGGCGTCGATGCCGATCACCCGGCGCCGGACGCCGGTCAGGTCTTCCAGGGCTGCGAAGCCGGCGATCATCCCGGCGTGAGTGGAGCCGGTCACGGTGCAGACGATGATGGTGTCGAACAGCACGCCGAGTTCGCGTTCCTGCTCGGCCACCTCGAACGCCCAGTTGGCGAAGCCGAGACCGCCCAGCGGATGCTCCGAGGCGCCGGCCGGGATCGGATACGGCGTGCCGCCGGACGCCTCCACCTCGGCCAGCGCGTCCTTCCACGAATCGCGGATGCCGATGTCGAAGCCGGACGGGTCGAGCCGCGAGTCGGCGCCCATCATCCGGGACAGCAGGATGTTGCCGACCTTGTCGTTCATCGGGTCGTCCCAGGGCACCCAGTGCTCCTGGACCAGCCGGCACTTCAACCCCAGGTGGGCGGCCACCGCGGCCACCTGCCGGGTGTGGTTGGACTGGTAGCCGCCGATCGACACCAGGGTGTCGGCGCCGCTGGCCAGCACGTCCGGGACGATGTACTCCAGCTTGCGCACCTTGTTGCCGCCGAAGGCCAGGCCGCTGTTGACGTCCTCGCGCTTGGCCCAGATCTGCGCGCCGCCGAGGTGCTGGCTGAGCCGCCGCAGCGGATGCACCGGGCTGGGTCCGAAGGTGAGCCGGTGGCGTGGGAAATCGGCGATGGACATCTGTTCTCCTGACTCGACTGACAGGAGGCTATCGCGGCGTCGGCGGCCCTAAGGAACCGCTTCCCTAAAGGAACCGCTGATCAATCATGTCCCGGCTGCGGCGCACCCGGCGGGCGATCTGCGGCCCCCATCTCTTGCACCGTGACTAACGGCCGACCAGAAGGTCGGTGACGGTCAGATCGATCACCAGGCCGTCCTTGGCGACCGAGATCGCGGTGATCCGGACCCGGTCGTCGGCGGTCAGCCGGATCGGCTTCACCACCCGGTCGATCAGCTGCTGCGACCGGGTCTTGTCGAGCCGGACCCCCGCCACCTCGACCTGGGCCTGGGTGAGCTCGACGCGCTGGTTGGCGACGTCCAGGCTGGGGACGCCGGAGACGCCCACCTTGACCGCCTTCCGGCCCAGCACGTCCGCGGTGTAGCTGACCAGCAGGCGTCCCTCGCCGCCGTAGCCGACGGGCAGCCGGGCGATGTCGCTGAGCCCGCTCCAGCTCATCGTCCCGGTCGCCGCCAGGGTGCCGATAGTCGCCTCGCCGGCGCTGACCAAGGCGATCCCGGACGCCCGGTAGCTGAGCGAACGCACCGGAACCCGGCGCTTGCCGAACGGCAGCTGGGCCGCCCGGGCGGTGCCCGAGACGTCCACGAAGCGGCGCTGGGCGACGGCGAGCAGCACCGAACCGCCGGCCAGTTCCACGGTGGGCTGTTCGAGGGCGAGATCGGTGCCGGCGAGCAGCTTGGGCGCCTCCGACCCGATCAGGGCTCGGACCCCGAACTCGGCCCCGACCAGCAGCGCGGCAAGAACGGCCAGGACGGCCAGAAGCCTGCCGAGCCGCCTCATCTCAGCCCAGGCCGAGAATCGACTCGATGCCGACGGTGAGCCCGGGCAGGCCGGGCATGGCCCGCACCGCCGCGATCACCCCGGGCATGAAAGAGACCCGGTCCAGCGAGTCGTGCCGGATGGTCAGGGTCTCGCCGGGACCACCGAACAGCACCTCCTGGTGCGCGATCAGCCCGCGCAGCCGGACGCTGTGCACGTGGATGCCGTCCACCTCGGCGCCCCGGGCGCCGGGCAGCGACTGCGCGGTGGCGTCCGGCACCGGACCGAGACCGGCCTCGGCGCGGGCGGCGGCGATCTTGCCCGCCGTCGTCGCCGACGTGCCGGAGGGGGCGTCGACCTTGTTCGGGTGGTGCAGTTCGATCACCTCGGCCGATTCGAAGAACCGGGCCGCCAGCGCGCTGACGTGCATCATCAGCACCGCGCCGACGGAGAAATTGGACGCCACCAGCACCCCGGCACCGCCCTGCTCGGCCAACGCACGGGCCTGCTCCAGCCGCTCGGCGGTGAATCCGGTGGTTCCGACGACGATGTGGATGCCCCGCTCGGTGCACCAGGCGATGTTGTCCATCACGGCGTCCGGGTGGGTGAAGTCGACCACCACCTCGGCGGCTTCGACGGCACTCCGGTCGTCCCCGGCGTCCACCGCGGCGACCAGTTCCAGCCCCTCGGCCCCCTCGACGGCCCGGATCACCTCGGAACCCATCCGTCCCCGAGCTCCGAAAACGGCTACCTTCATCAGTCCTCCTGTTCACCGGGCCCGCGAGCACCCGTCCGATCGAGTCCAACCCTACTGAGCCGGAGGCGGCCCGCACCCGGCGGCGAAGCCGAGCCCGCTCGGTCAGGTCAGGGCAGGTCAGGGCAGGTCGGCGATCCGCAGCGTCACGGACGCGGCGCGCGCGGCCTCGCGGTCGGCGTCCGGAAGGCCGGCGTCGGTGATCACGGCATCGAGGTCGGCCAGTTCGGCCACCCGGAACCGTTCGAAGTCACCGAATTTGGTGCTGTCGGCCAGCAGTACGGTGCGAGCGGCCACCTCCAGTCCGGCCTGCTTGAGCACCACGGTGTCAGCTTGGGGAGTCGTGACGCCGTGGGCGATATCCCAGGTGCCGGTGCTCATGAAGTACAGGTCGATGCCCAGCCCCCGGACGGTGCCGGCGGCCAGCGACCCGCTCGCCGAAGCCGAATCGGGGTCGACGACGCCACCGGTGTGGATCACCTCCGGGCCACGCTGAACGCTGAGCGTCGCGACGGTGTGGAAGTCATTGGTGACGATGGTCAGCCGGCGGTGCCGGAGCAGTTCCAGGGCGAGCGCCTCACAGGTGGTCCCGGCGTCGAGGAAGACCACCATGCCGTCCTCCACCAGCGTTGCGGCCGTCCGGGCGATGCCACGTTTACGGGGCACCTCCAGCGCGCTGCGAGCCACTCGCTGGCGGGGCGGCTCCTTGCCGACATGCTCGGGAAGCAGCCGGACGCCGCCGGCGACGGCCTCGACCCGGCCGGCCGCCTGCAGCGAGGCGATGTCCCGGCGGATCGTCATGTGCGAGACCCCGAGGGCTCCGGTCAGCTCGCGGGTGCTCAGCACCCCGGAGTCGCGCAGCATGCGCAGCAGTTCCTGCTGGCGCTGCTCAGGGATCAGCGGAAGAGCCACCGGCGTCCTTTCGTCACCCCGGACTCTAGGCGACGGTGGGAAAACGTGAACGAGTCCTGGCCGAACTAGTGACGTTGTGTGAATATTTGATCTATCGTGTGAACCACGATGTTTACCAAACTGGACACAATGAACGGTGTCGTGCAGACCGGCACCCTTCTGATCGTGCGTCTGCCCAGTGCCGATGAGGCACTGTCCGTGGCCCGGGCCGCCGTCGAAGGCGGCATCCGCGCTCTTGAGATCACGCTGTCGGTGCCCAACGCGCTCGAGGTGATCCGCACCCTCAGCCGTGAGTACGCCGCCGACGGGATCTCGGTCGGCGCCGGTACCGTGCTGGACGCCCAGTCGGCCTTCGCCTGCGCCCAAGCCGGAGCGAGGATCCTGGTCAGCCCCAACCTCGAGCCCGAGATGATCAAGGTCGCGAACCGCTACGGGCTGGTCTCCATCAGCGGCGCGTTCACCCCGACCGAGATCGTCGACTCGATGACCGCCGGTGCCGACATCGTGAAGCTCTTCCCGACCAGCATCGCCGGCCCCACCTACGTCCGGAACGTGCTCGAGCCGCTCCCCCAGGCACCCATCCTGCCGGCGGGCGGCGCCACCGCCGAGAACGTCGGCGACTGGTTCGCGGCCGGCGTGGTCGCGGTGGGCGTGGGCAGCAGCATCACCAAAGCCGCGCGCGTCGACGGCGACTATGCGCGCGTCACCGACGCCGCGAAGCGCTTCCTGGCCGCCGTCGCCGACGCCCGCTGAGCCCCAACCGATCCGGAACCACAAAGGAGTGTCATCCATGCCTCACCATGAAACCGCGGGCGCCGATACGTCGCCGGACAAGGCCCTCAATCGGCTGCGTTGGGGGTTCGTCACGCTGCTGGTCATCGGCGGCGTCGTCAACTACCTCGATCGCTCGACCCTGAGCATCGGTAACACCACCATCGCCAAGGAGTTCGGCCTCGACACCGTGGCGATGGGCTTGCTGCTGTCGGCGTTCTCCTGGCCCTACGCCATCGCCAACCTTCCGGCCGGCTACCTGGTCGACCGGTTCGGACCGAAGCGGATGTTCGCCTGGGCGGCCACCGGCTGGTCTGTGGTCGGCATGCTGATGGCCATCGCCAACAGCTTCGGCACGATGTATGCCCTGCGGGTCGCGCTCGGAATCGCCGAGTCGCCGTTCTTCACCGCCGGCCTGAAGGTCAACCAGAACTGGTTTGCCGCGAAGGACCGTGCCCTGCCGGTCGCGGTGGTGAACACCGGTTCCCAGATCGCCAACGCGATCGCACCGCCGTTGCTGGTCGCCCTGCTGCTGGCCATCGGCTGGCGTGGCATGTTCATCGTGATCGGCGTTCTCGGCCTGGTGGTCGTCGTCTTCTGGTTGCGCCTGTACCGCGATCCGAGCACCCAGGAGTTCCTGGCCATCCACGGCCACACCCCCGACACGACGGCGTCCGGCGAGAAGGAGGAGCAGGTCGGCTGGGGTGAGCTGTTCAAGCGTTCCAACACCTGGTTCATGATCATCGGCGCCTTCGGCATCTTCTACACCGTGTGGGTCTACCTGACCTGGCTGCCGAGTTACCTGCAGACCTCGCTGGGATTCTCGCTGAGCCAGATGGGCTGGGTCGCCATGCTGCCGTTCATGTTCGGCATCGCCGGCGTGCTGTTCGGCGGCTGGCTCAGCAACCGCCTGGTCAAACACGGCGTGAACACTGTGCTGGCCCGCAAGATCCCGATCGTGGGTGGAGCCGTGCTCGCCGCGGCCGCGGTGTTGCCGGCGGCCTTCGTCACCAACGTGCCCGCCGTGATCGCGCTGCTGTGCGTCGGCTACTTCGCCGCACAGGTGCCGATCGGCTGCCTGTGGACGCTGGCCGCCGATGTCGCCCCGAGCAATCAGGTGGCGTCACTGGGCGCAATCCAGAACTTCGGCGGCTTCATCGGTGCCGCCGTAGCGCCGATTGTCACCGGGGCGATCCTGGCGGCCAACGACGGCTCCTACACGCTGGTGTTC
Organism: Micropruina sp.; assembly: GCF_047607385.1. Lineage (GTDB taxonomy): Bacteria > Actinomycetota > Actinomycetes > Propionibacteriales > Propionibacteriaceae > Micropruina. The sequence goes on from NZ_JASGDE010000089.1 coordinate 29,272, forward strand.
GTGACCGGCGGCGTGCTGCTGCTGGTCGGCGCCATCGCCTACGGCGTCTTCGTCAAGGATCGCAAGCAACTCGCTTGAGAGGTGTGTCCCGCGGCGCTCGGACGCCGCGGGACACCCACACTCGGCCCACTTCTTCGAGGCCGCGCGCCTCGTCACGTCTTCAACGAGGAGGACCCATGCCCCAACTGCTGTTCGTCGTCGGCCCGGCCGGCAGCGGCAAGTCGACCACCAGCAAGCAACTTGCCCAGCGGCTGCGGGCCGCCTACATCGACAAGGACACCACCTGCACAGGCTTCACCGAAGCACTGCTGAGCTTGGCCGGCACCGATCCGCAGGAACGCGACAACAACGCCTATTACCAGGCACACGTGATGGATCTGGAATACGACGCCATTCTGCGGGTCGCCACCGACAACCTGATGCTGGGTCTGCCGGTGGTGCTGGACGCCCCGTTCGGCCGCTACCTGCCCCGCGAGCGGTTCGTGCTGGACGCCGCGGAACGGTACGGCTGGACGTCCGACATCGAGCCGGTGGTGGTGCACGTGCGAGTCGACGGCGAGGCGATCCGGCGTCGCGTCCAGGCCCGCAGCCTCGCCCGGGACACCTGGAAGCTCGCCCACTGGGCCGAGTTCTGGGCGACGGCGGGCGACGTCCGCTGCGACTGGCTGGGTGCCCGCCACGTCAGCGTGGACAACACCGGCAGCGCACCCGGCCTGGACGCATTGCTCGCCCAGCTGGCTGACTGACCGAGGGGGTCTCGACAAGCTCGACCAGCGGTGGCCGCGTTGCCTCAGGCGTCGAACAGCGACGAGATCGACTCGCCGCTGTGGATCCGGCGGACGGCCTCGGCGAACAGCGGGGCGACCGACAGCACGGTCAGCCGGTCCAGCTCGCCGGCGATCCGGGGCGGGACGGTGTTGGTGCAGACGATCTCCTTCAGGTCCGGCTGGGCGTTCAGCCGGGCCACCGCAGGGCCGGTGAACAGCCCGTGCACGCAGGCGGCGCTGATCGAGTTGACGCCCACCTCGCGCAGCTTGTCGAAGAGCTCGACCAGCGAGCCGGCGGTGGCGATCTCGTCGTCGAGGACGATCACGTCCTTGCCCTTGACGTCGCCGACGATGCTGTCGATCACCACCCGGTCGTCGGTGAGCCGGCGCTTGGCACCGGCCGCGACCGGCAGGTTGAGCAGCCGGGCGAACTGGTTGGCTTCCTTGACGTTGCCGAAGTCGGGCGACACCACCACGGCGTTGCTCAGGTCACGCTGCCGGAAGTGCTCGGCCAGCACGTGGTGGGCGCTCAGGTGGTCGACCGGCATCTCGAACATGCCGTGCACCTGCGGCGAGTGCAGCGCCATGGTGACCACCCGCTGCGCGCCCGCCTTGTGCAGCAGGTCGGCGACCAGCCGGGCCCCGATCGAGATCCGCGGGGCGTCCTTCTTGTCGCTGCGCGCGTAGGCGTAGTGCGGCATCACCACGGTCAGGTGGCCGGCGGACGCGCCGCGGGCGGCGTCCAGCATCAGCAACAACTCGACCAGGTTCTCCTGCACCGGCGGCACCAGCGGCTGGACGATGAACACGTCCCGCTTGCGGCAGTTGCCGTCCAGATGCACCTGGAGGCAGTCGTTGCTGAACCGGGTGGTTACCGAGGGCGACAGCTCCATGCCCAGCAAGTCGCAGACCTCCTGCGCGAACTCGCGATGGGCGGAGCCGGAGAAGACGGTGATGTCGCTGGCCACGGGGAACGACCTTAGTGGACGTCACCCGCTGTTCTCCCACCGGCCGAATGCTGTTCACCTGCGGCTTTGCCCGTTGCGGCCTCCGCGCTTCTTGTAGCCTTCGGACCATGTCGGAACTCACCCCCACGAACCGGCGCAATCAGCAACGTCCGGACGCGCACAGAACAGCCGTCCGGCGGTGAGCGTCGAGGCCGTCGATGCCGTTGCATTGCGCGAAGCGATCCATGCCGGAGAGCTCGTCCCCTGGTACCAGCCGTTCATCGACCTCGCCGGCGGCGCCATCATCGGCGTCGAGGCGCTGGCCCGCTGGCACTCCCCCGCGGGACTGATCCCGCCGGCGGAGTTCGTGCCGCTGGCCGAGGACAGCGACCTGGTGATCGAACTCGACCTGGCGATCATCCGGCAGGCGCTGACCGACCTGGCCCGCTGGCAACGGCTCCGCCCCGGCTTCCATCTCAGCGTGAACATGTCCGGACGGCACCTCGATTCGGCCTCCGGCGTCGGCGACCTGATCGCGGCGATCGGCGCCGCGGAGGTGACCCCGGGCACGGTCTGCGTCGAGCTCACCGAGACCGCCCGCCCGGTCGCCGCCGACACCGGCGCCCCCCAGCTGGACGCGCTGCGCCAGGCCGGGATCGCGGTCTGGCTGGACGACTTCGGCTCCGGCTACTACGACCTGCGGGACCTGATCCGGCTGCCGGTGGACGGGATCAAATTCGACCGCAGCTTCACCGCCCAGCTGCACCGTCCGCGCGCCGCCCCGCTGATCGGCGGGCTGACCGCGGCCGCCCACGAGATGGGCCTGAAGGTCACCCTGGAAGGCATCGAGACGGCGGAGCAGGCCGACGTCGGACGCCGGCTGGGCTGCGATCTGGGACAGGGCTTCCACTGGTCGCGGCCGATCCCGGCGGCGGAGCTGCCGGGCTGGCTCAGCGCGCCGCGCGGGTGACCGCGAGGTCGGCGTACAGCGGGCCGAGACCGAGCTCGCAGCCGGCGGCGGCGAACACCTCGGCCTCGGCCTCGGTGCCGATCCCGGGCGCGATCACCCCGTAGCCGAAGGCGTTGGCGGTCTCCACGGTCAGCCGCAGCAGCAGGGTGCCGTCGGTGATGCCGAGCAGCCGGCGGTCCAGCCGGACGTAGTCGAAGGGCACCCGGGCCCAGCGGTCGGTGCCGCTGTCGTCGGCGCCGAAGCTGTCGGCGCAGATCCGGACGCCGAGCCGGCGCAGCTGCTCCAAGGTGTCCAGCACCCGAGCCCCGCCGACCTCGTCGGACGGCACCAGCAGCATCAGCCGCCGGGCCGGCAGACCGGCCTCCAGCGCGGAGGTCACGTCGGCGAGGATGGTGCCCTGGGCGAGGTGGCGTCCGGTGACCGGGACCAGCAGCCAGCCGTCGCCGGGCTGGTCCAGCACGCCGGTGCGCAGCACCCAGCTGTCCAGGTCGCACAGCTTGTCGGTGCCCTGGGTGAGCGGCAGCAGCTCGCGCCGCGTCCAGTGCTCGCCGTCGGGTCCGGGGACGGCGACCTCGACCTGGGCCCCGGTCGGACGGCCGGTGCGCAGGTCGACGATCGGGCTGAGCCGCACCGCGGGCGTGCCGTTGCGCAGCGCGCTGACGATCGCCGCCTCCACCGTGGCGCGGTGGTCCAGCTCGGCACGCAGCGACGGCTCGAACACCTCGACCCGGCCGCGTCCGCCGGCCTTGGCCCGGAACACCGCATGGTCGGCTTCCTGCAGCAGCCGGTCCGGGTCGAGGGTCACGTCGCTGTTGATCGCCACGCCGATGCTGGCGCCGATCCGGGCCTCGCGTCCGGTGCTCAGCTTGATCGGCTCGCCGAGGTCGGCGACCAGCCGCTCGGCCACCCGGACGGCGCTCAACTCGTCGTCCACCGGCTCCAGCAGCACCACGAACTCGTCGCCGGCCAACCGGGCCACCACGTCACCGGCCCGGACGCCCTGCTGCATCCGTCCGCTGGCCACGGTCAGCACCTCGTCGCCGGCGGCATGGCCGAGGGTGTCGTTGACCTGCTTGAAGCCGTCCAGGTCGATGAACAGCAGCCCGATCACGTCCCCGGTGCGCCGGGCCCGGTTCAGCGCGGCCCGGATCACCTCGATCGCCTGGGCCCGGTTGGGCAGCCCGGTGAGCGGGTCGTGGGTGGCCTGGTGGGCGAGCGCCAGCAGGGCCCGTTCCCGCTCGGCCTGGGTCTGCTCCAAGGCCCGCACCGCGACCCCGATCCGGGCCATCACCAGGCCACAGGTCAGCGCCCAGCCGATCACCATGGGCCAGACGTCGACGCCCTGCCCGGTCAGTTCCCGAACCGTCAGCAGCGCGCCCGGCATCGCCAGCGCCATGGCCAGGGCGACCAGGCCGCCGCGGCTGAAGGAGCGTTCGGCGTCCGGGGCGGACTGCGTCACCGGAGCCATCGTCGGGTGCAGCGCGGCGGCGGCCCAGAGCAGGTAGGAGGCCATCCAGCCGAACCCGAGCTGGTCGCTGGAGGCCCAGGTGAGTTGTTCCAGGGCCGAGGCCAGCAGGTCGGCGAGCAGCAGCGTGCCCAGCGCGGCCAGCAGCAGCCGGAACGACGGCGTCCGGCCCCACGTCGTCGGCACCAGCCGGATCACGATCGCGGCGAGGACCACGTCCGCGGCCGGGTAGGCGAGGCTGATCACCGCGCCGGCGGTGGAGACGTCCAGGGTGGCCAGCGTGGGCTGCGCGATCGACACCCAGGTGAGCAGCCCGAGGGCCACCACCAGGATCGCGCTGTCCAGCAGGCCGGCGATGCCGCGCCGGGAGCGTTCCCGGTTCAGCAGCAGCAGCCCGAACCCGATCACCGGGTAGCCGGCCAGGTAGATCGCGTCGGAGGGTGCCGGGAAGGTGTGGTTGCCGAGCAGTTCGCTGTCGATCGCGCCGACCGTGTCGCCGACCGCCCAGATCAACTGGCCGGCCGCCATCAGGTACCAGGGCAGCGGATGCGCCGGACGGTTCATCCGGATGCCGACGACGATCCCCGCCGCGCAGATCGGCCCGAGCAGCTGGAACGACAGCGAACGCGGCAGCCCGTCCGGCAGCAGCCGGCTGACCACGATCCAGACCGCCCCCACCGCGAGCAGCAGCCACCACGCGCGGGAGCGGTCCCCCGTCGGACGTGGTGGCGCCGACTCGCCGGTGGGCTCAGCCATCCAGCACCGGACTGCCGGCGGACACCCCGTACTGGGCGACCAGGGTCTGCACCCGGGTGGACCGGGGCCCGTTGCGCAGCGCCACCACCGGCACCGCGTCCGGCAGGCCCTGGATCACCCCGGACGGGGTGTGGAACAGCCACAGCCCGATCGCCCGGTAGGCCTCCCAGTCGCCGAAGCGGACCCGGAAGGAGGCGATCTCCGTCGCTCCCTCGCTGCGCACCCGGACCGTCTCCAGCAGGATCGGCTCGGTCTGCCCGGGCAGCACCAGCTCGATCTCGGACGCCGGCGGCAGCACGCCGGCCGGCACCGACAGCGCGACGCCGCCCATCGAGACGTCGAGCAGCTGGCCCTCGGCCCCGTTGATACTGATCGGCGCATGCACCTCGACGCGGTAGGCGTTGCGCCGCGAGGTGGCGAACTGCGCCGACTGGATGCGGCGGATGCCCATCAGCAGCACCACGCCGGCCAGCACCACCCAGGCGCCGGCGGTCACCGTGGACGACGGCGAGGTCTGCCACGGGACCACTCCGGCAACGCCCAGCCCGGCGTACAGCACGACGGCGACGATCAGGCCCAGCAGCCACCACAGGATCTGCGGGACGTGGCCGCGGCGCCGCTCGTCCGAGCCGGCCTTCGGGGTCACCGCGAACTCCAGGGTGCGCCGGGTGAGCAGCCACCACAGGCAGGCCAGGCCGACCGGGATCCGCAGGATGCGCAGGGCGAAGGCGCTGCCCCAGTGCAGGTGCAGCCGGTACAGCCGCCGGGCGCCCCAGAGCCGGATCACGAACAGCACGGTGAAGACGGCCATGAACACCCACGGGTCGGCGGTCGAGACGTGCGCCCCGCTGAGCAGCACGATGACCGGGATCAGGAACCCGGCGACGGTGGCGACGCCTTCCAGCCACCACACCGTGGCGTCCAGGTATTCGTAGTAGCCCCGCCAGGACAGCCAGCGCTTCGCGGCCCAGAGCCGCTCACGGACCAGCACCTGCATGCAGCCCAGGCCCCAGCGGCGGCGCTGCAGCAGGTACTGCTCGGGGGTGGCCGGGGCCAGGCCGAGGGCGAGCACCTGATGGTGATAGGCGGTCTTCCAACCGGCCCGGACCAGCAGCATCGTGGTGTGCAGGTCCTCCACGATGGTGTCGGTGGCGATGCCACCGATGTCCTGCAGCGCGCTCACCCGGATCAGCGAGGTGGAGCCGCACCAGGACGAGCCCTCGCCGGCGTGGTCGCGGGCGGGCAGCTGGACGTGGAAGAAGACGCCCTGCTCGCCGGTGTCGCCGTCGTCGTCGAAGGCGCCGGAGTTGTAGTAGGTCTGCGGCGCCTGCACCAGGGCCACCTCGGGATCGCGGAACCAGCCCAGGGTCGCGGTCAGGAAGTGCGGCAGCGGCACGTGATCGCAGTCCAGGACGCCGATCACGTCGATCGGCTCGGCCCCGGCGGCGACCTCGACGGCCATCAGCTCCAGGGCGTGGTTCATGTTGCCGGCCTTGGCGTGGGTGTGCTGGTCGCGGCGCACGTAGCGGGCGCCGTAGCTCTCGCACAGTTCGCGCACCCACGGCCGGTCGCCGTCGTCCAGCACCCAGGTCTGATGGGCCGGCTCCAGCGCGACGGCGGCGGCGATGGTCGGCGCGATCACCTCGACCGGCTCGTTGTAGGTCGGGATGAACACCGCGGCCCGCAGCCCGGGCTCGACGGTGGTCACCGGCTCCGGGCCGGAGCAGTCCAGGTTCCACAGGTTGCGGGCCCGGACCACCAGGCCGACCACGGGCAGCACCTCGAAGGCGACCAGCGCCCAGGCGGCGACCAGGTTCCAGCCGCCCAGCGGCATGGTGAACAGGATCCGCCAGGTGCCGTAGACGACGATCGCGGTGATCGAGAGCAGCACGCCCAGATGGGCCGAGAGGCGGGACCGGTTGGTTTCGGTGCCGAGCAGCCGCAGACCCGGAGCCCAGCCGGCCAGGCGGGCATTGGGTGCGGTGGCGAAGCGGGCCACGTCCGCCCGGAAGGACGAACGGCGCAGGGTGCGGGGGGAATGATCGGAAGCGGCGGGTGGGGGTGCATCGTCTAATGCGACGTGCGAAGCATTGAGCGGATGGGACCGCTGGTCATACACGGCTGAGTCTCCTCGGGGGTCGCGAAACAGGCCTCCCCCGAGTGGCGCCAACAATACCGGCAGATCCGCCCCCGATACCAAACCGTCTCGCGTACCCGAACGGCCGCTAGCCGGGTTGCCCGCAGCCGAAGCGGGCGGTCACCACCGTTCCGTGCGGTGCCGCGGCCTCGATGGCGAACGAGCCGCCGAGTTCCTCGCAGCGCTGCCGCATCGATTCGGTGCCGAATCCGCCCGGACGGGGTCCGGAGTAGCCGCGTCCGTCGTCGGTGACGGTGAGCAGCAGGCTGTCGTCCTGGCGCCGGATCTGAGCCGTCACCCGGGACGCCCCGGCGTGCCGGACGCAGTTGGAGAGCGCCTCGTCGAGGACGCGGTACAGCGCCACCTCGACCGCGGCCAGCACCCCCTCCAGCCGGTCCGGGAGCACCAGGTCGATCGGCGGCCCGCCCTGGGCGTGCCGGTCGACCACCCCGGCGAGCGCCGCGGGAAGGCCGCGGTCCAGCGCCGGCGGCCGCAGTCCCTCGATGGCCCGGCGCAGTTCGGTGGAGGCCAGGCTCAGATCGTCCTCGATGGCGCGGACGGCGGACTCCTCCGGTGTCCGGCCGAGCGCGGCCAGCGCTGCCCGGAGCTGCATCCGGGCACCGCTCAGCGCCGGCCCCACCCCGTCGTGGAGGTCCTTGCGCAGCCGGCGACGTTCCTCCTCGCGGGCGGTGACCAGCCTTTCCCGGGCCTGCTGCAGGTCGCGGATCAGCCGGACGGCGGCCGCCGGGGCCGCCACCTGCAGGGCGAGCGCGTGCAGCAGCCGGCGCTCGCGGGGCAGCCAGGGCTCATCGGGGGCACGCTGTTGAACCACCAGCTGACCGATGGTGGCGCCCCGGTGGACCAGGTCCAGCGTGGTCACCGGCCACGGCCGCTGGGTGCCGCTGGAGCGCTCCGGACGCTCGGACGGATCCAGCAGCACCGCCACGTAGGGCACCCGGAGTCCTTCGGCGACCCGGTCGACCACCGCGGTCAGCATCTCGCCGGGAGTCAGGGCCATTCCGACGCCCCGCGCCAGCGAGGTGAGCAGCTCGTAGGGCCGGCCGCTGTCGCCGTAGAGCCGCCGGTCGATCGCCCGTTGCAGGCTGTCCCGCACCGGCAGCACGGCCACCGCCGCCAGGGCGGCCGCGATCGGCGCGAGCTGGGCGCCCGCCACGTCCGCCACCACCGCGGTCAATGCCGCGTAGATGCCCATCACCGCCAAGGCCAGCGTGCCGTAGAGCATGGCGCGGTGCACCACGGTGTCGATGTCGTACAGGCCGTAGCGGACGATGGCGACGACCGTGGCCAGCGGGAACGCCAGGATCGCGAGGACGCCGGCCAGCGACACCCCGCCCGCCTCCAGGGCCAAGGCCACCACCACCAGGGCGGCCGAGGCCACCCCCCACAGCAGGGCGCCCCGTTCGCCCGGCCCGGCCCGGCGAACCTTCAGCCCGATCGCGACCGGCGCCAGCACGGCCGCCAGCAGCAGCGCGGCCAGACCGATCCAGCTGGCCACCACGTCCCAGGTCATCGGTACGGCAGCGCCGGTCGGCAGGTAGCGGGCCTGGAAGACGGCGATCCCGACCAGGCCGATCAGCAGCCCGGCACCGATCACCGCCAGCGGTACCCGCCACCGCCTCGACGGCAGCCGTCCGTCCGGGAACAGCACCCCGCTCAGGGCCAGGATCGCGTAGCCCGGGAACCACACCCAGTTGCCGACCCAGCCGCCGACGCCGCTCCTGGCCAACCCGAATCCGGCCGCCAGGGCCGCCAGGGCGCCGGCGGCCAGCAGCCACCACCCGAAGTGGTTGCGGGGAGCATGGCTCGCCACCCGCGCCCCGAGCGGCAGCGCGATCACCGCCACGATCACGTGGTGGAAGTTGACCGTCCCGGCGGCAACCGGCTCGACCAGCAGGCTGCCGAGGGCGACGATCAGGCCGGCCGCCGCGATGGTCCACGCGACGGTGGGCGCTCCGAGGTGGCGGCGCATCGCACAATGCTCTCAGCAACCCCCGCGCAAGCGGCAGATCAGCCTCCGCAGTTCCGACCAGAAGTCACCCGGACCCACCTCGTGCGGGTCGGGCAGGGTCGGCCAACCGTTCTCCACGATCGACCACGGCTCGCCGTCCTCGCCGAAGGCGGCCTCGACCGCTCGCCACAGTGCGGCCACCGTGACGACGACGATGCCGTCCGGAAGCTCCGGCTTGCCACCGGGCTTCTCGGCGGCAGCCATGATCGTGTAGAAATCGTCGACCCAGCCCTGCAACGAGGGTGTCGCATCGACGACCAGGCAGCGTCGGGGCACCTCCCACACCGTCTGATCGCCAGGTTCCGACGCCGTTCCCTGGGACATCTCCGACATCCGCCACTCCTAACGCTCCGCTTCGGCCGCACGTTACGGCTCGGCGAGAGGAGCGGATGCGCCCCTGACATTGATACGTCCGATTCCTACAATCGGTTCATGCGGAGGCTCCCGGGGGCGGAGACCGTGCTGCTGGCCGACGATCATCCGGTGGTGCGGCGGGGTCTTGCCGCGTTGCTGAGCGGTGAGGACTGGATCGGCCGGCTGATCGAGGCCGGAACCATCGCCGAGGCGCTGCGACTCACCGTGCTGGAGCGGCCCGGCACGGCGGTCGTCGATCTCGGGCTGCCCGATGGGGACGGGGTGAGCCTGATCCGCGGGATTCGGCGGGCGGTGCCGGAATGCGCCGTCGTGGTGCTCACCATGACCCAGGACGACGCCACCGTGCACGCCAGCCTGGAGGCGGGCGCCTCCGGCTACCTGCTCAAGGAGTCGGCACCCGACGCCCTGCTGCCGGCGTTGCGAACGGTCCGCGACGGCGGGATGGTGCTGGGGCCGCAGGTGGCGACCTCCGCGCTGGCCGGGCTGCGGCGCACCGTCCCGTCCCCTTTCGACCTGCTGTCGCCGCGGGAGCTCCAACACGTCGGGCTGCTCGCCTCCGGGCGTTCCGGAGCACAGATCGCCGACGCCCTCGGCGTCACCGAGAAGACCGTCCGCAACCAGATGGCCGGGATCCTCGCGAAGCTCGGCATCGCCGACCGGGTGCAGATCGCGCTGATGGCGCGTGACGCCGGGCTGCACCTCTGAGCAACCCTGAGCCGGACGCGGGCCGCCCGGTCCGGGCGTTCCTCCCGATCGTGGCGGGCGGAGGTCCCTGCCCGGCGACCGAGAACGCCGGAAGCTCGACCTATGACCACTTCAGCCATCGCCACCGGCGAAATCGAGGAGAGCCGTCGTTGGCCGGCCGATCTCCTCCAGCGACTTGCCGATCGGGACGCGGAGATCTGGGATCGGGTCGTCCGCAGCTACCGGCCGTGCATCTATGCCCGGGCAGCCCAACTGCGTCTTCGGCCGTGGCAGCGCCAGGACCTGGAACAGCGGGTCTGGCTGGCCCTGTTGGAGAACGCCACCAAGATCCGGGACGCGGCCTGCCTGCCGGGGTGGCTGTCGACCACCGCCCACCGGGCCGGAATGGCCCTGCTGCAGCAGGAGTGCCGCGAGATCAGCGTCGACGACGTGCCGGCCCCGCCGGACCGTGCCGGCGGCAGCAGCGTCGAACGGGAGATCCTGCGGAGCGAGCGGCTGCGGAATCTGCACGACGCGATCGCCCAGCTGAGCCCGCGCCAGCGTGAGGTCGTCGCCGCCCTGCTGCAGGACCTCTCCTACGAACAGCTGGCCGCTCGTCTGGGCATAGCGCTGGGCAGCATCGGGCCGACCCGGCAGCGCGCCTTGAACCGGCTGCGGGTGGCACTTCCGGCGGCCTGACTCGTCCGGTTCGACACCGGACCAGCCCGCGGGCGTATCACCGGTGTCGCCCCGGCCGTCCTATCCGGTGACAACCGAGTCGAACTCTGAGTCAGGAGGGCCGATGTCCGAACACCCGACCCGCACCGCCGACGACCCGCGCGCGCACCGCGCCTGGGATGAGGTGCCGGTGCCGAACCACGTCGTCGTGCAGCTGTCCCCGGAGGTGAACGCCGACGCCTTCTCGGACCTCGCCGCCGCGGCCCAGGAACTCGGCTTGCAGGGGCTGGACAGCGTGCTGACCAGGCTGGAGCTGACCGGCACCCGCCTGATCACCGCGGTCGACGTCGCGGAATTGCGCCGCCAGGAGACCGATCGACGCCGGCGCGGGGCCCGCGAGGTGCCGAGCCTGGTCCAGTTCTGGCGGATCGACGTCAGTTCACGACGCTTCGACCCCGACGAGCTCGTCGGCATGCTGAACCAGCTCCCCGAGGTGCAGCTGGCCTACACCGAGCCCCCGGTCGTCGAGGCCGCCACCGGCCTGATGGAACGCGAGGAGATCGCCGAAGCTCGCACCGTTCGCTCCCCCGGCCGGGCCTCGGCCCGGCGCTGGGACCAACTCGACCCAGCGCCCTACGGCATCAACGCCCGCTGGGCATGGACCCGCGACGGGGGCAGCGGGCGATGGGATCGGGGCAGTCAGGTGGGCCGCACCCGGCTGATCGACGTCGAGTGCGGGTGGGTGCTCGAGCACGAGGCCATCTCCCACCTGAACGTGCCGATCATCAGCGGCCTCAACCAGGACGGCGTCAACGGCAAGCGGGGCAATCACGGGACGGCGGTGCTCGGCATCGTCGCCGGACAGCCGCTGCCCGCCGGCGGCGTGGAGGGGATCTGCCGGGAGGCTGCGGTGCTCGCCGCCTCGCACTACAAGGGAGAGGCACCGTCCAACGTCATTCCGACCTTGTCCAACCCTTACGCGCCGGCACACCTGGGCGACGCCATCCTGGCCGCGCGTGCCGCCGCGGACACCGGGGACATCGTCCTGCTCGAGGTGACCAGCCTGGAGGCCGCGTCCTACGCCGGGGGCCAACGCCCGGTGGAACGGGACGTCGCCGTCCAGATCGCGCTCAGCGGCCTGACCGCGGACGGCATCATCGTCGTCGAGGCGGCCGGCAACGGCGGCGTGGACCTGGACACCCTCGGCACCCGGGGCGGCCGCGCCGACCTGGGTCCGGAGAGCGGATTCACCTCGGATGCCCTGATGGTGGGCGGCGGAGTCCCCGAGACGACCCCCGCGGGTGAGCACCGACGCTGGGACGGCTCCAACTTCGGCAGCAGGGTGGACTGCTACGCGTGGGCGGACGGCGTCCACACCGGCGGGTGCCGGAACGCCTGTGCGGATCCGACGACGGCGTACCGCAACTTCAACGGGACCAGTGCCGCCAGCGCCGTGATCGCGGGGGCGGCGGCGTCGATCCAGAGCATCTACCACGCCGCCACCGGCCAGGTGCTCACGCCGGGCGACATCCGCAGCCTGTTCAGCGACCCCGGCAACGGGACCCCCTGCGAACCCGGCGGCCGGATCGGATCGATGCCGGATCTGCGCACGGTGGCGCAGGCTCTGGGACTGCCGAGCTGACCCCGGCGCCGGCAACACCCGCAGACGCGCCGGCGCCGCACCGCTCGAGAAGAGCGATGCGGCGCCGGACGATGGATCGGGCCGGAAGGCGGATCAGGCCTCGGCGGAGGCCTTCTCCTCGATCACCGGGACCAGCGACAGCTTGCCGCGGTCGTCGATGTCGGAGATCTCGACCTGGATCTTCTGGCCGACGCTGACCACGTCCTCGACGTTCTCCACCCGCTGGCCGTTGTTCAGCGCGCGCAGCTTGGTGACGTGCAGCAGGCCGTCCTTGCCGGGCAGCAGCGAGACGAAGGCGCCGAAGTTCATCACCTTCACCACGGTGCCCAGGTAGCGCTCGCCGCGCTCCGGCATGGTCGGGTTGGCGATCGCGTTGATCATCGACCGGGCCGCGTCCGCCGCCTCGCCGTTGTCGGCACCGATGTAGATGGTGCCGTCGTCCTCGATGGAGATGTTGGCGCCGGTGTCGTCCTGGATCTGGTTGATCATCTTGCCCTTGGGGCCGATCACCTCGCCGATCTTGTCGACCGGGATCTTGATGGTGATGATCCGCGGCGCGAACGGCGACATCTCGTCCGGGGTGTCGATCGCCTCGCCCATCACGTCCAGCAGGGTGTGCCGGGCCTCGCGGGCCTGCTGCAGGGCACCGGCGAGCACGTCGGACGGGATGCCGTCGAGCTTGGTGTCCAGCTGCAGGGCGGTGACGAAGTCACGGGTGCCGGCGACCTTGAAGTCCATGTCGCCCAGCGCGTCCTCGGCGCCCAGGATGTCGGTCAGCGCCAGGTAGCGCATCTGGCCGTCGATCTCGTCGCTCATCAGGCCCATCGCGATGCCCGCGACCGGCGCCTTCAGCGGCACGCCGGCGTTCAGCAGCGCCAGGGTGGACGCACACACCGAGCCCATCGAGGTCGAACCGTTGGAGCCGAGCGCCTCGGACACCTGACGGATCGCGTAGGGGAACTCCTCGCGCTTGGGCAGCACCGGCACCAGGGCCCGCTCGGCGAGCGCGCCGTGGCCGATCTCGCGCCGCTTCGGCGAACCGACCCGGCCGGTCTCACCGGTGGAGTACGGCGGGAAGTTGTAGTTGTGCATGTAGCGCTTGGTGTTCTCCGGCGCCAGCGAGTCGATCTTCTGCTCCATGTCGAGCATGTTCAGCGTGGTCACGCCCAGGATCTGGGTCTCGCCGCGCATGAACAGCGCCGAACCGTGCACCCGCGGCAGCACGCCGACCTCGGCGCTCAGCGTCCGGATGTCGCGCGGCCCGCGGCCGTCGATCCGGATGCCGTCGGTCAGCGTCTTGGTGCGGACGACCTTCTTGGTGAGCGCCCGGTAGGCACCGGTGATCTCCTTCTCGCGGCCCTCGAAGGTGCCGTCGAGTTCGGTGTGCAGATCGGCCAGCAAAGCCTCCGTGGAGGTCTCCCGCTCGTGCTTGCCGGAGATGCTCATCACCTGGCCGAGCCGCTCGGACGCCGCGGCGGCCACGGCCTCGTACACGTCGCCCTGGTAGTCGAGGAAGACCGGGAAGTCGCCGACGCTCTTGGGGAATTTGGCGGCCAGCTCGACCTGCGCGTCGCAGAGCGCCTTGATGAACGGCTTGGCGGCCTCCAGACCGGCGGCGACGACCTCTTCGGTGGGCGCCGGACGGCCGGAGCGGACCAGATCCCAGGTCTGCTCGGTGGACTCCGCCTCGACCATCATGATCGCGACGTCGCCGTCGGGCAGCACCCGGCCGGCCACCACCATGTCGAAGGTGGCGTCCTCGAGCTGGCTGTTGGTGGGGAAGCCGACCCAGGTGTCGCCGATCAGGGCGACCCGGATGCCGCCGACCGGGCCGGTGAACGGCAGGCCGGCGAGCGTGGTGGACGCCGAGCCGGCGTTGATCGCCAGCACGTCGTAGAGCACCTCGGGGTTCAGCGCCATCACCGTGATGACGACCTGGACCTCGTTGCGCAGGCCCTTCACGAAGCAGGGCCGCAGCGGACGGTCGGTGAGCCGGCAGGCCAGGATGGCGGCCTCGCCGGGACGTCCCTCGCGGCGGAAGAACGAGCCGGGGATGCGGCCCGCGGCGTACATCCGCTCTTCGACGTCGACGGTGAGCGGGAAGAAGTCGATGCCGTCGCGCGGGTTCTTGGACGCGGTGGTGGCGGACAGCAGCATGGTGTCGCCGTCCAGGTAGACGCAGGCGCTGCCGCTGGCCTGCCGGGCCAGCAGGCCCGACTCGAACCGGACGACGTGCTTGCCGTGCGGGCCGTTGTCGATGACGGCCTCGGTGTACTGCAGATCGGGTCCCTCCACGGGACCTCCTTTCGGGTTGCTCCACCGCTGCGGCGACACGTCCGATACGGCTGACGAACCCGGTCTTCGATCGAGGCCCGCGGGGCTTGCCTTCAGATGGTCGGCGACCCGAGAGCCACTACCGAGGACCGACGATTCCCATGACTTCGCGCGGTGGACGGTGGTGTGGTTATTCAGTTGTGCGCCGGGACTCGCTGGTTGAGTTCGTCGAAACTCTCCGTTGGTCGAGCTTGTCGAAACCCGGCGGGATGCCGCGAGGGGAGCGGCCGGAGCCACTCCCCTCGTGAAGTCAGCGACGCAGGCCGAGTCGCGCGATCAGCTCGCGGTAGTGCTCGATGTCCTGCTTGGCGACGTAGTTCAGCAGCCGGCGGCGCTGGCCGACCAGCAGCATCAGGCCACGGCGGCTGTGGTGGTCGCCCTTGTGCACCTTCAGATGCTCGGTCAGGTGAGCGATCCGGCGGGTGAGCAGCGCGATCTGCACATCCGGCGAACCGGTGTCACCCGGCTTGGTCGCGTACTCTTCGATGGTCTTCTTCTTCAGTTCAGCGTCCATGAAGACTGCTGCTCTCCTCTCGGTTTCCCGTTGCGCGGCGCTGCCCGACCAGATGGTTTCGATGCTGGATGATCGATGGGCGGCTCTTGGGGTTCCGCGGGCGTCCTGACGCCAACCCCAGACTTTACCGCACGGGTCCATCCAGGGCGAATCGACCGTCACCGCCGTCGGCTTTCGGGCTGCGGAATGCCGGCCCCGGCCTTGACCAAGTATGATTGACCAACGACGAGGAGGCTGCCATGACGTCGGTGAACATCTACCAGGCCAAGACCGAACTCTCCAAGCTGGTCGAAGCGGCCGCGGCCGGCGACACCATCGTGATCGCCAAAGCCGGACGCCCGATGGCCAAGCTCACCCGCGTCGACGCCGCCCCGGCCCCACAGCGGCTCGGGTTCCTCGCCGGGCAGGCGATCGTCCCGGACGACTTCGACCAGCTGGGCGCCGACGAGATCGCGGCGCTGTTCCAGTCATGATCCTGCTGCTCGACACCCACCTGCTGCTGCGGGCCGGCTACGCGCCGGAGAAGCTCTCGGCGTCGCTGCAAACCGAGATCGCCGACGATCGGAACTCGTTGCTGTTCAGCGCGGCCAGCATCTGGGAGGTCGCCATCAAGGCGACGCTCGGACGCAGCGACTTCACCGCCGACGCTCGCGTGCTCCGCCGCGCGCTGATCGAAAACGGCTACACGGAACTGCCCATCACCGGCACCCATGCGGCGGCCGTGGCCGACCTGCCGCCGCTGCATCGCGATCCGTTCGATCGGCTACTGGTGGCCCAGGCCAGGGTGGAGGGCGTTCAACTGCTCACCGTCGATCAGCAGGTCGCCGGCTACGGGCAGCCCGTCCGGCTCTGTTGAGCCGGCCCGGCCAGTACACTCCTGACCACCCCCCGGTCGGCCACCCCCGGTCGACGCCGGAGCCCCCCATCCGGAGAAACGATCATGCCTGTCCTGCGCCTTCTTGCCGGCGCCCTCGCCGGCGCACTCACCGTGGGCCTGCTGGCCCTCCCTGCCACCCCCGCCACGGCCAAAGTGACCGACTCGGCGGTCTTCAACGATCCGCTGGTCGCCGCCAAGCAGTACACGATCAGCAAACGCATCCGCTCCCTGATCGACGCCGCGCCCGGCAAGTCGAAGAAGTACGGCGGCGCGATCATCCGGGTGGCGATGTACGTCTACACCAGCACCGAACAGGCCACCGTGGACGCCCTGATCCGGGCCGCCAAGCGAGGCGTGACGGTGCGGCTGCTGCTGGACAGCGACGGCGCGCTGGAGCCCGGTTTCACCCACTACGGCGACTATTTCCGCACGCTCGAACAGAAGTACCCGAAGTTCCATGTGACGTTCTGCCCGATCGGACGGGGTTGCATCGGCAACGCCCATCCGGGTTCCAACAACCACAACAAATTCTTCCTGTTCTCCCGCACCGACGGCAGCACGAAGGTGGTCGTGCAGTCGTCGGCCAACCTCAACAAGACCAACTCGGCGGGCTACTGGAACAACGCCGTGGTGCTGGCCAACGCCGGCCTCTACGACGACTACGTGGCCTACTTCAACGACCTCTGGAAGCAGCAGCCGTCGGCGGACTACGGACGGGTCAAGACCAGCGGGAACGCCAAGGTGTGGCATTTCCCGGTGGCCGCCGGCGACCCGATCGCGGAGACCCTGAGCAGCGACGTCCGCTGCACCGGCAATACCAAGGTGGGCTCCAAGGGCCGCACCGTCATCCGGGTGGCGATGAAGGACTTCTACCGGATCGAGGTCGCCGAGGCGCTGTGGCAACTGGCCGACCGCGGCTGCCTGGTGGACGTCGCCTACGACGTCCCGGCCACCTTCCAGCCCTATCTGGGCCAGTCGGACGCCGTGGTGGCGGCGCTGAGCCGTCCGCTGACCAAGCCCGGCGGACGCGTCCGGCTGTTCCTGGCCGGACCGGCGACCACGGAGAACCCGGCCCGGCGGCTGATCCACTCCAAGTACATGCTGATCGAGGGCTACTTCGCCGGGAAGAAGAACACCAAGGTGGTCTTCACCGGCAGCCATAATTTCTCCTACGGCTCGCTGCGCGACAACGACGAGACGGTGCTGCGGGTGACCAGCGCGAAGATCCACGACCAGTTCCGGACGAATTTCACCCGGATTCTGAGCACCCTGGATTAGGGCCTGGACGCCTCACCACAGGGCGACGGCCCTCCCGTGCCGCTGTCGCTCCGGCGCAGCGGTCGGGACGCCGGTAGCGGAAGGCCACGGTGACGTAGGGCAGTTCGAGGGCCTCCCGGCCGGCGAGTTGCGGGTGGGTGTCCAACAGACGGCGCACGGCATCGAGCACCTTCTGCTGCCCCGCGGCGTCCAGGACGGCGAAGTAGCTGCGCGAGCGAACGAGCTCGAGCAACGCCTCGCGATCGATCGGCTGCGTCCAACCGAACTCGGTCCGCTCGGGTGTTCCGAACGGCGCGGCCACCTTCGGGTCGTCGTCCATACCGATGGTGTATTGACCCTTGTCAGCCCGCATAGCCACACCCAGTTCGCGCACCCAGTCGACCCGTTCGTCGCGCAGATTCCAGACCAGCCCCAGGGTTCCGCCCGGACGCAGCACCCGGCCCGCCTCCACGGAGGCCCGCTGCGGGTCGACCCAGTGCCAGGCCTGCGCGAAGGTGATCGCATCGGCCGTTCCGTCGGGAAGCGGCAGCTGCTCGCCGGTGCCGGTGAGGGTCTGCACCCCGGGGATCCGGGAGCGCAGCACCGCCAGCATCTGCTCGGACGGATCGACCGCGGTGACCTCGTGGCCGGCGGCCACCAGCGCCCGGGTGAGCTTGCCGGTGCCGGCACCGACATCGACGACGCGCACCTCGTCCGGCCTCACCAACCAAGAAACCGCGTCCGCCGGATAGCTCGGACGCGCAGCTTCGTAGACGTCCGCGACCTCACCGAACGAGCGGGCGTGGGCGAGCTTCTCGTGGCGGGTATCCATACCGCCAACCTACGCTCGGCCGCTGGGCCGAGAGCTCTTCTGACGTTCTACCCGCAGTAGTCTTCGGGTCAGCGTCGCGTGCCGGTGGCAGGCAGTGTCAGGCATGGAGGCGCCGAACACGAGGAGACGACGATGATCGTGTCGCCCCCTTCGCCCTCACGTGACTGAGAGCGACAAGGCCAGGCTGATCGCCTGGAGCCGCGAGTTGCGCACCGTCCACGAACGACTGCGCGAAGCGCTGCGGCTGACCCGCACCGCGTTGGCCGCCGGTGAACCCGCCGAACCCGCACAGCGGGATCTGTTGTTGTTCTGCCACGGCTTCTGCACCGCGCTGACCGGGCACCACGAGGGTGAGGACCGGGAGTTGTTCCCGGCGATCGCCGCGGCCCACCCGGAACTGCGGGACACCCTGCGCAACCTGCGGCAGGACCACTCGATGATCGCCCATCTGCTCACCAGCCTGCAGGCCGCGGTCGATCGGACGGCGCCGCCGGACGAGCTGGACCGGCACCTGGAGGGCATCGCGGCGATCATGGAAAGCCACTTCCGCTATGAGGAACGCAGCCTGCTGACGGTGCTGGAGACGCTGGAACTGGAGGCCGATCCAAGGGACGTCCTCGGCCCGCTGTGAGTTGAGCGAACGCGAGCGGGTGGTGCGTGGGGTCAGACCCCACGGTCCGCACCCGACCGCAGTGGTACGCGGATCCGCCCCTCGTACCACGTCGGGCCGGACGACCGCGGCTAGCCTGTCGAGATGCTCTCGTCACCGCGCCGCCGGCTGATCGCTGCCGGGCTCGCCGTGGTGACGGTGCTGGCCGGCTTGGCGGTGCGCTTCGCGCTGCCCAGCGGCGAGGCGTCCGATGTCGCCGGCGATGCGCTGTACGCGGTCCTGATCTACCTGGCCGTCGTCTTCTTGGTGCCGAGGGTGCGTCCGGCAGCCGTTGCCGCGATCGCGGGTTCGCTCTGCGTGGCGATCGAGCTGTTCCAGCTGACCGGCCTGCCGCACGCCTGGGCGTCCGGCTTCCCGCCGATCGCACTGGTGCTCGGGACCGGCTTCGACGTCCGCGACATCGTGGTTTACGTGGTCGCGGTGGCGGTGGTCGGCTTGATCGATAGGTTCAGCCGCCGCACGACCACCTGACCCCGGACGACACTTCCGGGGTTTAGCGTCCTATCCAGGGTTTGAACCACGGAAAAGACGCCAAAACCCGGAAGAGTGATCCGCGTCGTCATGCAAGACCACGCGGTGAACTCAGTAGCGGTAGGCGTCCGGCTTGAACGGTCCGTCGGTCGGGACGCCGAGGTAGTCGGACTGGGCCGGGGTCAGCTCGGTGAGCACCGCACCCAGCGCGTCCAGGTGCAGCCGGGCGACCTCTTCGTCCAGTTCCTTGGGCAGGGTGTAGACGCCGGTCGGGTAGTCCTCGGGCTTGGTGAACAGCTCGATCTGGGCCAGCACCTGGTTGGTGAACGAGTTGCTCATCACGAACGACGGGTGCCCGGTGGCGTTGCCGAGATTCAGCAGCCGGCCCTCGGACAGCACCAGGATCGAATGCCCGTCGGGGAACGTCCAGCGGTCCACCTGCGGCTTGATCACGGTGCGCTGCACACCCGGGTAGGCCTCCAGCCCAGCCATGTCGATCTCGTTGTCGAAGTGGCCGATGTTGCCGACGATCGCCAGGTGCTTCATCCGGGCCATCTGGTCGGCACTGACCACGTCGCGGTTGCCGGTGCAGGTGATCACGATGTCAGCCACGTCGAGCACGTCGTCCAGCCGGGCCACCTGGTAACCGTCCATCGCCGCTTGCAGCGCGCAGATCGGGTCGATCTCGGTGACGATCACCCGGGCGCCCTGGCCGGCCAGCGCCTCGGCGGCGCCCTTGCCGACGTCGCCGTAGCCGCAGACCACGGCGGTCTTGCCGCCGATCAGCACGTCGGTGCCGCGGTTGATGCCGTCGATCAGCGAGTGCCGGATGCCGTACTTGTTGTCGAATTTGCTCTTGGTGACCGAATCGTTGACATTGATCGCCGGGAACAACAAAGCACCCTGCTTGGCCATCTCGTACAGCCGATGCACCCCGGTGGTGGTCTCTTCGGTGACGCCGCGGATCTCATTGCTGATCGCCACCCAGTCCAGCGTCGAGCTGCGCAGCTGCTGCAGCACCACCGCGTACTCGGCCGAGTCGCCCGGGCCGGCCTCGGGTACCTCGCCGGCCTTGGCGAACTCGACGCCCTTGTGCACCAGCAGGGTGGCGTCGCCGCCGTCGTCCAGGATCATGTTCGGACGCCGGTCTCCCCAGTCCATGATCTGCTCGGTGCAGGCCCAGTACTCGGCCAGCGTCTCGCCCTTCCAGGCGAACACCGGAACCCCCTGCGGATCCTCGACCGTGCCGTGCGGGCCGACCACCACGGCAGCCGCGGCCTGGTCTTGGGTGGAGAAGATGTTGCAGGACGCCCAGCGCACCTCGGCGCCCAGCGCGACCAGCGTCTCGATCAGCACCGCGGTCTGCACGGTCATGTGCAGCGAGCCCGCGATCCGGGCTCCGGCAAGGGGTTTCGCGTCGGCGTAGCGTTCCCGCATGGCCATCAGCCCGGGCATCTCATGCTCGGCGAGCTGAATCTCCTTGCGTCCGAAATCGGCCAGGTTCAGGTCGGCGACGCGATAATCCACCGCAGCAGCCTAGTGCACCGCACCCACCCCCACAGACGATGTGACAAGCCCATCAGGCCAGGGTTGGATTGGATCATCATCGTCTGACGACGTCCGACAAGGACAAGGGAGAGATCCACAGCCATGGGCTTCGTTCTCGGAATCCCGGTCAGCGCCGACCCCGCCGAACGGCGTACCCCGATCGTGCCCGACGTGGCCACGAAGCTGCGTGCGCTGGGGGCCACCGTCCTGGTTCAGGCCGGCGCGACCACGAAATCCCACATCACCGACCACTCGCTCGGCGAGGTCACCTGGGCGCGCAGCATCGAGGAGGTGATGGCCGGCTCGGACGTCGTGTGGACGATCGGGCCGCCGTCCCCGGAGGCGATCGCGGCGCTGCGTCCCGGCACCGTCCTGATCGGCACGCTGGCGCCGTTCGCCGACCCGGCCCGGGTGCAGGCGCTCGCCGCGGGCGGGGTGAACGCCTTCGCCATGGAGCTGCTGCCGCGCATCTCGCGGGCGCAGTCGATGGACGTGCTGTCCTCCCAGGGTGCGGCGTCCGGCTACCAGTGCGCGCTGATCGCCGCCGCCCGCTGCCCGAAGTTCTTCCCGATGCTGACCTACGCCGCCGGCACCGTCCGTCCGGCCCGGGTGCTGGTGATCGGCGCCGGTGTCGCCGGGCTGCAGGCCATCGCCACCGCCAAGCGGCTGGGCGCGATCGTCGAGGGCTACGACGTCCGTCCCGAGACCAAGGAGCAGATCGAGTCGCTGGGCGCCAAATTCGTCGACACCGGGGTCAGCGCGGTCGGTGCTGGCGGCTACGCCCGCGAGCTGACCGAGGCCGAGCGCGGCACCCAGGAGGCGAAGCTCGGCAAGGCCATCGCCCAGTGCGACGTGCTGATCACCACCGCCGCGGTGCCCGGCAAGCAGGCCCCGCGGATCGTCAGCGAGATGATGGTGAGCGCGATGCGTCCGGGCGCGGTGGTGGTCGACATGGCCGCCGAGCAGGGTGGCAACGTGGCCGGAACGGTCGCCGGACAGGAGGTCCGGGTCGGCCCGGCCCACGTCGTCGGCCCGATCAACCTGCCCAGCCGGATGCCGGTGCACGCCTCAGAGATGTTCGCCAAGAACCTGTTCAACTTCACCGCCCCGATGATCACCGACGGCGCGCTGGGCATCGACACCACCGACGAGGTGATCGCCGGCACCGCGCTGACCCTGGGCGGCGAGGTCGTCCACCCGCTGGTCCGCCAGGTGCTGGGATTCCCCGAGCCGGCCCCGGAACGAGGAGAGGCCTGAGATGAACGACCTGCTCTACCTGTACATCTTCATGCTGGCCGCGTTCACCGGCTACGAGGTGATCTCGCGGGTCCCGGTGATCCTGCACACGCCGCTGATGTCGGGCTCGAACTTCGTCCACGGCGTCGTGCTGGTGGGCTCGATGTATGCGCTGGGCCACGCCGAGACGCCACTGCAGATCGTGCTCGGCTTCCTGGCCGTGCTGCTCGGCGCCGCGAACGCCGCCGGCGGGTACGTGGTGACCGAACGGATGCTGGCCATGTTCGCCCCCAAGAAGAAGCTGCCCAACCCGGGCCAGGAGGCCTGATCACCCATGGAATGGATCGTCAACGGGATCTACCTGTTGGTCTCGGTGCTGTTCATCGTCGGCCTGAAGGCGATGGCCTCGCCGGTCAAGGCGCGGCGCGGCATCGCCTGGGCCGGTGTCGGCATGGTGCTCGCCACCGCGGCCACCTTCTTCGTGCCCGGGATGCGCAATATGGCGCTGATCGCGGTCGCGATCGTGCTGGGCGGCGGCGTAGCCTGGTGGGCCGGACGCGTGGTGAAGATGACCGACATGCCGCAGATGGTGGCCATCTACAACGGCATGGGCGGCGGTGCCGCGGCCCTGATCGCGGCGGTCGAGTTCGCCCGCGCCGAGGTGCACGGGCCGGTGGTCGGCACCCTGGCGGTGCTCGGCTCGCTGATCGGCTCGGTCGCCTTCAGCGGCTCGGTGGTCGCCTTCCTGAAGCTGCAGGGCATCATGAAGAAGGCCATCCGGCTGCCGATGCAGAACCTGGTCAACGTCGTGTTGGCCCTGGTCACCATCGGCCTCGGCATCTGGATCGTGCTGTCCTCGATGGGCACCGGATCGGCCAACCCGGTCCTGCTGGTGCTGTTCTTCCTGCTCGCCCTGGCGCTCGGCGCGGTGCTCACCATGCCGATCGGCGGCGCCGACATGCCGGTGGTGATCTCGCTGCTGAACGCGTTCACCGGCCTGGCCGTCGGCTTCGAGGGCTACGTGCTGGGCAACCCGGCGCTGATCATCGCCGGCATCGTGGTGGGCGCGTCCGGCACCCTGCTCACCCAGCTGATGGCCAAGGCGATGAACCGGCCGATCCTGGGCGTGCTGTTCACCCCGATCAGCGGCGAGGCGCAGGCCGGCGGCGCCATCGAGGGCCGGATGAAGGAGATGACCGCCACCGACGCGGCCGCCCTGATGCGGTACTCGGAGAAGGTGATCATCGTCCCCGGCTACGGCATGGCGGTGGCCGGCGCCCAGCACAAGGTCTGGGAGATGGCCAAGCTGCTCGAGGACGCCGGGGTCGAGGTGTCGTTCGCGATCCACCCGGTGGCCGGCCGGATGCCGGGGCACATGAACGTGCTGCTCGCCGAGGCCGGCGTCCCGTACGAGAAGATCTTCGACCTGGACGAGATCAACGCCGAGTTCCCGCAGACCGACGTGGCGCTGGTGATCGGCGCCAACGACGTGGTGAACCCGGTGGCGCGCACCGACAAGACGTCCCCGATCTACGGCATGCCGATCCTGGACGCCGACAAGGCCCGCAACTGCATCGTGATCAAGCGCGGCCGCGGCGCCGGCTATTCGGGCATCGAGAACGCCCTGTTCTACGCCGACAACACCTCGATGCTGTACGGCAGCGCGCAGCAGGCGGTCGCCGACGTGATCGCCCAGCTCAAGGACCTGGGATGACGATGCCGATGCTCCGCGGCCTCCCCGCCCGGGCACCCGGGTGGGGGGTGCGGGGCTGGTGCGGGGGACGTAGGCTTGCGCCAGTCGGGGCGGCAGCGCCGACCCCCGACCGACAACCAACCGGACTGCCCTCGAGGCCACGGAGGTATCTATGACGGAGCCCATCCTGGTGCGGCTGTGCACAGCGAGCGATCTCCCCGAGTTGGGACGCCGGGAACCCCATCCCAACGCCCGTTACGCCGAAGGCCATTTCGAGCGGCAGCAGCAGGGTGACTACTACTTCGCGATCGCGATGCGGGGTGACGTCCAGTTGGGCTCCAGCGTGCTCGACTGCCGCGCCGACAACCTGCTGCAGCCCGAACTGAAGAGCCTGTGGGTGTATCCGGAGTCGCGCCGCCAGGGCGCCGCCCGAGAGCTCACCCGGTTCCTCGAACAGCAGGCCGTCGAGCTGGGGTTCGACGAGATCTTCCTGCGCGTCGACCCGCAGAACGCGGCGGCGATCCCGATGTACATCTCGCTGGACTACACCCCCACCGGCGACCACAAGCTGACCACCTACGAGTACGTGGACGGCCTCGGCAACACCCACTCCCGCGAAGAGATGGACGCCATCTACCGCAAATCGCTGCGGCTGCTGCGCTGAGGTTCGGCTGGCTACCCGACCTCCGGTCAGTCGGTCCGGCCCTGCTCCACTCGGCCTGGCCCCGCTCCACTCGGCCTGGTCCCGGTCGCCAGTCTCCACCGCTCGCCTAACTATTTGGGGCTCGCTGAGTTCAGCGAGCCCCAAATAGTTAGGCGAGCGGTGGTTTCGTCGGCCGACGTCCCCCGGCAACGGGTTCGACAGGCTCAACCGGCGGGCGGTGGGACGAGCGGGTCAGTCGGCCTGATCCAGGCCGACGGCGACGACGCTGACCCGGCCGCGGTCCCAGTCGAGATCGACCACGACGTTGCTCTGCTCGGCGTGGAAATCCGACACCCACACCGTACGGGTGATCGCCGTGGCGGCCAGATAACCCAGGTCGCCGACCTGGCGTCCGCGCACCTGGACGGTGGTGCCGTCGGCGAAGCAGATCCGGGCCAGCCCACGGGCCGGTCCGGGTCGGACCGCCCGCAGCGGCACGTTGCGGCGCACCACATTGGTCAGCCGGTGCATCAGCACCTGCACCCGGGCCACCCCGAATTCCTGCTCGATCTGGCGTTCCAGCTCTCGCAGCTCTTCGGCGTCCGCCTCGTCGAGGCCCAGGCTGTTGCCCGGCACCCGATGGTCGTAGCCGCCGGCGGACGCGGGCCGCTTCGGCCGCCGCAGCATCAGAACGGTGACCGCGACGAGCGCAGCCACCACCCCCAGCGCGACCAGCCAGGTCATACCCCTACTGTGCGCCCGCCGAGGGCCGAGCGCAAGGTGCTGCAGGTCCCGGCTCGAACCGGATCGTTGTGGTTATGGACGCCTGCCCGGGGTGCCGTTCCGGCTCGAACCAGTTTCTGGTTGAAATGGCCTCGGTAGGAGCGACCCGTATCCACCAGAAAGTGGCTCACACCGGAAACCCGGGTGACCACATACCCCGTAGGGGTATTTCAGAACAACCAGAAAGCGGCTTGAGGGCCGTCCGTCGGGTCGACCGCGACCCGGCGCTCGGGTTCGTCGGCAAAACCCAGGGTGCGGGCCGCTAACCTGCGGAACCTCAGCCCTGCAGGATCTCGTGACTGCGCCGGACGTCGTCGTTCACCTGGGCGACCAGGGTCTCGATGTCGCCGAACCGGACCTGACCACGGATCCGGGCGGTGAACTCCACCGCGATCGGCGCGCCGTAGAGCTCCAGGTCGGTGCGATCCAGAACGTAGGACTCCACCCGCCGCTGGACGCCGTCGAAGGTCGGATTGGTCCCCACCGAGATCGCCGCCGGCCAGCGTCCAGCCTCTTGACCCGCGGGCAGTTCGAGGCCATGAGCATCGCGTCCGTCCAGCCGGGTCACCCAGCCGGCGTAGACGCCGTCGGCCGGGCAGGCCAGTTCCGGCGGCACCGGCAGGTTCGCGGTCGGGAAGCCGAGCTCGCGTCCCCGATGGTCACCGTGGGCGACCACACCGGTGAACCGGAACGGACGTCCCAGATGCTCGGCGGCATGGGCCACATCGCCGGCGGCCAGCGCGTCCCGGATCACCGTCGAACAGGTCTCCTCGTCCCGAAACCGGACCAGGTGCAGCGCCTCCACCTCGAAGCGGCCCTCGCCCAGTTCACGCAGGGTGTCGACGGTGCCGGCGGCTCGGTGCCCGAAACGGAAGTTCTCCCCCACCACGATCAGCGCCGGATGCAGCGGCAGCAGCACGTCCACGACGAATTGTTCCGGGGTGAGCTGGGCGAACTCGGGGGTGAAGTCCACCACCTCGACGCGGTCGGCGCCGGCGGCTCGCAGTAGCGCGATGCGATCGTCCAGCCCGGTGAGCAGCATCGGCGCCCGCTCGGGGCGCAGCACCCGCACCGGGTGCGGCCAGAAGGTGACCACCACCAGCGGCAGATCGGGACGCCGGGCGCGCGCCTCGGCAAGCACCTCGACATGTCCGGGGTGGACGCCGTCGAAGTTGCCGATGACCACCACCGAAGCACTCACGAGGAGCCAGCCTAAGAGATTCCGCGAGTGGGGCAAAGTCGGCGGGCAGGGGGTCGCCCTGCGATACGCCGCGCCCCGGGCGGTGACCGCGGCTGGTTGGATGGAGGCATGGAGTTTCGTCATCTGGGTAGCTCGGGGCTGAAGATCTCCGAGATCTGTTACGGAAACTGGCTGACCCACGGGTCGCAGGTCGAGAACGACGCCGCGCTGGCCTGCGTCCGGGCCGCGCTGGACGCCGGCATCACCACTTTCGACACCGCCGACGTCTACGCCAACACCAAGGCCGAGACCGTCCTCGGCGAGGCATTGGCCGGCGAACGGCGCGAGTCGATCGAGATCATGACCAAGGTGTTCTTCCCGACCGGTCCGCGTGGGCACAACGACAGCGGGCTGAGCCGCAAGCACATCATGGAATCGATCAACGGCTCGCTGCGCCGGCTGCGCACCGACTACGTGGACGTCTACCAGGCGCACCGCTACGACGTGGAGACACCGCTGGAGGAGACCATGCAGGCGTTCGCCGACGTGGTGCGCTCCGGCAAGGCGCTCTACATCGGGGTCAGCGAGTGGACCGCGGAGCAGATCCGGGACGGCCAGCAGCTGGCCCGGCAGCTGGGCTTCGCGCTGGTGTCGAACCAGCCGCAGTATTCGATGCTGTGGCGGGTGATCGAGGGCGAGGTCGTGCCGACCAGCCGTGAGCTGGGGCTCTCCCAGGTGGTCTGGTCGCCGATCGCGCAGGGTGTGCTGACCGGCAAATATCTGCCCGGGCAGCCGGTGCCGGCCGGATCGCGGGCCACCGACGCCAAGGGTGGCAAGAACACCATCAGCCGGCTCATGAACGACACCATCCTGGAGCGGGTGCAGAACCTGAAGCCGATCGCGTCCGATCTGGGCCTGAGCATGGCTCAGTTGGCCGTCGCCTGGGTGCTGGCCAACGACAACGTGGCCTGTGCGATCGTGGGCGCCTCGCGTCCGGAGCAGGTGACCGACAACGCCGCCGCCACCGGAGTGAAGCTGAGCGCCGACGTGTTGGCCGCGATCGACGCCGCACTGGGCGACGTGGTGGTCTCCGATCCGGCGTTGACCAAGGACAGCACTCCGGCCCAGCGCCCCAGCTGAGGGCCCGCTCCGCACCGACCACGGAAGCGCGGATCAATCCGGCCGCCGCCGCTCGCCTAACTATTTGGGGCTCGCTGAGTTCAGCGAGCCCCAAATAGTTAGGCGAGCGGCGGCGGCCGGATTGATCCGCGCTTCCGTGGTCGGTGCGGAGCGGGCCCTCAGCTGGGGC
>NZ_JASGDE010000090.1:0-30361 GCF_047607385.1 Micropruina sp.
GGGAGATCACGCGCCCACTGTGGACCTCGCACCGCAGCCTGGCAAGGCTTCCCGTCCTTGCGCTCGCCTAACTATTTGGGGCTCGCTGAGTTCAGCGAGCCCCAAATAGTTAGGCGAGCGCAAGGACGGGAAGCCTTGCCAGGCTGCGGTGCGAGGTCCACAGTGGGCGCGTGATCTCCCGTCGGGCCCAGATCGCGCGGCTGCGGCGCGTTGCCGTCGACGCGCTGCGTCACTACGACCTGCCGCAGGGCGGCCTGCGATTCGTCAGCCATGGCGAGAACACCACCTTCCGGTTGAGTTGTGCGGCCGGGAGCTTCCTGGTCCGGGTGCACCGCCCGGAGCGGCACGGCCGCGGCTCGGACACCGCGGCCGCCGTGGCGTCCGAGATCGCCTGGCTGGACGCGTTGCGGGCACAGACCGACCTGGAGGTGCCGCAGGCCCAGCGCACTACCGACGGTGCCGCCGCCGTGCAGGCGTCCGCGGCCGGGATGACCCGGACCTGTTCGGTGCTGCGCTGGATGGACGGCCGGATCCGTGAGTCGTCGCCCGTCCCGGTGCATCTGCGGCTGCTGGGTGAGGCGATGGCGACGCTGCACGACCAGGCCGACTCGTGGACGCCGCCGTCCGGATTCACCCGGATCAACTGGGACGCCCCCGCCTTCCTCGGCGATGTGATGGTCTACGGCGAGACCCCCGCGGCGCAGTGCTGGGAGTTGCTGCCCGCCGAGTTGCGGCGCCGCTTCGACGCGGTCGCCCAGCGGATGACCGGTGTGCTGGCCGACGACCCCGATGTCGGGCTGATCCATGCCGATCTGCACCTGGGCAACGCCGTGTTCGAGGCCGGCCGGGTGAAACTGATCGACTTCGACGACTGCGGCACCGGCCCCCGGCTCTACGATCTCGCGGTCGCGCTGTGGGAGTTGCGCGACGGTGACCGCTACCCCGCCTTCCGCGACGCTCTGCTGGCCGGCTACCGGTCCCGACGTTCCATCGACGTCACGCTGCTGGACGACTACATCGCGCTGCGCCAACTGGCCTTCGACCTGTGGTTCACGGGCACCGCGCAGGTCAATCCCGCCTTCGCCGCCGACCTGGACGGCGTCCACCGTTGGTCGTTGGCGATGCTCGACCTGGTCGAGGGCAAGTCCGCGTAGGCTGACGCGGTGCAATTCTCGCTGGCCCCGTTCGAACTGCTCCGGCCCGGCATTTGGCGCGCCGTCGCCCAGCCCGCGGGGGTGAACATCGGCCTGGTGGCCGGGTCCACCGGCGCGCTGCTGATCGACACCGGCTCCTCCCCCGATCAGGGCGCCGAGCTGCGGCAGGCGGCCGAGGCGACGGCCGGCGTCCCACTGGTCGCGGTGCTGGTCACCCACAGCCATTTCGACCACTACTACGGGCTGGCCGCGTTCGACGACCTGCCGACCTACGGTCACGAGAGCCTGATCGCCGCGCTGGACGCCGACCAGGTCACCGAGGAGGCCGCCGAACTGGGCTTCGCGCGCGACCGGCTGCGTCCACCGAACCGGCCGATGGCACTGGCCCGGATGGTCGATCTCGGCGACCGGCACGTCGAGCTGGTGCACTTCGGACGCGGCCACACCGCCGGGGATGTGGTGGCGATCGTGCCCGATGCGCAGCTGATCTTCACCGGCGACCTGCTGGAGCAGTCTGCTCCCCCGGCGATGGGCCCGGACTGCCACCTCAAGGAGTGGCCGGCCGCCCTGGACGGCATCCTCGGCCTGGTCAAGGAGGACACGCTGCTGGTGCCCGGGCACGGCGATCCGGTGGACCGGGTCTTCGCCTTCACCCAGCGCGCCGAGATCTCCGCGGTCTACGGCCAGGTCGAGTACCTGATCGGCCAGGGGGTCAAGGCCGAGGACGCCTTCGCCGCCGGCGACTGGCCGTTCGACCACGACACCATCGCCGCGGTGCTGCCGATCGCCTACGCCCAGCTCGCCGCCGAGGGCAAGGTGCCCCGCACCCAGCTCCGCCTGCTCTGACCGGGGACGGTTCTCAACCACCGGGGACGGTTCTCAACCACCGGGGACGGTTCTCAACCACCGGGGACGGTTCTCAAGGGACGAATTTCGATCAATGGGGACGGTTCTCCACCCGGTCCGGAGCCCAGAACCGTCCCTCAGGTACGAAAATCAACCAACGAGAACCGTCCCCAACCAGCGAGAACCGTCCCCGACCGACGAGAACCGTCCCCGGGGTTCGAGGTTCGCAGGGGTGGGGACAGTTCTGCGGACGCTGAGAACCGTCCCGGCGGACAGCAGTGGGATACTCGGACGGTTATGGACACGACCCGCCTGCTCCGTCCGCTCCGGGTCGACCCGGCCGACGATGCGACCGCCGACCGGCTCTACGCATCGTTCACCGACTACACCGAGCGGCTCGGCCTGAGCCTCTACCCGCACCAGGACGAGGCGATCATCGAGTTGCTGGCCGGCTCGCACGTGGTGCTGACCACCCCGACCGGGTCCGGGAAGTCACTGGTGGCCACGGCGGCGATCCATGCGGCGCTGTCCACCGACCGGGTGTCGTTCTACACCGCCCCAGTGAAAGCCCTGGTCAGCGAGAAGTTCTTCGAACTGGTCGCGATCTTCGGCGCCGACAACGTCGGCATGCTGACCGGGGACGCCGCGGTCAACGCAGGCGCCCCGATCATCGCCTGCACCGCCGAGGTGCTGGCCAACATCGCGCTCCGCGAGGGCTCGGACGCCGACGTCGGCCTGGTCGTGATGGACGAGTTCCACTACTACGGCGAACCCGACCGGGGCTGGGCCTGGCAGGTGCCGCTGATCGAGCTGACCGGTGTCCAGTTCCTGCTGATGTCGGCCACCCTGGGCGACATGTCCGGCATCGCCGCCGACCTGACCCGGCGCACCGGAGCTGAGGTCGCCATCGTCGCCGAGGCGGAGCGTCCGGTGCCGCTCAGCTTCCGCTACGCCATGACCCCGCTGGAGGAGACCCTCGACGAACTGGTCGAGACCCACCAGGCACCGGTCTACGTCGTCCACTTCACCCAGGCCGCCGCCGTCGAACACGCCACCACGCTGCTGGCGGCCGGCTTCGGCAAGCGCTCCGCCGGCGCCCGGCGTCCGATCGGCGACGGCGAGACCGACCTGCTGCACGGCTTCCGGTTCGCCGCCGGCTTCGGCAAGACGCTGAGCAAGCTGCTCAAGGCCGGCATCGGCGTCCACCACGCGGGCATGCTGCCCAAATACCGGCGACTGGTCGAGCAGCTCGCCCAGCAGGGCCGGCTCAGCGTGATCTGCGGCACCGACACCCTCGGCGTCGGCATCAACGTGCCGATCCGCACCGTGCTGTTCACCGGGCTGGCGAAATTCGACGGCTCCCGGCAGCGGGTGCTGCGCACCCGCGAGTTCCTGCAGATCGCCGGACGCGCCGGTCGGGCCGGCTTCGACACCGCCGGCTATGTGGTCGTCCAGGCGCCCGAGCACGTCATCGCCAACGAGCGCGCCAAGGCGAAGGCGGCCGCCAAGAACGCGGCGATGAGCGAGGCCAAGCTGGCCAAGCGGAAGTCGAAGGCGCAACTCAAGAAGGCCCCGGACGGCAGCATCGTGTGGAGTGAGCAGACCTTCGACCGTTTGGTCGCCGGGCAGCCGGAACGCCTGGTCAGCCGGATGAAGGTCGACAACGCGATGCTGATCAACGTGCTCAGCCGCGACGAGGATGCCTTCGTCGTGCTGCGCCGGCTGCTCACCGACAACCACGAAGATCGCCGCGCCCAGCTGCGGCTGGTCCGCCGGGCGTTGCGGCTGGTCCGCTCGCTGGTGCATTCCGGGGTGGTGACCCGGCTGGACGCCCCGGACGCCCACGGCCGCCGCTACCTGCTGACCGTCGACCTGCCGGCGGACTTCGCGCTCAACCAGCCGCTCGCCCACTTCGCGCTGGCCGCCCTCGACCTGCTCGACCCGGAGGCGGAGAGCTACCCCCTCGACGTGCTGTCGGTGATCGAATCGGTGCTGGAGGCGCCGATGACCTTGTTGTTCGCGCAGCAGAACGCCGCCCGCGGCGAGGAGATCGGACGCCTCAAGGCCGAGGGCGTGGACTACGAGGAGCGGATGGCGATCATCGAGTCGATCAGCTGGCCCAAGCCGCTGGCCGAACTGCTGGAAGCCGCCTACGAGACCTACCGGCAGTCCCACCCGTGGCTGCGTCCGGACGCCCTGGCGCCCAAGTCGGTGGTCCGCGAGATGTGGGAGCAGGCGATGAGCTTCACCGGCCTGGTCGGCCGCTACCAGGTGGCCCGCAGCGAGGGCGTGTTACTGCGCTACCTCACCGACGCCTACCGCACCCTGCAGCACACCGTCCCCGAGACCCACCGCAGCCCCGGCCTGGACGACATCGTCGAGTGGCTGGGTGAGACGATCCGGCAGACCGACTCGTCGCTGTTGGACGAGTGGGCGGCGCTGATGGATCCCGAGCATGCGCCCCGCGACGTGATCGACCACACCGCGCCGGCGCCGCCGCGTCCGCTGTCGAAGCAGGGCCGCAGCTTCGAGGTGCTGATCCGCAACGCGCTCTGGGCCCGACTGGCCGCCTGCGCCCGCGACGACCTGGCCGCCCTCGTGCGGCTGGAGCGGGAGGCGTCCGAACGCACCGAGCCGGCCCGCGAGATCGTGATGGGACGCCGGCAGTGGGACGCCGCACTCGAGGACTACTACGCCGAACACGACGAGATGCTGCTGGACGGCGACGCTCGCGGACCGTCCTACGTGGTGATCGGCGAGGAGCGCCGCGGCGAGCCGGCCGGCGCGCCGGAAGGGACGTCCGCCCGCGTGAGGGATGCCCGGCAGATCGTCCGCGACCCCGACGACAACCGCGACTGGGTGCTGGACGCCGTGGTCGACTGCGACGCGTCCGACCAGGTGGGCGAGCTGGTGCTCGCGACCACCGCACTGCACCGGCTGGACGGCTGAGGCCGGCCCGCACTCAGCGGGCGAACTGGTCCTTCGCCAGGCCGGCGGCCAGTTCCCAGGTATCCGGCGACTGGGCGGCGAGCAGGAAGCGTCCGGTGACGCCGGCGGCGTAGCGGCGTCCGGCTGTGGTGGCGACTCGGCCGCCCAGCTCCTCCACCATCAGTGCGCCGGGCAGGTGGTCCCAGGGGTGCATCGACCAGTAGCCGACGAAGGCGCGCCGGCCCTCGACCACGTCGGGGTAGTCCACGCCGCAACAGCCGGCGAGCTGGACCAGCCGGACGCCCTCGGGCAGTCCCGCGCGGGGACGTCCCCAGCGGCCGTGCAGCGCGCCGACGATCGGGTCGGCCATCGGCGGCGGGCTCAGCTGGACGCCGTTGCAGGTGACCCCGGCGCCGCGCTCGGCGATGTACATCCGGTCGTGGACGGGTTGCCAGATCCAGCCGCGGGTGGTCACGCCGTGCCGCACCTCGGCGACCATCACGGCGAAGTCGGGTTTGCCGTCGGCGAAGTTGCGGGTGCCGTCCACCGGGTCGATCACCCAGGCCAGTTCGGCGGTTGGCAAGGCCTTCAGCGGTGCCGGGTCGGCGTAGACGGCCTCCTCGCCGACCACCAGGCAGCCCGGAGTCTCGGCCTGGAAGATGCGGGTCAGCGCCTGCTCGGCGAGCCGGTCGGCCACCGTGACCACGTCCCCGGGACGCTTCTCGATGATCTCGTCGTCGGCCAGCGACCGAAACCGGGGCAGGATCTCGGCGTCGGTCACCGCCCGGATCGCAGCGGTAACCGCGTCGGTGCTCATCGCGGAGGTGTCCATCGCAGCGCCGGTCATCACGGCTCCAGGGTGTCGGCGTGGTCGGCGGTGACGAAGTCGATCAACTTCTCCACCTCGGTCAGCAGCGCCGGGTCGAGGTCGCGCCACGAGGTCACCTTGGAGCGGATGTGCCGCCAGGCGTTGGCGATGTCGGTCTGGGTGCGGGCCGGCCACCCCAGCGCCCGGCACAGCCCCTCCTTGTAGTCCTGGCCGCGGGGCACGTCCGGCCATGCCTGCAACCCGAGCACGGACGGCTTCACCGCCGTCCAGATGTCGACGAACCGGTGACCGGTGACGAACACCCACGGGCCGGTCACCTGCTCCACGATGCGGGACTCCTTCGAGCCGGGCACCAGATGATCGACCAGCACGCCGAGCCGGCGGCCCTGCTGCGGCGCGAACTCGGCGACGATCGCCGGCAGGTCGTCGATGCCGCCCAGGTACTCGACCACCACGCCGACGTGCCGCAGGTCGTCGCCCCACACCTTCTCGACCAGTTCGGCGTCGTGCCGGCCCTCGACGTAGATCCGGCTGGGCAACGCCACCTTGGCCGGGGTGCGGGTCGCGCTCGCCCGCGAGCCGGACGCCGTGTGCGTGGGGCGTCCGTTCGGCTGCCGCTTGGGCGCGATGACGGCGACCGGCTTCCCCTCCAGCCAGAACCCGGGGCCGAGCGGGAAGCTCCGGCGCTTGCCGCGCCGGTCCTCCAGCACGACCAGGCCGTTCTCGATCTTGACGATGGCTCCGACGAAGCCGGAGGTCGGGTCTTCCAGCACCATGCCGTACTGGGCGGGGATCTCGGTGGTGGTCGGCTTCCCGGCCCGCTGCCAGCCGGGTGCCAGGACGTCTCGTGGGTATCGGCTCACGCTTCGACCCTAGCGATCCCCACCCACTCTCCGGCTGACCGACGCCGGGTCTGGGCGACGATTCCGCACAGACCGCACCGCCGGCGACAAGCCTTGGCCGACAAACGCTCCCCGCGGCGTGCGCAACCCCGACACCCATATGACACATGTGATATATATCTCACATGTCACTTCGCGCCGCCATCCTCGGCTTCCTGCACATCGAGCCGATGAGCGGTTACCTGCTCCGCAAGCGCTTCGAGGGCTCCGCCGGTTCGTTCTGGAGCGTCACGCAGAGCCAGATCTACCGGGAACTGCACACCCTGGAGCGCGACGAGTTGATCGTCGGCATCCGGGAGGCCGGCGACGGCAAGCCCGATCGCATCGTGTACTCGCTGGCGCGACGCGGCGAGGCCGAACTGGAGGCCTGGCTCGAGGCGCCCGTCGAGCCCGCCCGGATGCGCCATCCGCTGCTGCTCAAACTCGTCTTCGCCGCCGAGGTCGAGCCGCAAGTCCTGGACGACATCCTCGCCCGCTACGGGGAAGAGGTCGCCACCACCCGGGCCGACTACGCCAGCCGGCTCACCATGGAGGCGATCTTTGCCCTGGCGCGCTCCGAACGCGAGGCGACGTTGTGGAGGCTGTCGATCGAGCACGGCCTGGCCTGGTGCGACGCGGAACTCGGATGGGTCGAGAAGGCCCGGCGAGAGCTCGCGCCACAGCGGCGTCCGCCCGATCGGGACCCACGATGATCACCGCTGCCGCCATCGCGGCGCTGGCGTTCGCGGCGACCTGGGTGTGGCTGTGGCGACGGTCCCGGTTCGCCTGGGTGCCGTCCACCGGACGTCCGGACGAGTCGCGCGACTGCGGAACGGTGCGCACCGTCCACTTCCCCGCCGTCGACGGAACCCGCCTGGAGGGCTGGCTGTTCCAGCCGGTCGGGACGACCAGACCGCCCGTGGTGATCATGGCGCCCGGCCTCGGCGGCACCAAGGACGGGTTTCTCGAACCGTTCGCCTGGGCGTTCGTGGCGCGCGGGCTCGCCGTTCTCGCCTTCGACTATCGATGCTTCGGCGGCTCGGACGGGACGCCACGGCACTGGGTCGCGCCGCCACGCCACCGCGAGGACTACGCCGCCGCGATGGAATTCGTCCGGAGCGGTCTCGTCGACGTGGACGCCGCCCGGATCGCACTGTGGGGGTCGAGCTTCTCGGGC
This sequence comes from Micropruina sp., assembly GCF_047607385.1. GTDB lineage: Bacteria > Actinomycetota > Actinomycetes > Propionibacteriales > Propionibacteriaceae > Micropruina. The sequence goes on from NZ_JASGDE010000090.1 coordinate 7,816, forward strand.
GGCAACGTCCTGGTCACGGCGGCGCGTAACCCGGGCGCGCGTGCCGTGGTGGCGCAATGCCCGCACCTGAAGACACCCGAGCACCTGCAGCCGCGCGGGTTCGCGCTGGCGCGTTTCGTCTGCTGCGCGGTGCTCGACATGCTGCGGATCCTCCCGCCACTGTACGTTCCGCTCTTCGGGCGCCCCGGCGAGTGGGTCTTCGCACCGAGCTTCGAGAACCCCAGCGTCAGGGACTTCCACGGACCGCTCGGCTCCGACTTCTGGCGCCGGCTACCGAAGCCGCCACTGGGCGGGTGGGAGAACCGCATGCTGGCCCGCGGCCTCGCGACGCTCGACGAGGTGGTGCCGATGGACGAGCTTGCCACGGTGCGCTGCCACGTCCTCTTCGTCGCGGCCCAGCACGACGACATGGTGCCCAGCGCGTTCATCCAGGAAGCCCATCGACGATTGCCGGGCAGTGAGCTCAGCTCCTACGACTGCGGCCACTTCGGTCTCTACACGGGCCCGGCTCACGCGGAGAATGCCCAGCGGCAAGCAGACTTCCTGGCACGTACGCTGAGCCCGGGTCCGCCGACCTGAGCGGCACCGAGCATCAGGACGTGGAATCTCCACGATTTTGGAGCCAGGGGAAGGAGGTGGCGCTGTGCGAGTATTCGGGACGATCTGGCTGGCGGTCGCCGTGCTGCTTCTTCTAACGTGGCTGTTCCTTTTCGCCGCCCTCCTCACCGACGCACCCGATGTGGGCGCGATATTCATGGCGATACTGATGTTGGGTGCGGCCGGATTGACATTCTTCTTCGGAGTTCTGCCGAGCGTTTCCTTAGCGTCACGGCGCGGCGTATGGGTGTTCGGGAGGGGCGTCATTCCGTGGCGAAGCATCAGTGAGATCAGAGTCACTGGGGTGCCGTTCACGTGGCTTGATGGCTATGCTGTGGAGATCGTGATCCCTGGTCGTGCCGTGACACTGTTCTCCACGGCCACCTACTTTGCATGGGGGGCTCGAAGAAAGCAGCGTGCGCTCGAAGCCATGTGGGGGAAAAGGTGTGCTGAACCGTTGGCTTGGAAGGATCTGGTTTTCCGGGTCGGCACTTGCCACGGCCCGACCTATCACGGTTGCTATGTTCTGATCTCGCCCCTAGTGGACTGGCGGAGACGCCCGGGCGGTTTCCTCATTGAGTTCTCCGGCGACTCCTGGGCACCACCTGACCCCCCGGGCTATGATTTTGCGGTCGATGAGGAAGATCAGTTGAACTCGGTTCTGAACGATCTCGATGTATGGTGGATTGATGATCCGTCCGAAGAGCAACGGATCATGAACGTCTACTTTCCTGGGCGGACAAGGGGATGAGGGAACTCGGCGACGTGGAGTCGCCGAGGTTCTTCGACACATTCCACACCGACGGACGAGAGGCGGCAGGCTTGTGAGGACGCGCGTACTCAGACGTGCACCGGGTGCATCGTGGAGCATGCGCAAGCACGCCTCGGTGCACGTACTCGAGGGCGATTTCGCCGACCTCGAGTTCCTCAAGAGCCAGGCCGACTGGCTCGTGGACCTCACCGTTACCGCGTTCGTCGACGACATCAGCGCGGTCTCGTCACTGCCTCGGCTTCGACGTCTGGCTCTATGGCCGACGTCCACGGGTCGTCGTCATACGTGGAGTGCCGACCTGAGCAACATGCCGGCACTCCAGGATCTCTCCGTCGGCCCAGCCGTCCAGGTCAGACTCACAGATAGTAGCCAGTGCACCATAAGGCGACTCCACGTCGACCGAATCACCACCGAGTTCTGCACCACCGTTCAGGCGCTGCCACACGTGGAAGACCTCCGGCTGGACAACCCGCAACAGCTGCCTTCCTTCATTCCGGAATCAGTTCACGATCTGAGCATCTCGGGCATCAAACACTGGAACAGCGCCCTACAGTTCGACGGCGTTGGAGGATTGCGCTACCTTCAGTTGGAGAATATTCGTGGCATGACAGACTTGAGGGCGTTTGCAGCGGCACCACCGCTCGGCCGCCTGTATATTCATGACTGTCCTGAGTTGAGGTCCATCGACGGCGTCTCTTTGGCACCGGATGCCGACCACTTGTTCGTCGGCGGAGTCCACTCCGCAAGACGATGGGTTCCCAATGGACGGAGCCGTAGTGCGCACGCATAGCACCCGCGCTTCGGGTAACCTGAACCCCCGCCTGAAGCCTCAGACTTGCTGCACCGTGAACGACTCGTGGCTGGAAGGTACCTAGTGAAGTCGCCCCTCAGCCACCGCCCGCTCGTTTCGTCAATTTTCGTCCGACCGGCGTTGCGGTGTCAGGTCCGCAGAGCCTGTACGAGTTCGACACCACGGATGGCTGCAGGGTGACTCTTCACCAGACCGATTGCATCGCTGTCGTCGTCCTCCCCGCGCAACCAGCCGTGCGCCTCTGCGGCCACTAGGCCACCAAATGGCCTATTCCGCCGCCCGGAGCGACTTGGAGTTTCTTCAGCATCCGCTTCGGCGGTGTTGTTCAGATCACGATGGACGACACCGATCTTGTGGCTGCGCCGACCGAAGTGAACAGCCAGGTTCGAGACTTCGACTGGGACCGTCATCGAGTGTTTCGCTAGTCTACGGCCGCCCTTGAGGTGGTACTCACCGCCAGTTCGATCGAACTGACACTCGACCCCCAAGCACATGGACGTCCGGATTGGCTCGGCATAGGGCGTGAACTCGTGTGGGAGTGGTGGTACCTGACGATCCCCGTGTTGACCTGCGCGATCCTCACGGGGACGGACCGTAGCTGGAGATGGTGGGGAATCCCGATGGGCCTGCGGTGGCCCGTGGGCGTCAGCATCGGCCGTCAAGGAGGCGTCGTGCCGAGAATCGGCTACCCACGTCGCGCCTCATAGCCGTCGCGATCCCACTCTTGCTCGCGGCGGCGACGTGCCGAAGGGTCGGTTGCCGACGCCGACATGGAGGGTGACCTGCGCCAGTGCCTGCGCAACCTTCGATAACGCACCCCAGCGTCACGGCAGACCGTGCGACTAGGCTCGACCAGTGGAGAGACTCGACGCACTGACCTTCGAGGTAGTTGAGCCTCGTGGATACCATCTCGGCGGGGTGTGGCGACGACACAAAGCGACTCGTGATATGCGGCGCCGAATTGAGAGAGCAGAACGGCAGCTGACTCCGCTCTTTGAGGCGATCGTCGAGGCTTCGAACCCAACCGATAGCGACGCTTACCGCTTCGAGATCAAATTCGGACCCCAGTCGACCCCGTGGCGCAAGAAGAGGCGGGTTCTTGGGGGTCGATCGGTTGTCGACCTGCGCATACACCTGCCAACGGTCGTTCAGTTTCTGGCTGACGACACAGCACTGCAGGCGACCCTGAGGCGATGGATCGCCGTGGCCATACAGGATCAACTCTCCGAACTGACGTCGGTTCAGACGCTCCGCGATCCTGTACCGGACGTTCCATTGCTGGCGTTGTCCTGCGTACCGCGCCGCGGAGCCGCAGGTCGGTGGCACCCTGACGCTGACGTCGGCGCCTACGCGCGGGCAGCCAGCGCCCTGGGCGATCTTGCTCTGCCCTTGCTCGCAGAACGCCAGGTGCTGTCTTCATGGCCGACGCTGGAGTTGCTACCAAGCAGCCATACAGCACGCGTGGTCCCCCGACAATGGGATCGTGCCTACGCTGTCCCGGCAGCGGGTGCGTCCCTGCTGGAGCCCGAGTCACTCGCAGCCAGGGTGGCGGCGGACTTTCGCGAAGCGTTGAGACTTCGAGGATCCCATCATTCGCACAGTCTCGGTGCTCTAGCCGACGCGTTGGGCGAGCATTGGCGGCGGGCCCACTACAGCATGTTCCTGACCACCGCACCGCTGCGTCGAGACGGCCATCCGCACAAGCTGTACGTGGAGTTCGCTTCAAACCCCACCGGCGGGAGATTTCGACCGGTCGTCGAAGCTCCCGGCGGGCGATCGTCCGCAGCCTGGCAGAGCACATTCGGGGACGCCGAGGACTTTGTTGGCTTGGAACCGGGAGTTGGTTACAGATGGCTGACAGACGGCCGCGTTCAGGTCAACGCGTCGACGATTCGACCAGCTCGACAGGTGTTCGACCTGCTCACGGACGTGTCCGCCAGCGGCTCGAACTCGACCGAACCGGAGGGCGACTACTGGTCTTTGCTCCAGGATGCTCGGGCTGCTGCCACCGATGACTCGATAGCGGCCGTTGGATTCGCACTCTCGACTCTGGTGGCCGGCCTGACCCCGGCTTCCATGCTGGCATTCGGCCAGTGGTGGGCACAATGCGACGCGGCTCTCTACCAGCAGCCGCTGCTTGAGGCGGCGACTGAAGCGATCGGATTCGTATCCCCAGACGTTTTCGACGACGTACGCGGATGGGTCGTCCTGCACGGGCGAGAAGTGTTCAACTCCATCGCTCATAGCCCTCGGAGTCTCTCCGAGCTGGACCTCGTCCACCTGGATCAGGTCGAGGACGTGGTCGGAGACCTGAAGCTCGTCTATGAGCAGACGCTCGGTAGCGAGTTCCCGGACCGGTTGCCCTCTGAACCAACCGGCGCATACAACTCAGCGTGCGGTCCGTTGACTCCGTGGCCACCCCAGGAGCGACATGGCTGAGTTCAGCCCGTCCGCTCAGCCCGCGGGAACCAGGATGCTGTCCAGGTAGTCCCGCAGGCAGCCGACCACGTCGGTTCCTTCCCGGTCCAGCAGCCACTGCGCCTGGATGCCGTCCCACAGCGCCACCAGGGACGCCGCCGCCCGGTCGATGTCCACGTCGTCCCGCACCCGCCCTTGCGCCGCCAGCTCGCGCAGCTTGCGGGCGTAGGAGGCGCGCAGCCGCCGGAAGCGGTCGACGAAGTACTCCCGGTCGGGGTAGGTCTCGGTGACCGATTCGCCGCACAGCACCGTGTACAGCTCGATCAGCCCGGGGACGCTCTCGTTGTGCCGGGCCTGGTCGAGCACCTCGGCGACCAGGCCGGGGCTGGCGCCGTCGTCCGAGGGGCTCACCTCGGCCATCTGGTCGCGCTTGGCCAGCACGGCGATCAGCAGATCGCGCTTGGACGGGAAGTAGTGCAGGATCCCGGTCTGGCTCAGCCCGATCCGGTCGGCGACCTCCTGCAGCGAGCCGCCCTGGTAGCCCCGGGCCGCGAACACCTCGAAGGCGGCGTCCACGATCTCGCGGCGGCGCCGCGCCGACTTCGCGTACGGTCCGCGCCGACGCCGGTCCGCGTTCGGTGAGCGCTCGGCGGCTTGGGGTTTCACCGCACGGATTCTACTGGTGCCGCTCTCCTCCGACAGCCGGTGCGCCGTCCCCGATACCGAGAACCGACAACAAAATTCGAGTCATTACTCGATTTTTATGTTAGGTTCCCTCCACCTCGGGCGCTCTGACCCGGGACCCCTTACCTCACGATGATGTGGAGGCACATGCGAACGCTCACGCGACGCCGGCTGCTCGGCATGGGGCTCGGCACGGCCGCGGCTGGAATCCTGGGTGGCTGTGCCACCCCCGGCACGACCTCGATCAACTCCCGCCCGGTGATTCCGGCGAAGGCACCCGGCGAGAAGATCACCCTGACCTACTGGGCCTGGCTGAAAGATCTGCAGAAGGTGGCGGACGTCTGGAACGCCCAACACCCCGACATCCACGTGGAGGCCGTCTGGATTCCGGGCGGCAACGGTGGCGGCTACCAGAAGATGTACTCGGCGCTGGCCGCCGGCGGCGGCCCCGACATGGGCCAGATCGAGATGCGCACCATCCCCGAGTTCATGCTGGTCAACGGCCTGGTCGACCTCAACCGGTACGGCGCCGCCGAACACGCCGCCAAATTCGACAAGACGCTGTGGAGCCAGGTCAGTTTCACCGGCGGCGTGTACGGCATTCCGCAGGACTCCGGTCCGATGGCGTTCTATTACCAGCCGGAACTTCTCGACAAGGTCGGCGCCACCCCGCCGAAGACCTGGGACGACTGGCTCACCGTCTCCACCGAGGTCCGCAAGGCCGGCTCGTACCTGGAGTGCTTCCCGCTCTCGGATGCCAGCTTCTTCTGCGCGGTGGCCACCCAGGCCGGCGCCGAATGGCTCACCCCGGGCGAGGACGGCTGGGTGATCAACATGACCGACGACGCCACCATGAAGGTCGCCCGGTTCTTCGACAAGGCCATCGACGCGGGCGTGGTGACCACCGAGTTCACCGCCTTCTCCCCCGCCTGGTTCGCGGCCTGCGCCAACGGCGGCATCGCCGCCCTGACCGGGGCCAGTTGGGCCGACGCCCTGATCGAGGGCGTGGCGAACGGCTCCGGCAAGTGGCGGGTCGCCCCGATGCCGCGCTGGGACACCGGCTTCGGCTCCAGCTACTGGGGCGGCTCCACCACCGCGGTGCTGGCCAGCAGCAAGCACCCGAAGGAGGCGCTGGAGTTCGCGGTCTGGTTGAACAGCTCGCATGCCGGCGTGGACGCGATGATCGAGAACAGCGGTATCGGCTGGTCGCCGGCCGCCGACTACATCGGCGCCCAGCGGCAGCAGCCGTCCGCCTTCTTCAGCGGTCAGAACTACAACGAAGAGATCTTCGTGCCGGCCGCGGCCGAACAGAACGCCGACTGGAAGTGGTGGCCGATCACCCAGCAGTCGTTCAACATCCTGGCCGACGGATTCCGCCGTAAGGCCAACGGCGACACCTTGGTGGACGCCGTCGCCGACGCCGAGAAGCTGATCCTGCAGGCCTTCCGGAACAAGGGTCTGAGCATCCGAAAGGGGCAGGCATGACCACCGCATCTCCGAGCCGGCGGGGCGGGCCCAACGCCGCCGCGAAACGCGCGCCCTGGATTCTGCTGGCACCCTTCCTGGTGCTCTTCATCCTCACCTTCATCTTGCCGATCATCACCGCCGTCGGCTCCAGCTTCACCAAGGTGAGCCGCGCCGGGCTCTTCGGCGAAGGCGGCGTGACCAGCGGTTTCGCCGGCTTCGACAACTACGCACAGGCGATCGGCGACGGCAACTTCATCGCCTCGATCGGACGGATGCTGCTGTTCGGCGTCGTGCAGGTGCCGGTGATGATCATCGCCGCGACGATTCTGGCACTGCTGCTGGAATCGGCGTCGGCGAAATGGCCGGGGCTTTTCCGGGCGGCGTACTTCATGCCGTACGGCGTTCCCGGCGTCATCGCGACCATCCTGTGGTCGTTCCTCTACGTGCCCGGCCTGAGCCCGATCATCGACGTGGCGAAGATGATGGGGATCAACGCCGACTTCCTGGGCCAGGGCGCGGTGCTGTGGTCGATCGCCAACATCGTCACCTGGAGCTACGCCGGCTACAACATGCTGATCATCATCGCGCAGCTCAAGGCGATCCCGAACGAGCTGTACGAGGCCGCCCGAGTGGACGGCGCCACCCCGATGCAGATCGCCTGGCGGATCCAGATCCCACTGATCGCCCCGGCGCTGGTGCTGACCACCGTGTTCTCGATCATCGGCACCCTGCAACTCTTCGCCGAGCCACAGGTGCTGACCAAGGTGGCGCCGGCGATCGACAGCCAGTACACCCCCAACCTCTCCGCCTTCACCACAGCATTCGCCTACAACGACTACAACGTCGCCGCAGCGCAGGCGGTGCTGATCGCGGTGGTCGCGTTCGTCCTCTCGTTCCTATTCCTCCGCCTCACCAACCGGGAGAGCTGATGACCACCACGACTGCGAAGCCCACGAAGGCGAAGAAGGAATCCGCCAACCACGCCAATCGCTCCGCCGGCCAGTCCACCGGCATGACGATCCTGGTGACCGGCATCCTGACCCTGGTGGCGCTGTACTTCATCGTCCCGGTCTACTGGGTGCTGGTGGCCGCGTCGAAGACCAACGAGGATCTGTTCGCCACCTTCGGCTTCTGGTTCGCGCCGCACTTCGCGCTCTGGGACAACATCGTCCAGGTCGTCACCTACGACAACGGCATCTTCGTCCGCTGGTTCGCCAACTCGATCCTGTACGCGGTGGTCGGCGCGCTGTTGGCCACCTATCTGGCGGCGGCCGGCGGCTATGCGCTGGCCAAGTACAAGTTCAAGGGGAACAACCTGATCTTCGGGATCATCCTGGGCGGCGTGCTGGTGCCGGGCACCGCCACGGCGCTGCCGCTGTTCCTGCTGTTCAGCCAGCTGGGGCTGGCCAACACCTACTGGAGCGTGCTGATCCCGTCCCTGGTCTCGCCGTTCGGGCTGTTCCTGTGCCGCATCTACGCCACCGCCACGGTGGACGACGCGCTGCTCGAGGCGGCCCGGCTGGACGGCGCCAGCGAGCTGCGGATCTTCCACACCGTCGGGTTGAACATCCTCACCCCGGCGCTGGTGACGGTCTTCCTCTTCCAGTTGATCGGCATCTGGAATAATTACTTCCTGCCGCTGGTCATGCTGGCCGACTCGAACCTCTACCCGATCACCCTGGGCCTGAACAACTGGCTCGGCCAGGTCGACCGGTTGCCGGAGTTCTACGAGTTGACCACCGGCGGCGTCCTGTTGTCGGTGATCCCGCTGGCAATCGCCATGATCGTCCTGCAGCGCTTCTGGCGCGGTGGGCTCACGGAAGGCTCGGTGAAGTAATTCCGCACTACTTGATCGATCGGGGGCCCGGGTCCGGTACCCGGGCCCCTGCCCGTGCCCGGCTGCACAGCGACGCACCCGAGCTGTCCCTGAACGGCGCCTGGCGGTTCCGGCTGCTGCCCGGCGCACCCGGCGGCGCGCTCGAGGTGCTGCCGCCCGGCGAGGGTCCGGACGACGTCGCCGGCGAGAGCTTCGACGACTCCGGCTGGGACGAGTTGCCGGTGCCGGCGCACTGGGTGCTGCACGGCGACGGACGCTACGGGCGTCCGATCTACACCAATGTGCAGTTCCCGTTCCCGATCGACCCGCCGTTCGTGCCGGACCAGAACCCGACCGGCGACTACCGGCGCCGCTTCGAGCTGCCGGCGTCCTTCACGGGCGCGGCGGCGGTGCTGCTGCGCTTCGACGGGGTGGAGTCGCGTTACCGGGTGTGGCTCAACGGCGTCGAGATCGGGGTCGGCTCGGGCAGCCGGCTGGCCCAGGAGTTCGACGTGACGCACGCCGTCCGAGAGGGCGAGAACCTGCTGGTGGTGCGGGTGCATCAGTGGTCGGCGGCCAGCTACCTGGAGGACCAGGACCAGTGGTGGCTGCCCGGCATCTTCCGCGACGTCACCGTGCTGGCTCGGCCCGAGGGCGGCCTGGACGACGTCTGGCTGCGCACCGGTTACGCCGACGGCGTCGGCTCGGTCGCACCGGAGATCGTGGCGTCCGAGGACGCCTATCCGGTGACTCTGCGGGTGCCGGAACTGGGGGTCGAGGCGGTCTGGGCGTCGGCGTCCGAGGTTGCCCCGGTGCTGGTGGACGGGGTGCAGCCGTGGTCGGCGGAGTTGCCCCGGCTCTACGACGCCACGGTGAGCAGCGCCGGTGAGACCGTGTCGCTGCGGCTCGGCTTCCGCAGCGTCGCCATCGACGGCGACCGGTTCCTGGTGAACGGCAGCCGGGTGGTGTTCCGCGGGGTGAACCGGCACGAGACCCATCCCGATCGCGGCCGGGTCTTCGACGAGGCGTGGGCCCGCGACGATCTGGCGCTGATGAAGCGGTTCAACGTCAACGCGATCCGCGCCAGCCACTATCCCCCGCATCCGCGGCTGCTCGACCTGTGCGACGAACTCGGCTTCTGGGTGATCGACGAATGCGACCTGGAGACGCACGGCTTCGAGCCGGGCGGCTGGGCCGGTAATCCGTGCGACGACCCGGCCTGGCGGGAGGCCCTGCTGGACCGGATGGAGCGCACCGTCGAGCGGGACAAGAACCACCCGTCGATCGTGCTGTGGTCGCTTGGGAACGAGTCGGGGACGGGTGCGAACCTGGCCGCGATGGCGGCCTGGGTGCACGAGCGCGACCCGGGACGTCCGGTGCACTACGAGGGCGACTACACCGGTGGCTACACCGACGTGTACTCGCGGATGTACGCGCCGGTGCCCGAGGTGCGCTCGATCGGACGCGACGCGCTCGAACCGCTGCTGGGCTGCTCGATCGCCGAGTCGGCCCGGCAGCGCGGCAAGCCGTTCCTGCTCTGCGAGTACGGCCACGCGATGGGCAACGGCCCGGGCGCCCTGGACCAGTATCAGGCCTTGTTCGAGGAGTATCCACGGCTGCACGGCGGTTTCATCTGGGAGTGGCGCGACCACGGCCTGCGCACCCGGACGGCTGAGGGCGTGGAGTTCTTCGGCTACGGCGGCGACTTCGGCGAGGTCGTCCACGACGGCAACTTCGTGATGGACGGCCTGGTGCTCTCCGACGGCACCCCCTCCCCGGCACTGCACGAGTTCAAGCAGGTGGCCGCCCCGTTCCGCGTCCGCGTCCGCGTCGGCAACGATGTCGAGATCAGCAGCCTGCGGCACAGCGCCGACTCCTCCGACGTGGTGTTCCGCTGGCGTGCCGAACTCGACGGCGTCGCCGTCTGTTCAGGCGACCTGGACGTACCGGTGATCCCGGCCGGTGGTTCGGCCCGGGTCGCGATCCCCCCGGTCCCCGCCGTCGGCGAGGGCGAGCTCTGGCTGAGTGTCGAGGCCGTGCTGGCGTCCGACACAGCGTGGGCGAAGGCCGGGCACCTGCTGCTCACCGCCCAGCAGCAGGTGGGACGAGGGGACGGTTCCTTTCGTCCCACTGGTACTACCAGTGGGACGCCGGGGACGGTTCCTTTCGTCCCACGCGGGCCGGTGCGGCGGTTCTCCCCGAGCCTGGGCGAGAAGCTGCCCGACCGTCTCGGACCGGCCGAGTTCGACGCCGGCGAACTGGTGTCGCTGGCCGGGCTGGCGGCGTCCGGACCGCGGCTGGAACTGTGGCGCGGCCCGACCGACAACGACCGGGGCGCCAGCTTCGGCAGCTACGACCCGTCCGACGCCTCGCTGGCACGCGACCCCTGGACGCCGCCGTGGCGTGGGCAGCCCGCCCCGCCGCTGGAGGTGCTGTGGCGGGCCGCCGGGCTGGACCGGCTCACCCCCCGGGTGGTCTCCCGGACCGGTTCGGCGTCCGAACTGCGCACGCTGACCCGCTGGGCGCCGGCGAACTCGCGGCTCAGCGTGCTCAGCGACGTCCACTGGTCGCTGGTCGAGGGCGTCCTGGAGTTGCGGATCGAACTGGAACCGAGCGCCGGCTGGGAGCTGGTCTGGCCGCGGCTCGGCGTCCGTTTCGACCTGCCGACAACGGTGGACGGGGCGTCCTGGTTCGGCACCGGACCCCACGAGTCCTACCCGGACAGCCGCCGCGCCGCACTGGTCGGCCGGTTCTCCGCCTCGCTGGCCGAGCTGACGGTGCCGTACGCCCGTCCGCAGGAGACCGGCCATCGCAGCGATCTGCGATCGCTCACCCTGCGCACCGGCACCGACGACCGGCTGCGGCTCGACGCCGTCCCGGACACCGCCGGACGCCTGCCCGGGTTCACCCTCACCCCGCACACCGGCCAGCAGTTGGACGCCGCGACGCACCCGCACGAGCTGCCCACCCCGGCCGCGACGTACCTCTATCTGGACGCCGCCCAGCACGGTCTGGGCTCCCGCGCCTGCGGTCCGGACGTCTGGCCCGAGCACGCCCTGCGACCCGAAGCCCGAACCCTGCGTTTCCGCATTCGCTGAACTCCGCGTTCACTGAGCCGGGGACGGTTCCGCCGTTCACGAACCATCCCGGACCGTTCACGAACCGTCCCCGCACATTCGGGGACGGTTCGTGCGGTCGGGCCCACGACTATCTGCAAACGACCCGGCCCCGGCGTCCGCGGATGCTACGCTCTGGCCGACTAATGGGAGGTCCCGACGAGAGAAAGGTCGGCCGGCCATGGCACGTTGTCCCCATTGCGGAACAGAGAACCTCGGTCGATTCTGTGGCGGCTGCGGCGCTCCGGCTCCCGCGGACGCGCCCCCGGCTTTCGAGCCGCCCGGCAATGCCGGATTCGACCCATCGGTACCGCCGACCCGATTCGAGAACCCCCCGACGCGATTCGACAACCCGCCGGCCGGTTCAGCCACCGGCCCCGCATTCACCCCGGGCCCCTTCCACACCGCACCCGCATCCTCGCCCTATCCACCGCCACCGCCCCCGCCGTCGCCCTGGCAGACCGGCGCTCCGGCCCTGGAACCACAGCCGTCGGGTCCGCGGCGGTTGGGCTGGGTGATCGGCGCCGTGGTTGCGGTGGTCGGCATCCTCGGCGGATTCCTGATCTACCGCGCCACCGCCACCGGAGCCGGGCCGACCCCCACCACCCAGGCGACCGTCACGGTGACCCAGTCGGCGCCCAACCCCGCGGAAAGCACCTCGGCCAGCGGCTCCCCGCGTCCCTCGACCGGCTCTACCTCCCCGGCCTCGAAACAGCAGCAGGCCGGCAAACAACTCGCCGCACAGCGCGCCGCCGATCGGCCCGGATTGTCACTGGACGGACGCTGGATCGCCCAGCTGTCCAGCAAATACGACGGCGTCGTCGACAAGACCCAGGTGGCCGTCGGCGGTGGCCACACCTTCCATCTCACCGACATCTTGGCCGAGCACCAGCAATTGCGGGCACGCTTCGGCAATGCCGGGGTGAATGTCTATCTGCTCCGGGCCACCGATTTCGGACGGCAACGCGGCTCATCCCGGACGATCTGGGTGACGATCGCCGACCCGGGCCTGACCAGTTCCGCCGCAATATCGAACTGGTGCCGCCAGCAGTTCTCGCAGTATTCCAGGAGCGAGGTCGGCAACGTCTGCATGCCGAGGGAACTGGCGCCGCCTTATCGGTGACGCGCCGAGCGCAGACCGGACGCCGACTCGCCGCGACCCAAGGGCCAAGGGCCAAGGCCCGCCGCCGTCCCGAACACTGCGCTTCCGGATCCACTGACCCCGTGCCGCGACCATCCCCCGCCGTCCCCCGACCACGACGTAGCTGCCGCTGTGACGCATAGCTGCAGCTCCCTGCCACGAGGACGCCCCAGTACGGACGCCGGCGGCACACGCACCCACCGGGTGCCATCCGGGCCAACTGCGGTACAATCGCCCCGTGGCACGCCGACTTCTGCTTCGCCAGCCGCGCTGACTACTCCGTCATCGCGGCGCCCCTCCCTGCGTGAGGGGCTTTTTCATGTCCGAAGCAGAACGATAAGAAGGATGAGATGAGCGAGACTCCGTACCGCTACACCGCCGAGTTGGCCGGGCAGATCGAGACCGCCTGGCAGGACCGTTGGGAGGCGGAGGGCACCTTCCACGCCCCGAACCCGGCCGGGGTGTGGGCCGAGCCGGAGCAGGTCGGCGGCCGCGAGAAGCTGTTCGTGCTGGACATGTTCCCCTACCCCAGCGGCGCGGGCCTGCACGTCGGGCACCCGCTGGGCTACATCGGCACCGACACCTGGGCCCGCTACCAGCGGATGCGCGGCCGCAACGTGCTGCACGCCCTGGGCTACGACGCCTTCGGCCTGCCCGCCGAGCAGTACGCGGTGCAGACCGGCCAGCACCCCCGCGTCACCACCGAGGCCAATATCGCCAATATGCGCCGCCAGTTGCGTCGACTGGGCCTGGCCCACGACGACCGGCGCAGCGTCGCCACCACCGACGTGGAGTTCTACCGCTGGACGCAGTGGATCTTCCTGCAGGTGTTCAACGCCTGGTACGACACCGACGCCGACAAGGCGCGTCCGATCACCGAGCTGATCGCCGAGTTCGAGTCGGGCGCGCGTCCGACCCCGTCCGACCGGCCCTGGGCCGAACTGGACGCCGCCGAGCGCGCCACCATCGTCGACTCCTACCGGCTGGCCTACGTCTCCGAGGCTCCGGTCAACTGGTGCCCCGGGCTGGGCACGGTGCTGGCCAACGAGGAGGTCACCGCCGAGGGCCGCTCCGACATCGGCAACTTCCCGGTGTTCAAGCGGAACATGAAGCAGTGGATGATGCGGATCACCGCCTACGCCGACCGGCTGCTGGCCGACCTGGACCGGCTGGACTGGCCGGACAAGGTCAAGGCGATGCAGCGCAACTGGATCGGACGCTCCACCGGCGCCTCGGTGACCTTCGGCGTGGACGGCCACGAGGCCGCGATCGCGGTGTTCACCACCCGTCCGGACACCCTGTTCGGCGCCACCTTCATGGTGCTGGCCCCCGAGCATCCGATCGTCGACGCCATCACGCCGGGCGAGAACGCCTGGCCGGAAGGCACCAACCCCGCCTGGACGGGCGGCGCGGCGTCCCCCTCGGAGGCGGTCACCGCCTACCGGGAGGCGGCGGCCCGCAAGACCGACCTGGAGCGCCAGGAGAACAAGGACAAGTCGGGTGTCTTCACCGGCGCGTTCGCGGTCAACCCGGTGGACGGCCGGCGGATCCCGATCTTCATCGCCGACTACGTGCTGATGGGCTACGGCACCGGCGCGATCATGGCGGTGCCGGCCGAGGACGAGCGCGACTGGGACTTCGCCAAGGCCTACGAGCTGCCGATCATCCGCACCGTGCAGCCGCCCGCCGACCACGACGAGGACACCGCGTTCACCGGCGACGGCCCGACGATCAACTCGGCCAACGACGAGATCTCACTGAACGGGCTGGACATGGCCGCCGCCAAGCGGGCCATGATCGAGTGGCTGACCGCGAAGGGCAACGGCGTCGAAACCGTCACCTACAAGCTGCGGGACTGGCTGTTCAGCCGGCAGCGGTACTGGGGTGAACCGTTCCCGATCGTCTACGACGAATCGGGTCACGCGATCGCGCTGCCCGAGTCGATGCTGCCGGTGGAGCTGCCCGAGATCGACGACTACAGCCCGCAGGCACTGGATCCGGACGACTCGACGTCGGAGCCGGTGCCGCCGCTGGGCCGGGTCGCCGACTGGGCCGAGGTCGAGCTGGACCTGGGCGACGGACCGAAGACCTACCGACGCGAGCTGAACGTGATGCCGCAGTGGGCCGGCTCCTGCTGGTACGAGATCCGCTACCTGGATCCGGCCAACCACGACCGGTTCATCGACGCGGACGTGGAGCGCTACTGGATGGGGCCGCGGGACGCGTCCGACGTCGGCGGGGTCGACCTGTACGTGGGCGGCGTCGAGCATGCCGTGCTGCACCTGCTGTACGCACGGTTCTGGCACAAGGTGCTGTTCGACCTGGGCCAGGTCAGCTCGGCCGAGCCGTTCCGCCGGCTGTACAACCAGGGCTACATCCAGGCCTACGCCTACCGGGACGCCCGCGGGCAGACCGTGCCGGCCGACGAGGTCGAGGAGATCGCCGGCGCCGACGGCGAGATCAGCTACGCCTGGCACGGGGAGGAGGTCTTCCGGGAGTACGGCAAGATGGGCAAATCGCTGAAGAACATCGTCACTCCCGACGATATGTACGACTCCTACGGCGCCGACACCTTCCGGATCTACGAGATGGGCATGGGTCCGCTGGATCAGTCGAAGCCGTGGGAGACCCGGGCCGTGGTCGGCTCGCAGCGGTTCCTGCAGCGGTTGTGGCGCAACGCGATCGACGAGGTCACCGGTGAGGTACGGGTCGTCGACACCGCGATGGACGACGCCACGAAGCGGGCGCTGCACAAGACTATTGATGCTGTGACAAGGGACTATGAGGGGTTGTCGTTCAACACCGCGATCGCCCGGCTGACCGAGTACAACAACGTGCTGACCAAGCTGGACGCCGTCCCGCGCGAGGCGATCGAGCCGATGCTGCTGATGGTGGCGCCGCTGACCCCGCACATCGCCGAGGAGCTGTGGTCGCGGCTGGGTCATGCCGACTCGCTGGCCTTCGAGCCGTTCCCGGTCGCCGACCAGTCGCTGATCACCGACGACACGGTCACCTGCGTGGTGCAGGTGAAGGGCAAGGTGCGGGCCCGGCTGGAGGTGCCCGCCGACATCGCCGAGGACGCCCTGCGCGCCCAGGCGCTGGCGCTGCCGCGGATCGTCGAGGAGACACCGAACGGGGTGCGCACGGTGATCGTCCGGGCGCCCAAGCTGGTCAACGTGGTGCCCGCCTGAACCTCGGCCGTCGGGCCGCCATGCCCGGCTTCGGTGTCCTTCCCCTTCACCGGGAAGGTCTCCGGAGCCGGGCATTGTGCTGTCCGACAAGCGCGGACGCCTCATCCGGCGTCCCTGGCGGGACCGTGAGATGAAGCCTGGTTTGCTATCCGGCCAGAGCTGGTTTACTGTCTTCTCAGCTTGATCTCAGGCTTTGCTCACTTGGTTCTCAGTTCGGAGCCAGCTCGTTCGCCTGATCCCGGGAGGATCCTCATGTTTGGTCGCAGGTTCGCACTCTCCACGACGCTCGCCGTCAGCACCTCGCTGGTGCTCACCATCGCACCCGCGGCGCTGCCCGCGTTCGCCGAGGAGACCCCGCCGCCGGCAACCACCGAGACCGCCCCCGCTCCGGCCGCCACCAAGCCGGAGAGCGTGAACCCCGACCCGGTCGCTCCCAGCAAGGCCGACAAGCTGCGCGCCAAGGCCAACACCGTGATCAAGGCGGCCAAGTCGAAGGTCAAGAACGGCCAGTACAAGTGGGGCGCCTCCGGCCCGAACAAATTCGACTGCTCCGGCTTCATGGTCTGGTCGTTCAAGAAGATCGGCATCAAGCTGCCGCATTCCTCCCGCGCCCAGTCCACGAAGGGCGTGAAGGTGGCCAAGAAGAACCTGAAGCCCGGCGACCTGGTCTTCTTCTACAGCCCCGTGCACCACGTCGGGCTCTACATCGGCGACGGCAAGATCGTGCACGCCCGCAACACCCGCGACGACCTCGAGATCTCCAGCCTGAAGAAGTACGGCCACTACCACTCGGCACGCCGCGTCATCCGCTGACCGACCCCACCGCCGGTGCCGCGAAGCCCCGGCCGGTTGAGCGTCCGACGAACCGATCCACGCGCCCGCGATCGGTCCGGACCTCGACCGGCCGGGGCTTCGTGTCCGCCGGAAGCGATCAGTCGAGCAGGTCGCGGACGACGGCGTCCGCCAGCAGCCGTCCGCGCAGGGTGAGCCGCAACCGCTGCCCGGCCTCGGCGGCGGAGAGGGGTCCAGACCTACTCGACCGGAGTCCCGCAGGTTCGTCGGTCTCGACCACCAATCCGCGGGCCACCAGCTCCGGCACCCGAGCCCGTTCGGACGCGGTGAGCACCTCCAGGTCCAGGCCCTCGACCAGCCGCGACTCCAGCAGCACCCGCTCGACCCGGCGGTCCTCAGCCGGCAGCACCTCCCGGGCGGCGGCCGGACTCTGTCCCTCCTGTAGCGCGGCGCTGTAGCGGCGCGGGTGCTTCACGTTCCACCACCGGACGCCGCCCACGTGCGAATGCGCCCCCGGGCCGATCCCCCACCACGGCGCGCCGCGCCAGTAGGCCAGGTTGTGCCGGCACTCGTGGCCCGGCCGGCTCCAGTTGCTCAGCTCGTACCAGGCCATGCCGGACGCCCCCAGCAGCTCGTCGGCGAGCAGGTACTTGTCGGCCTGGTCGTCGTCGTCGGGCGCCGGCACCTGGCCGCGCCGGATCTGCGCCGCCAGTCGGGTGCCGTCCTCGATGATCAGCGCGTACGCCGAGATGTGATCGGGATCGTTGCCGAGGGCGGTTTCGAGGGAGGCCCGCCAGTCCGCCAGCGACTCCCCCGGCGTCCCGTAGATCAGGTCGAGGCTGACCGAGCCGAAGCCGGACGCCCGTGCCCAGCCGACCACGTCGGCGACCCGTCCCGGGGTGTGGCTGCGTTCCAGCACCCGCAGCACCTGCGGCGCCGCGGACTGCATGCCGAACGAGATCCGGTTGAACCCGCCGGCGACCAGGGCGTCCAGGTAGCCGGCGTCCACCGACTCCGGGTTGCACTCGGTGGTCACCTCGGCGTCGTCCGGCAAGGGGAAATGCTGCCGGACGGCGTCCAGCAGGCCGACCAGCTCGGCGGCGTCCAGCAGCGTCGGGGTGCCGCCGCCGACGAAGACGGTGGCGATCGGACGCTCCCCCAGCACCCGCGCCGCCAGCGCCACCTCGGCGCGAGCGGCGTCCAGGAAGGCCTGCCGGGACGAGCCCGGGGCTGAGCCCAGCTCGGCGGCGGTGTAGGTGTTGAAGTCGCAGTAGCCGCACCGGGTGGCGCAGAACGGCACGTGCAGGTAGAGCGAGACCGGGCCGTCGCCCAGTTCGGCGAGGGCGGACGCCGGCAGCGACCCGTCCGCGGGCGCCGGATCGCCGTCAGGGAGCGCGGACGGCATCAGGGCAGCTCGAACGGCAGCGGCAGCCCGTCCAGCACCCGGCGGCAGGCGCAGGTCGCCACCTCGTCGGCCTCGGACTCGGGCAGCGCGCCGATCACCCGGACCAGCATCGCCTTCAGCCGTTCGATGTTGCCGGCGAACACCCGCAGCACCTCGGCGTGCGAGACGCCCTCCCCCTCGACCCCGGCGTCGGAATCGGTGACCATGCAGACCGTGCTGAGGCACATCGCCAGTTCGCGGGCGATAGACGCCTCCGGCATCCCGGTCATCCCGACCACCGACCAGCCGGCCGCGGCGTGCCACTGCGATTCGGCGCGGGAGGAGAACCGCGGGCCGTTGATCACCACCAGGGTGCCGCCGTCCACCGCGGGTTCGCCGGCGCCGAGCAGTGCGGTCCGGCCGCGCGGGCAGTACGGGTCGGCGAACGAGGCGTGCACCACCGGGCCGACGGCGTCCCAGACGGTGTGCTCGCGTCCCCAGGTGCGATCCACCACCTGGTCGGGGACGACGAAGGTGCCCGGCGCCAACTCGGCCTTGAGGCCGCCGACTGCGCAGGGGGCCAGCACCTGACGGACGCCGACCGAACGCAGCGCCCACAGATTGGCCCGGTAATTCACCCGGTGCGGCGGGTATTGGTGCCGGATGCCGTGCCGGGGCAGGAAGGCGACCCGGCGTCCGGCCACCTCACCGATCGCGACAGGGGCGCTCGGTTCACCGAACGGCGTGTCCACCGTGACGTTCTCCGCGTCGGTGAAGAAGTCGTAGAAGCCGGAGCCGCCGATGATCCCGATGTCTGCACGCACGGAGACACTCTACGGAGCCTCCCGATGCGGACGCCGCCGCATCCACCGTGCCGAATGGGACGAAAGGAACCGTCCCCACCGTCCCACCCGACGCCGAATGGGACGAAAGGAACCGTCCCCACCGTCCCAGCTGAGCGAGACGACGGAACAGGGCCCAACGAACGGACGCGCCGGCCGATCCGGCCGACGCGTCCAGGTTTGTTCGAGCCGGAGGCTACGAGCCGTTGGCCTTGTTGGCGGCCGCTTCGGCCTTCTTCAGACCGTCCGCGACCGGCGTCCGGCCCAGGAAGATCTCGTCGAAGGTCGGCTTCCAGGCGTTGAAGGCCGCGCCGTAGTTCTCACCCGACGGGGCCGGGATGGAGGCCAGCTTGCCCTGTGCGGCGAACTGCGACGGATCGACGTTCTTGCTCTTCCAGAACTCGTTGAAGGCCGGCTGCGCGCTGATCACGGCCGGCATCGCCGCTCCGGTGGAGCCGATGAACTTGGCACCGTCGGCGGAGCCCATCCACTGCAGCACCTTCTTGGTGGCGTCGGGGTTCTTCGACTTCGCGTTGCCCGAGACGATCACCGAGTTCACCACCGAGACCGCACCCTTGGGGCCGGCCGGCAGCGGCGCGATCCCCCAGTCGAATTTGGCGCCGTCGGAGACGTTCTTCAGGTTGTAGACGCCGGACTGGAACAGCGCGATCTTGCCCTGCAGGAACTGGTCCTTGGTGAAGTCGCCGTTGTCGTTGGTGTTGGACGCCGCCGGCGACACCTTGTACTTGTTGATCAGGTCGACGATGTACTGGAAGGCCGCGGTGGACTCCGGCGAGGAGAACACGAACTTCCCGTCGGAGTTCTGGAACTGGCCGCCGTTGGAGCCGACGAAGTTGTAGTAGATGCCCTGCAGGTCCTGGGCGGCCGAGTAGCCCCACTGCTTGGGCATGGAGCCGTTGAAGCCGCTCTCGTCGCCGCGCTTGCCGGCCGCGTCGACGGTGAGCTTCTTCAGGATCGGCAGCAGAGTGTCGGCGCTGCCGCCACCGGGCGCCCAGGTCAGGCCGCTGAGCTGCTCGGGGGTGACGCCCGCGGCGTCCAGCAGCTTCTTGTTGTAGTAGACCGCGATGCCGCCGTCGGTGAGCTGCGGGACGCCCCACAGCTTGCCGTTGCGGGTGTACTGCTCCACCGCGGCCGGCACCCAGTCGCTCTTCTGGGCGTCGAAGTCGCTGCCGATCTCCATCAGCGCACCCGAGGTCACGTAGGGCTGCAGGTAGGAGCTGTTCATCATGAAGATGTCGTCGGCGTTGTCGCCACCGACGTCGGTGCGCAGCTTGTCCCAGTAGTTCGCCCACGGCACCAGCACGGTCTTCACCGTGATGCTCGGGTTCTGCTTGGTGAACTCGGCGAAGGAGGCGTCATAGGCCTTCTTCACCTGTTCGTCCCAGAGCCGGACGGTGACGGTGGTGGTCGCGCCGGTCGATGCGCTGGGCTGGCTCTGCTGCTGGGCGGGCGAGCAGCCGGCCGCGCCCAATGCCACCGCGGCCGCCATCGCGGTCACGAACGTGCGGCGTCCCAGCGGGTGTGCCGATCTCACAGGATCCTCCTCGAGTTGGTTGCGTCAATCATCACATCATTCGCCCCCGACAGTTCGTGGTCGACCCTCCGGTCTCACTTGAAGCCGGTCAGCGAGATCGAACTGACGATGGTGCGTTGGAAGATCGCGAAGAGCACCAGCAACGGCGCCATCGCGACCGTGGTGGCCGCCATCACCAGCGTCCAGTTGGCGTTGTACTGGCTCTGCAGGTTGGCGGTGGCGACGGTGATCACCTGCCAGTCGCGTCCGGTGGTGATGATCAACGGCCACATGAAGTTGTTCCAATGGGTCACCACGGTGATGATGCCGAGCGTGGAGATGATGCCGCGCGACATCGGGGCGACGATCTGCCACAGGATCCGCCAGTCGCCGGCGCCGTCGATCCGGGCCGCGTCGATCAGGTCGTCGGGAATGCTGCGGAAGTGCTCGCGGAGCAGGAACACCGCGTACGGCGATCCGAACAGGAACGGCAGCACCAGCGCCCAGAAGGTGTTCCGCAGGCCGGTCTGCACCATCATCGTGTAGAGCGGGATGACGATCACCACCTGCGGGATCATCAAGGTCGCGAGATACAGCCAGAACAGGCCGTCGCGGCCCCGGAACCGCAGCTTCGCGAAGGCGTAGGCGGCCATGATCGAAAAGGCGAGCTGACCGACCAGGACCACCACGACCAGCTGCGCGGTCACCGCGATCGGCGAGACGAAGCCGTAGTCGCCGCCGAACAGGGTGGTGAAGTTCTCCGTCGTCACCGGGTCGGGCAGGGTCAGCGCCGGCTCCGAGGCGAATTGCGCCGGAGACTTGAAGGCGGTCATGAAGCTGAGCGCGAACGGGCCCAGGGTGAGCAGCGCGGAGCCGATCAGCACCAGGTAGCTGAGCACGTCGGCTGCCGGCTTGCCGAGCCTGATCCGGCGGCGGCGGACGCGGGGTTCAGCTGAGGTCATAGGTGATCCTCCCCGCGAAGTAGCGCTGCTGCACCAGGGTGACGACGACCAGGATGACGAACAGCACCAGGGCCATCACCGAGGCCCGGCCCAGGTTGAAGCCGCCCTGGAACGCCTCCAGGTAGATCCGGCTGGCGATCACGTCGGTGGTGCCCTCGGGACCGCCGCGCGGGGTCAGCGCATAGATCTGGTCGAACGCCTGGAAGGCCGAGATCACACCGGTGACCAGCACGAAGAACAGCGTCGGCCCGAGCAGCGGCAGCTTGATCTGCCAGAACACCTGCCAGCCGTCGGCGCCGTCCAGCTGGGCCGCCTCGATGATCGGCTCGGGGATCGCCGCCAGCCCCGCCACGAAGAACAAGGTGGTGTAGCCGACCTGGGACCAGATGGTCACCCCGGCCACCGCGGGCATCGCCAGCGCGGGGTTGGTCAGCCACTCCACGTCCATGCCGAACAGGGTGTTCAGTGCGCCGTCGTAGGGGGCCAGGATCCACTTCCACACCACGCCCAGCGCCAGCGGGGCGCAGATCCACGGGATCACGTAGATCACCCGGAACAGGCCGGAGCCGGGCAGCCCGCGGGAGAGCAGGACGGCCAGGAACAGCCCGAGCGCGGTCTGCAGCGGGATCACCGACGCGACGAAGATCACCGTGCGCAGCATCGAATTGCCGAAGGTCGGATCGCTCAGCACGTCGAGGTAGTTGTCCAGGCCGACGAACCGCATCGGGGTGAGCAGGTCCCATCGGTTCAGCGACAGCCAGATCACCACCAGGATCGGGAACAGCAGGAACGCCGCCAGCCCGAACAGACTGGGGGCCAGCAACAGGCCCGCCAGCCGGCCATGGCGCATCCGCCGGGACGGCCGGGGCGCGTGGAGCGTGGACACACCAGGAGCCTAGTGAGTTGCGACCGGAAACGCCCTCCCCCCGCGCCCGGTGCCGCGCACCGTGCCGCCCGGCGTCCCATCCCAGCGCTCGCCTAACTATTTGGGGCTCGCTGAGTTCAGCGAGCCCCAAATA
>NZ_JASGDE010000091.1:0-10359 GCF_047607385.1 Micropruina sp.
CTAGGCCCTCCCTAATCAGTTCTGCCCTCCCGTCGACGGGAGGGCAGAACTGATTAGGGAGGGCCTAGTGGAGCGTTGACTCCCGGCTCAGTGCTGGTAGTCACCGCGGTAGTACTCGAACACCCAGCCGCTGAGCGCCCAGATGCCGAGGCAGACGGCCAGGATGCTGATCCACCAGCCGAAGACCGGGCCGAGGGCCAGCAGCTGCACGGTGATCGCCACCCAGAACGGCCAGATGCTCTTGGGCGGGAAGAAGCCCAGCGGACCGGCGCCCTCGACGATCTCGGCGTCCTTGCGGTCCTCGAGCCGCTCGTCCATCTTGCGGGCGATGTTGAACAGGTAGACCGCCACCATCGCGAACAGCAGGCACGCCATGATCAGCGCGACGGTGCCGATGATCTCGTGCGACATGAACCAGTAGATCGGTGTCACGATCGCGACGAAGATCGCGATCGCCGCGAACATCCAGCCTTCGACCTTCATGGTGTCACTCCCCCTTGGGATTCTGGATCGAGGACGGCTTGCCGGCGCCGCTCGGGGTGCTGCCGGTGATCAGGACGTCCAACTCTTCGGCCCGGTCCACGCTGTGGATGTCGGGATGGTGGGCGTCGAAGGCCGGCGACTCGGAACGGATCCGCGGCAGCTTGCTGAAGTTGTGCCGCGGCGGCGGGCAGGACGTGGCCCACTCCAGCGAGCGGCCCCAGCCCCACGGGTCGTCGGTCTCGACCAGCGGCGCGTTGCGGCTGATCCAGATGTTCCAGAAGAACGGCAGCATCGAGATGCCGAGCAGGAACGCACCGACCGTGGAGACCTGGTTCAGGAAGGTGAAGCCCTCCGTCGGCAGGTAGTCGGCGATCCGGCGCTGCATGCCCTCGATGCCCAGCCAGTGCTGCACCAGGAAGGTGAGGTGGAAGCCGAAGAACAGCATCCAGAAGTGCACCTTGCCCCAGCGCTCGTTGAGCATCCGGCCGGTCAGCTTCGGCCACCAGTAGTAGAAGCCGGCGAACATCGCGAACACCACGGTGCCGAACAGCACGTAGTGGAAGTGCGCGACCACGAAGTAGGTGTCGGAGACGTGGAAGTCCAGCGGCGGGCTGGCCAGGATGACGCCGGTCAGGCCACCGAACAGGAAGGTGGTGAGGAAGCCGAGCGCCCACACCATGGGTGTCTCGAAACTGATCGAGCCACCCCACATGGTGCCGATCCAGTTGAAGAACTTCACCCCGGTGGGCACCGCGATCATGAACGTCATGAAGGAGAAGAACGGCAGGTTGACCGCGCCGGTGACGAACATGTGGTGCGCCCACACCGCCACGCTCAGGCCGCCGATCGCCAGGGTCGCGGCGACCAGGCCGACGTAGCCGAAGATCGGCTTGCGGCTGAACACCGGCAGCACCTCGGTGATGATGCCGAAGAACGGCAGCGCGATGATGTACACCTCGGGGTGGCCGAAGAACCAGAACAGGTGCTGCCACAGCACCGCCCCGCCGACGCCCGGATCGAGGATGTGGGTGCCCAGCCGGCGGTCGGCCTCCAGCACCAGCAGGCCGGCGGCCAGCACCGGGAAGACCAGCAGCACCAGCAGCGAGGTGACGAAGATGTTCCAGGTGAAGATCGGCATCCGGAACATGGTCAGGCCCGGCGCCCGCATGCAGACGATGGTGGTGACGAAGTTCACCGCGCCCAGGATGGTGGACAGGCCCATCACGTACAGGCCCATGATCCACAGGTCGCCACCGACGCCGGGCGAGTTGATCGCGTCCGACAGCGGGGCGTAGGCGAACCAGCCGAACGCCGCCGCACCCTCCGGGGACAGGAAGCCGGAGCAGGCGGTGACCGAACCGAACAGGTACAGCCAGTAGCTGAACATGTTCATCCGCGGGAACGCCACGTCCGGGGCGCCGATCTGCAGCGGCATGATCGCGTTGGCGAAGGCCGCGAACATCGGCGTCGCGAACATCAGCAGCATGATCGTGCCGTGCATGGTGAAGAACTGGTTGAA
Organism: Micropruina sp.; assembly: GCF_047607385.1. Lineage (GTDB taxonomy): Bacteria > Actinomycetota > Actinomycetes > Propionibacteriales > Propionibacteriaceae > Micropruina. The sequence continues at coordinate 2,003 of NZ_JASGDE010000091.1, forward strand.
GGTCTCGTAGTGCAGGTACTGCAGACCCGGGAAGGCCAGCTCGGCCCGGATCGCCAGCGCCAGCAGGCCGCCGAAGCCGAAGAAGGCGAAGGCGGTGACGAAGTACATGTTGGCGATGACCTTGTGGTCGGTCGACGTCAGCAACGTCATCGCCCTGGTGCCCCAGTTGGCGCGGCGGATCGCCCGGCGCTCGACCGATCCGAGAGTCACTCGTGCAACGCTCATCGTTCATGCTCCTCGTTCGCCGGTGCCACGGGGACGGTGTTGACCCAGGCGGGTGGCTTCAGTTCGCCGGTCTGGCCCTTGGCGGCCAGCTCCTTCAGATGGGCGTTGTACTCGTCGACGCTCACCACGTGCACGTTGAACAGCATCGCCGAGTGGTAGGTGCCACACAGCTCGGCGCACTTGCCCAGGAAGGTGCCCGTCCGGTTCGGCGTCACGTCGAAGGAGTTGGGATGCCCGGGGATGACGTCCAGCTTGAAGTAGAACTCCGGGACCCAGAACGAGTGGATGACGTCGGCCGAGGTCAGGTTGAACCGGACCGGCTCGTTGACCGGCAGGTACAGGTCGGGCAGCCGCTCGACGGTGCCGGTGTCGTGCACCACGCTGTTGACCGCCGGGTTCTGCTCCTCCATGTAGTTGAAGGACCACGACCACTTCTGCCCGATCACGTTCACGGTGTGCACCGGACGGTCGTTGACCTTGGCCAGCACGTTGTCCTGGCTCTGCACGGTGAAGAAGAACAGCACACCGATGATCAGGAACGGCACCAGGGTGTACAGGATCTCCAGCGGCAGGTTGTACCGGGTCTGCCGGGGCACCTCACTGTTGTTCTTGCGGCGATAGCGGAACATCACCCAGAACATCAGGCCCCAGACGAAGACGCCGATCACCATCGAGGCGATCCACGCGCCGTTCCACAGATTGCCGATCCAGGGCGCTTGTTCACTGGCTGCCACCGGCATGCCCCAGCGCCCCCATTGGTCGATCGTGCCCTGGCTGCACCCGGTCAACGCCAGGGCCGCCAGTGCGCCGCACCCCACCGTCAGGACGCGGCTGGGGCGTGTGCGGTTCTTCACCACGGACGTTCCGCCTTCCCACGACGGATGCGTCCCGGAGACATGGCTGTCTCCGGCGGGCATCCGAGTCGTCAGATTCCTAGGCGCTCACCCTAACCCAAAAGCACATCGGGACGCCCCCCTGGGGGCGTCCCGATTGTGGGCAATTTCAGGATTGTTACCCGTAGTCCCGCCGCGGGCGGGGCGTCGGTCAGTGGAAGCTGTCGCCGCAGGCGCAGGATCCCTGGGCGTTCGGGTTGTCGATGGTGAAGCCCTGGGCCTCGATGGTGTCGACGAAGTCGATGGTGGCGCCGATCAGATACGGGGCCGACATCCGGTCGGTGACCACCGGGACGCCGAACCACTCCTTGGTCACGTCGCCGTCCAGCTCGCGCTCGTCCAGCGACAGCTGGTAGCGCAGGCCGGAGCAGCCGCCGGGCGCCACGGAGATGCGCAGGAACAGGTTCTCTTCGGGCTGCTGCGAGACCAGGTCCTTCACCTTGGTCGCAGCGGCCTCGGTGAGGATGATGCCGTCGATGTCGAGCTGCTGGTCGATGGACATGGTGACTCCGGTTTCTCGGGGATTACTCGCCAGGAGCAACGTCTGCGCGGCGAGCGGGTATTCCGGACTCAGTGTAATCCGTCGCACCCACGGCCGGGGATCACCATCTCGCGGTCCACCCGGCGGCCAACCGGCGTCCGGTCGCGGTCAGCGCCGCGGACGCCTCGGGCCCCGGTTCCAGCGGATGGGCCGACTCCACCCCCATCACCCGCATCTCGCGTCCGGACATGCCGACTACCGGCGAGACCACCACCAGCGGGGTCTCGACGGCCTCGCACCGTGCCGCCAACTCGGCGACCACCCCGCCGCCGCGGCTGCCGAAGTCGAAGGAGTCACAGCCGGTCACCACCAGGTCGGCGGCGCGCAGCGCCCGGCCGAGCCCCGCCCGTTCGGCGCAGCAGGCCGCGCCGGTGCTCAGCCGGCCACCCAGGGCGAGGATCGCGAAACCCAGCCCGCCGGCGGCACCGGCGCCCGGGGCTTGCGCCCGGTCCGGGGCGACGGCCTGCGCGAATCGCTCCAGGGCGGCGTCCACGGCCAGCATCCGCTCCGCCGGCAGACCGAGCTGACGACCGCGACGGGAGGTGATGCCGCGCAGCCCGAGCAGCAGGTCGGCGTCCTGCCCGGGCGGGATCACCCCGACCAGGTCGCTGCCCGCCAGCCTGGCCCGGACGTCGTCCGCCGCGATCCGGGTGAGCCCGGCCAGCGGGGCCGGGCCGGCGTCCAGCGGGACGTCGGCGACCGCCCCCAGCGTGGCCAGCAGGCCGGCGCCGGCGTCATGGACGTCCACGGTGGTGAGGTCGAGCAGGAGAGTCTGCGGCGCCGCGCCCTGCAGCGCGTAGCCGACCAGCCGGCCCAGGTCGGCGCTGCTGCCACCCAGCGGATCGTCGCCGACGCCGGACGGCACCGGTTCGGCACCCACCGCCAGCAGATCGGGCAACCTGCCCAGCCAGCCGCTGCGCAGCAGCTCCAGTTCGCCGTCCGGCTCGACCAGCGCCCGGCCCAGCGCCTGACCGCCCTCGGCCAGACCGACCACGGCCACGTCGGCCGCCTCGGCGAATCCCCTGGCCAGCGCCACCGCGGCGGACCGTGGCGACAACCCGGCCAGCGGACCGCTGGCGAGCAGCACGCGCGGGCGACGCTCAGCCATCCGCGGGCCGGCGCTCAGCGCAGGTTCTCGGACGAGGACGACTCGGTCGCGGTGCCGGGAGCGGGCGGCTGCTCGAAGCTGCCGCCGGGCAGTTCGGCCGCGGGTGCCGCCGGCGTCGTGCCGCCGGTCAGCTGCCCGGGCGGTTCGGCGCCGATGGACGCCTTCAGCGCGGCGAGTTCATTGTCGACCTGGGCACCGGAGGCCAGCGCGTCCAGCTCGCGGGTGATGTCGTCCTGACCCAGGCCGGTCGGATCGTTCAGGGCACCGCTGGCGAGCAGTTCGTCGACGGCCGCGGCCCGGGCCTGCAATTGCGCGGTCTTGTCCTCGGCCCGCTGGATCGCCTGGCCGACGTCGCCGAGTTCCTGCCCCAGGCCGCTGAACGCCTCACTGATCTTGTTCTGCGCCTCGGCCGCGGTGTAGGTGGCCTTGATGGTCTCCTTGCGGGTGCGGAAGGCGTCCACCCGGGCCTGCAACTGCTGACTGGCGCGGACCAGCCGCTCCTCCTCCGACTGCAGCGCGGCGTGCTGGGTCTGCAATTCGGCCAGCTGCTGCTGCAGCCCCGATTTGCGGGTCAGCGCCTCGCGGGCCAGGTCTTCCCGGCCGGCCTCCAGCGCCCGCTTCGCGGCGGTGGTCAGCTTCTCCAACTGCTGATTGAGCTGGCCGGCCTGCAACTCCACCCGCTTGCGGCTGGTGGCCACCTCGGCCACGCCGCGGCGAACCTGCTGCAGCAGTTCGAGCTGCTTGCTGTAGGAGTAGTCCAGCGTCTCGCGGGGATCCTCGAGCTTGTCGAGCGCCTTGTCGGCCTTGGCCGAGAAGATGGCCTTCATCCGTTGGAACATCCCAGCCATGGGGGGTCGCCTTCCGTTGACGTGCGTCGTCCCACCAGACTATCCGGCCCTCGCGCAGTGCCGGGCGCGGAGATCGGCGGGGTGCGGCCGGGCTAAGATGAGGGGTCACCTGAATCCACCGACATCGAGGTTCGACGTGGGACTCTTCTCCCCCAACAAGGACAAGGCCGCCGCCGCACAGCCGGTGCCGGCGCCCGAGGCTGCGACGACGGCCCCGAAGGCCAAGTCCGTGCCGACCCCGAAGCGCCGGGACGCCGAGGCGGCCCGTCGGCAGCGGCTCAACCCGCAGCTGTCCCCGAAGGAGGCCCGGAAGCGGGCGCGCGAGGACGCCGCCGCCGACCGCCGCAAGCGGATGGAGCAGCTGGACGGAACCCCCGGCAAGGTGCTGATGCGCAACTGGGTCGACTCCCGGTTCAACCTCGCCGAGTGGTCGATGCCGATCCTGATGGCGCTGCTGCTGGTGGTGCTGGTGGTCAGCCCGATGTACCCGGCCATGGTCGAGCCCGCCACCTACGCCACCTGGGCGTTCATGCTGCTGATCGTCGTCGACATCGTCCGGATGTGGCGCGGCTTCAAGAAGCTGGCCGCCCAGCGCATCCCGAAGGAACCGCTCAAGGGACTGCTCTACTACGGCTTCAACCGGTCGCTGTCGCTGCGCCGGATCCGCATCCCGCGTCCCGTGGTGAACCGCGGGGACAAGCTCTGATGTCATGGTCCTGGCGTCCGGAACCCGCGGACGCGGACCCCGGCGTCGATCTCGGCGGCAGCTTCGCCAGCCAGGCCGAGGCGGAGGCCTGGGTCACCGCGAACTACCCGGAGCTGGCCGACGCCGGCGTCCGCGCGGTGTCGCTGTACGAGGAGGACCGGCTGGTCTACGGGCCGATGGGTCTCGACGCAGAGTAATTAAGGAACCGCTGGTCGAGCATGTCGAGAACCCTGGTCGGTGGAGCCTGTCGACACCGTTGCCAGAGGTCTCGACGAGCTCGACCGGCGAGCGTCCACCCCGCACTGGCGGTCCGACAGCTGTCGTCCTCATCCCGTCGAACAGCGACCGATTCGGGACCCGTCCGAGGCGTGCGAGGCGGAACACCCCCGGAATCGGTCGCTAGTTGACGAACCTCCGCCGGGACGGACCGGTAGATCAGCGGCTTCTCAAGAGGACGTCGTCGCCCGGTCAGGCGGCGACGTTGCGGCGTCCACCGCGCCACAGCACCAGCGCGAAGCCGGTGACGGCGACCCCGACCACCCCGATCACCGGACGGGCCCACTGTGCCGCGCTGACCCGCTCTTCATAGGTCTGCACCTTGGTGCCCTGCGCGTTGCTGCACACCTGTCCGGGCTGCATCACCTGTTCACGGCACCAGATCGTCGGATTGGCGCCGAGCACCACCGCATACAGCACCGCCACCAGACCGGCGACGGCCAGGGCCAGGTGCGCCCACTGCCGCCAGCCGCGCCCGCCCCTCATGCGCCACGCACCCCCGGGGTGACGAACGGCGGTTTGGCGACCTCGAACGGCTCTTCGCGATTGCGCACCCGGACGCTGACCACGGTGCCGGGAACCAGGGCCGGCGGCAGCAGCGCCAGCGCGATGCCCTTGCCGAGGGTCGGCGAGAACGTCCCCGAGGTCACCTCGCCGACCACCTCGCCGTCGTGCACCACCTCCATGTGCGGACGCGGGATGCCGCGTCCCTGCGCGACCAGTCCGGTCAGCCGGCGCTCCGGGCCGGCCGCCTTCTCGGCGCGCAACGCCGCCTCGCCCCAGAACGACTCCTTCTTCCAGCCGATCGCCCAGCCCACCCCGCACTGGCCGGCGGACACGTCGGGTCGCAGGTCCTGGCCGTGCAGCGGGTAGCCCATCTCGGTGCGCAGGGTGTCCCGGGCACCCAGCCCGGCGGGCGCGATGCCGTACTGCTCGCCGGCGGCCAGCACCGCGTCCCAGACCGCGCCGGCGGAAGCCCAGGGCACCACCAGTTCGTAGCCGCGCTCGCCGGTGTAGCCGGTGCGGCAGACGGTGAGTTCGACGTCGCCGATGCTGCCGCGGTCGAAGCGCATGTAGTCGTGGCCGACCGGCAGCCCGAGCGCGGCCAGGGTCTCGTCGGAGGCCGGTCCCTGCACGGCGAGGACGGCGTGGTCGTCGTGCTCGTTGACCACGGTGATGCCGGCGGGCGCGGCGGCGGACAGCAGCGCCACCACCTCGGCGGTGTTCGCCGCGTTGGGGATCAGGAAGATCTCGTCCTCGGCCAGCCAGTACCAGATCAGGTCGTCCACGACCCCGCCGGCGTCGTTGCACAGCAACGTGTACTGGGCCTGGCCGACGCCGATCTTGTGCACGTCGTTGGTGATGCAGGCGTTCAGGAACTCGGCCGCGCCCGGTCCGGTGACACGGGCCTTGCCCAGGTGGCTGACGTCGAAGATGCCGACCGCTTCACGCACCGCCTTGTGCTCGGACACGATCCCGGCGTACTGCAACGGCATCGACCAGCCGCCGAACTCGGCGAATCGCGCGCCCAGCGCCTGGTGCCGGTCGTGCAGCGGTGACGTCTTCAGCTCCGCCATTGGTTCTCCTTCGCCGGGAAATCTCGGCGTCAGCCTAACCGGCCCTCGGCGGTGAGGGCCGCTTCCTGGACGTCGTGCCGTCTGAACGCTGTCAGCGGCTGACAGTGCGGTGTGCGCGCGGTGTCAGCGGCCCCTCCCAGACTGGACCGGTCATCAAGCCACGAGCGAGAAAGGAACCGCCATGAAGGTCAACCAGATCCGGTCCGACTGGGCGGTCGAGGCGGACGGCCTGGTCAAGGTGTTCGGCACCAACCGGGCCGTCGACGGGGTCGATCTGCGGGTGCCGACCGGCTCCATCTACGGCGTCCTCGGCCCCAACGGCGCCGGCAAGACCACCACCATCGCGATGCTCGCCACCCTGTTGCGTCCGGACGCCGGCACCGGCCGGATCTTCGGCCACGACGTGCAGCGCGAGCCGCAGATCGTCCGCCAGCTGATCGGCGTCACCGGTCAGTACGCGTCGGTCGACGAGACCCTGTCGGCCACCGAGAACCTGGTGCTGTTCAGCCGGCTGCTCGGCCTCAGCCGGGCCGAGGCGAAGGCCAAGTCGAGCGCCTTGCTGGAGGAATTCGGCCTGACCGAGGCGGCCCGGCGTCCGCTGAAGAACTTCTCCGGCGGCATGCGTCGCCGGCTCGACCTGGCCGCCAGCCTGATCGCGCAACCGCCGTTGATCTTCCTGGACGAGCCCACCACCGGCCTCGATCCCCGCACCCGGGCCCAGATGTGGGACACCATCCGGCGCCTGGTGGCCACCGGTTCGACGGTGCTGCTGACCACCCAGTACCTGGACGAGGCCGACCAGCTGGCCGACCGGATCGCGGTGATCGACCGCGGCACCGTGGTGGCCGAGGGCACCGGCGACGAGCTGAAGGCGTCCGTCGGCACCTCCAGCCTGCAGCTGCGGCTGGTCGATCCGCGCGATCTGGACGACCTGCGGGTCGCCATCGAGCGGGTGCTCGGGGTCACCCCGACCGTCTCCGCCGAGGCCGGACGGGTCACCGCGCCGATGCACGACGCCGATCGGGTCACCGACCTGCTGATCACGCTGCGCGCCGGCGGCATCCACCTGGCCGAGCTCAGCGTCCAGAAACCCACCCTCGACGAGGTGTTCCTGGCGCTGACCGGACACGGCACCGAAACCGAGGACGCCGGCGCGGCCGGCGAGCCCGTCCTGGAAGGAGCCTCCGCATGACCGCGACCCTCGATACCACCATCGTCCCGGGCGTCGACCGGGTGCTGAAGAACCGGGTCGGCATCGGCCAGACGGTGGCGAACTCGCTGACCATGGCCGCCCGCGGCCTGATCAAGATCCGCCGCACGCCGGAGCAGCTAATCGACGTCACCCTGCAGCCGATCCTGTTCACGCTGATGTTCGCCTACCTGTTCGGCGGCGCGATCGCCGGCAACGTGCAGGACTACCTGCCCGCCCTGATCCCCGGCATCCTGGTGCAGACCGTGATCACCACCTCGGTGGTGACCGGCACCCAATTGCGCGAGGACATGGACAAGGGCGTCTTCGACCGGTTCCGGTCGCTGCCGATCGCCCGGATCGCCCCGCTGGCCGGCGCGCTGCTGGCCGACACCGTCCGGTACGCCATCGCCACCACGCTCACCTTCGTGATGGGGTACGTGATGGGCTACCACCCGGCCGGCGGCCTGGCGAACGTGGTGCTGGCCGGCCTGCTGGTGATCGCCTGCTCGTGGGCGATCAGCTGGATCTTCGCCTTCTTCGGCGTGATCGCCCGGACGGCGTCCAGCGTGCAGGGCATCTCGATGCTGGTCCTGTTCCCGCTGACCTTCCTCTCCAACGCCTACGTCCCGGTGGACACCCTGCCGGACTGGTTGAAGTGGTTCGCGGACGCCAACCCGATCTCGCACCTGGTCACCGCGGTGCGGGAACTGGCCAACAACGGCGCGGTGGGCGGCGACGTGCTGCTGTCGCTGCTGGGTGCGGCGGTTATCGTGGCGATCTTCGCCCCGCTCACCGTCCGGGCCTACATGCGCAAGGCCTGACCCTTCGCCGGTCGAACTGGTCGACCTGGCCGAGGACCCGACTGGCAAGGGGTTTCGATCAACTCGACCAGTGACGGGCTCAGTCGAGGGCGAGGGCGATGAGCTGCTGAGCCCGGGCCGCGGCGGCGTCCACCGACAGGCCGGACGCCGCCCGCCGGGCCGCTGCCACC
>NZ_JASGDE010000092.1:0-13962 GCF_047607385.1 Micropruina sp.
CTGCCCGGAGCCGACCAGCAGGCGGCCGCGTACACCGCCGCCGAGGCCGCGGCGTTGGCCGCCGCCGGGACGCCGCTGGCCGCCGCGGACCGCTACGCGGAGGCGGTCGAACTGGCCCGGCGGATCCGGCTCGCTCCGGCCGACTGGCTGCCCTGGGCGTTGGCGGGCGTCACCGCGCTTACCCTGGGTGGCCGGATCGACCAGGCCACCGCGCAGGGCCGGGAGCTGGCCGCCGTGGCGCGTCGGGCCGGCGAGCCGGTGCTGTTCGGCCAGGCGGCGCTGCTGGCCACCGGGCCCTGGGTGCCGATGGGGGCGGCGTCCCGGCGCGCCCAGCTGCTGCTCGGGGAGGCGCTGGAATGGGTGCCGGCCGACCAGACCGCGCTGCGCGTCCGATTGATGGAGGGCTATCTGCGGGCCGGAAAGGTCGGCGACCCGACCATGCTGGCCCGGCTTGGCGATATGGAGCCGGAGACGTTGCGGCATGCCGCCGACCCCGACCCGACGGTGGCGCTGGACGCCCTGCGTGCCCTGCACTCGCTGACCTGGCCGCGGCAGCAGCCGTCCCAGCGCCGGCTCGAGCTGTCCCAGCGGATGGCCGTGGTGGCGGCCCGGGCCGGCAGTGCCGAGGCCGAGCTGGAGGCGCTGCGGACGATCGTCACCGCGCACATCGAACTCGCCGACCGGCTGGGCGCGGCGGCCGCCGCGCAGGACTACCAGCGCCGCGCCGAGGCGTCCGGCTCGGTGCTGCACCGGTGGGTGGCCATCACGCTGAGCGAGCTGCTCGCCGGGCTGTCCGGGCCGACCGCGGCCGCGGCGCGGCACGCCGAGCGGGCCCGCGCCCTCCAGGCCGGCGTCGACCCGGAGACGGTCGCCCTCACCGGGCACGAGCGGCTGCTCAGCGACGCCGTCCGCGACGACCGGCTGGTCGACCTGGCTCCCGCCTTCGAGGCGCTGGACGACGAGATCTCCGAGGTCGACCCGCTCTACCAGTTGGTCGCCGCCGGGATCGCCGCCGAACTGGGTCGTCCGCCGTCGCTGGACTACCTGGAACAGCTCTGGAACAGCGTCCGGGGCACCTTCCGGGCCGGCGTGGCGGCAGGACTGATCGTCGGGGCGCTGGGCGGCGCCCAGCCCGCACCGGAGTTCGCCGACGAGCTCGCCGCCGAACTGGCGGTGTACAGCGGCGGCTGGCTGCCGATCGGGGGATCGGCCGGGATCGGGCCCGCGGACGCCCACCTGGCCCGACTGTTGCGGCGGCGCGGCGCCGACGAGGCGAGCGCGCGCCACGCCCGACTGGCGACCTCCGTCGCCCACCGATTCGCACCCGCCTGGGTACGGTTCACACAGAAGGAGCACCCCCATGCCGAAGATCGGAGTTGAGGATTTCCTCGACAATGACACCACCCAGTTCGTACTGAACTGGAACACCTGGTCGACCGACGTCGACCGGCAGGACGTCTACCGGCGGGCCTGGACGAAGGCGTCCAACCGCTCGGCTCTGGCGTTCATCAGCGCCGTCGCCGCCGAGAAGAAGGCCCGGGTTCCGGACCACATCGTGCACTACCTGTCCCGGCACCCGGAGTTCTCCGAGACCTTCCAGAAGGCGTTCAAGAAGGTGCGCAAGAACAACTGGCGGCTCGGCGCCGTGGTGAACCAGCTGGTGCTGGAATTCCCGCCGTCGGTCAGCCGGGCCGAGAACACCAAGGAGCAGATCGTGATGCTCTACGTGGTGGGCGACCCGGAGGCCTGAGCGACCGGTCAGCCGCCGGACTTGCGCCGGAACTGCCGCTTGCCGCCCTGGGCATGGGTGTTCTTCGCCGTGCCCCGGGCGGCATCGGTGTGATCGGCTCCGGCCTGCCGGCCCTGCTGCTTGCGTTCCAGCGCGGCCTTGAACGCGGCCTTGGTGTCGGCGTTCGGATCGGATTCCGGCATCGGTGCCTCCTTGGTCGCGACGAGGACACCCACTGTAGGGGCTGTCACGGTAACCTCAGGCGCGTGCTGCTCTCCGATCGCGACATCCGCGCCCAGATCGATGCGGGACGCGTCCGGTTCGACCCCTGGGATCCGGCGATGATCCAGCCCAGCAGCGTGGACGTCCGGCTGGACAAATTCTTCCGGCTGTTCGACAACCACAAGTACCGGGTGATCGATCCCGCCGCCGATCAGCCGGAGTTGACCCGGCTGGTCGAGGTCGACCCGGCCGAGGGCTTCGTGCTGCACCCGGGCGAGTTCGTACTGGGCAGCACCTTCGAGACCGTGACGCTGCCCGACGACCTGGCCGCCCGGGTCGAGGGCAAGTCCAGCCTGGGACGCCTCGGGCTGCTCACCCATGCCACCGCCGGCTTCGTCGACCCCGGTTTCAGCGGGCACGTCACCCTGGAGCTGTCCAACGTGGCCACCCTGCCGATCATGCTCTGGCCGGGGATGAAGATCGGCCAGCTGGCCTTCTTCCAACTCTCCAGCCCCTCGGAGAACCCGTACGGCTCGGCGGTGTACGGCTCCCACTACCAGAATCAGCGCGGGCCGACGGCGTCCCGGAGTTTCCAGAACTTCCACCGCGCCGACGTGTGAGCGTCCAGTCCGCGGGCCCGGTTCTCGTGGACGGTCGCGCGAGGCACGAGAGTTGGTTCAGCCGAGGACGTCCGCGATGCTCGTGGCCGGCAGGTCGCCGAAGGCGTCCGCGACGCCGGGGCAGGTGATGGCGCCGGCCACCGTGTTCAGGCCCAGGGCCAGCGGCGGCGAGTCGATGCAGGCCTGCCGCCAGCCCTTGCCGGCCAGTTGAGTGGCGTAGGGCAGGGTGGCGTTGGTGAGCGCCCAGGTGGAGGTGTTCGGCACCGCGCCGGGCATGTTCGCCACGCAGTAGAAGATCGATTCGTGCACGGCGAAGGTGGGGTCGTCGTGGGTGGTGGGATGGGAGTCCTCGAAGCAGCCGCCCTGGTCGATGGCGACGTCGACCAGCACCGAACCGGGGCGCATCTGGGCCACCATCTCGTTGGTCACCAGCTTGGGCGCCTTGGCTCCGGGGATCAGCACGGTGCCGATCACCAGGTCGGCGGCCAGCACCTGCTCGCGGACGCTCAGTGCGGTCGACACGATGCCCTGGACCCGGTTGTCGTAGCGCCAGAAGGTCATCCGGAGCTTCTCCAGATCGGTGTCCAGGACGGTCACGTTGGCGCCCATGCCAAGGGCGATGTTGGCCGCGTTCTGCCCGGCCACGCCACCGCCGAGCACCACCACCTTGGCGTTCGGGACGCCGCCGACGGCTCCCATCAGCACGCCCCGGCCGCCCTGGGCCTTCATCATGGCGTGTGCCCCGACCTGCGGCGCCAGGCAGCCGGCCACCTCCGACATCGGGTAGAGCAGCGGCAGCATCCCGCTCGGCAGCTGTACCGTCTCGTAGGCCAGCGCGGTGGTCCCGGCGGCCAGCAGCCGCTCGGTCAGCGCTCGGTCGGCGGCCAGGTGCAGGTAGGTGAACAGCACCAGGTCGTCGCGCAGGTAGCCGTACTCGGACGCCACCGGCTCCTTCACCTTCATCACCAGTTCGCCGGCGGCCCAGGTGGCGTCGGCGTCCGGCAGGATGGTGGCGCCCTGGGCGGCGTACTCGGCGTCGGTGATCGACGAGCCGAGCCCGGCGCCGGCCTGGACGAACACCTGGTGGCCGCGCCGGGTCAGTTCGTGGACTCCGACCGGGGTGATGGCGACCCGGTACTCGCGGTTCTTGACCTCGGTGGGCACGGCGATCTTCATGGCGCTCCTTCAACCGGTGTGCCAGCAGTGTAGAGGCCGAAAACACGCCGTGCGCGACGCTTCGGCGCCGGCCCTCCCCCCGAAGAGGCCGGCCGCCGATGCGTCGCGCATCATGCGTTCCCCCCGAGGCCGCACCGCCGAATCAACCCCCGGAAAGAATCGGGATCAGCGACCTTGTCATCCACCATGAGCACCCCGGGTAGCGGGTGATACATGGGCGTCCGGAGACTTTCCGGAGTTTTTCTAGCCGCGCAGCCAGACCGTGGTGTCGGACGGCAGCAGGCCGTCCTCGGTCAGTTCGCCGGAGGCCAGCAGCACCTCGCCGGCGGGCAGTGCCAGCGGCCCGGAACCGAGGTTCGTCCAGCACTGGAAGCCGGCGGAGCCCGCCCCGGCCGGCCGGGTGAAGGCCAGCGCGTCGGCGCCGGCGTCCAGCCATTCCAGGGTGCCGTCGCCGAGTTCGCCCAGCTCGCGGCGCAGCTTCAGCGCGGCCTTGTACAGCTCCAGGGTGGAGCCGGCCACGCCGTCCTGGGCGTCCGCGGCCAGCGGAGCCCAGTCTTCCGGCTGCGGCAGCCAGGGTGCGGCGGCGCCGTCCGGGGAGAAGCCGAACGAGTCGCCGGCGGACGTCCAGGGCAGCGGGACGCGGCAGCCGTCGCGGCCCTTGTCGGTGCCGCCGGACTGGACCCAGGTCGGATCCTGCAGCGCCTCGGCCGGGATGTGCTCGGCCTCGGGCAACCCGAGCTCCTCACCCTGGTAGACGTAGGCGCCGCCGGGCAGCGCGAGCATCAGCAGGGCGGCGGCACGGACCCGGCGGCGTCCCAGATCGAAGTCGGCGGGCAGGTCCTGGAAGTCCATCAGGTGCCGGTCCATCGGCTTCAGCAGCCGCTGGTCGCGGGCGTAGCGGGACACCGGCCGGCAGACGTCGTGGTTGCCCAGCACCCAGGTGGGCGGGGCGCCGACGGCGGCGTGCGAGGCGATGGTGGCGTCGATCACCGACCGCAGCTGGCCGGGCAGCCAGGGCGCCATCAGGAAGTCGAAGTTGAATGCGGTGTGCAGCTCGTCGGAGCGCAGGTAGGCGGCCAGCCGCTGCGGGCGTCCGACCCAGATCTCACCGCAGAACGCCCGGGCCGGGCTGTACTCGTCGGCGATCGCGCGCCACTCGCGGAAGATCTCGTGCACGGCCGGCTGGTCCCAGTGCGGGTGCTCGTGCTCGGCGTCCTCGGCCAGCGGGAAGGCCAGGCCGTTCAGGTCGGGCAGCTCCCAGTTCTTCTCCAGGCCGTGCGCCACGTCGATCCGGAAGCCGTCGATGCCGCGGTCGAACCAGAACCGCAGGGTCTGCTCGAACTCGACCCGGATCGCCGGGTGTCGCCAGTTCACGTCCGGCTGGGCGGGGGCGAACAGGTGCAGGTACCACTGGCCGTCCGGAACCCGGGTCCAGGCCGGGCCGCCGAAGTTGCTCTGCCAGTCGTTGGGCGGCAGCTCGCCGTCGCTGCCGCGGCCCTCGCGGAAGACGTACAGCTCACGCTCGGGGGAGCCCGGGGCGGCGGCCAGCGCGGCCTGGAACAGCGCGTGCTGGTCGGAGGTGTGGTTCGGGACGATGTCGATGATCATCTTGATCCCGGCGGCGTGTGCCTCGGCGATCAGTGCGTCGGCCTCGGCGAGGGTGCCGAACAGCGGCTCGATGTCGCGGTAGTCGCTGACGTCGTAGCCGGCGTCAGCCATCGGCGAGGGGTACCAGGGGCTGATCCAGATCGCGTCGACGCCCAGCGCCGCCAGGTGCGGCAGCTTGCCGCGGATGCCCGCGATGTCACCGATGCCGTCGCCGTTGGCGTCGGCGAAGCTGCGCGGATAGATCTGATACACCACCGCATGCCGCCACCAGTCGTCGCCTGCGTTGCGCCCGTTCATGAGTCCCCTTTACCGGTATAGTTCTGTACCGGTAAAGATAGTCAGCCGGTAGGGTCTCCGGCAAATCGTGGAAGGGATCCATGCCGAGAGTCACCTTGCAGTCCATCGCGGACCGGGTCGGGGTCAGCCGGATGACCGTGTCGAACGCCTTCTCGCGTCCCGATCAGCTGTCCGCCGAGCTGCGCCAGCGGATCCTCGCGACGGCCGACGAGCTGGGCTACCACGGTCCCGATCCGGCCGCCCGGTCGCTGGCCACCGGCACCTCGGGTGCGATCGGGGTGCTCTGGACCCAGCCGCTGCGGCTGGCGCTCTCGGACGCGGTCACCGCCCGTTTCCTGGGCGCGGTGGCCGACGAGCTCAGTGCGGACGCCCTGGCGCTGACCATGCTGCCGCCCACGGTGCCCGCCCACGACGTCGCGATGGACGGCGCCATCGCCTACTCCTGCGACCTGGACGCCCCCAGCGTGGAGTGGCTGCGGCGCCGCGGAGTTCCGGTGGTGGGCGTCGACATGGCCTGGGAGGACGGCGTCCGGGTGACCATCGACGACCGCGGCGGGGCGCGGGCGGCGGCCGCCCACCTGGCCGGGCTGGGGCACACCCGGGTGGCCATCCTGGCGCCCCAGGCGGAGCCGGACGAGCACCCTCGGCATCTGGTCGGCGCCGAACGGATGGCCGGCTGGATCGAGGGGCTGGGCGGCATCAAGCCGGTGATCAGCTTCGTGCAGATCTTCGGCGACAACCGGGCCTCGATCACCGAACTGCTGCGCCGGCACCGGCCCACCGCGGTGCTGTGCGTCTCCGACCTGGTGGCGGCCCAGGCGCTGGCGGCGGCCGGCGACCTCGGCCTGCGGGTGCCCGGCGACCTCTCGGTGGTCGGCTTCGACGATCACCCGGTGGCCGCCGGGCTGGGCCTGACCACCGTCGCCCAGGACGCCGACGCCAAGGGCCGCGCCGCTGCCCAGGCACTCCGGCAGGTGCTCGCGAACCGGGCCGATCCGGCGGTTCCGGAGCCGGCCGACGTGGAACTGCCGGTGCGGCTGGTGGTTCGGGGTAGCACCGGAACCGTCGGAGCCGCGGGCTAGCATGCGGCCATGAGCCCAGCCGGCGCCGTGCGGCGTCCCCCGACCTGGCTGATCGCTGTGCTGGTGCTGGCGTTGGCCGGCGGCGGCTATCTGGTCTGGCGCACCGCCACCGACCCGCTGCCCGGGGCCACCGTGGCGGCCCGGCGAGCGGCCGACGCGCTGCGTGACCGGACCATCGCCGACGGTTCCTTCGGTTCGACGGTCGGGCCGTCCGAGCTGGCCGACCTGGAGGCGACGCTGCGCGGCATGGGCAGCCTGCGGCCCAGCATCGCGGTGGACAGCGTCCAGCTGGCCGACGATCAACGCGAGGCCACCGCCCGGCTGCGCGCCGAATGGGTGATCCACGACGGCAAACCCGCCTGGGTGCAGGAGGCCTACCTCCGGCTGACCCGCGGCGCCGACGGCTGGACCGGGGTCTGGCAACGCGACCTGATCGCGTCCGGGCTCCGTCCCGGCGACCGGTTGCGGGCCGTCCGGCTGAGCCCGGTGCGCGGCGAGATCCTGGGCCGGGACGACGAGCGGCTGGTCTGGAACCAGGAGGCCAAGCGGATCGGGCTGGACAAGGCGCTGATCCCGGCGGACGCCCAGCCCAAGGCCGCGGCCGCGCTGGCCAAGGCGGTCGGCATCGACTCCGACGGCTACGTCGCCAAGGTGGCCGGCTACGGCCCGCGCGCCTATGTGGAGGCCGCCGTGATCCGCGCGGTGGGGCCGAGCGGGTGGGACATCCTGGACGCGGTGCGCCCGATCCAGGGCGTGCGGGTGCTGGACGCCGTCCGGCCGCTGGCCCGCTCGGCGACCTTCGCGCGCCAGCTGCTGGGCAGCGTGGGGGAGGCCACCTCCGACGCCATCCGCAGCTCCGGCGGCACCGTCCGGGCCGGCGATCTGGTCGGGCTGGCCGGACTGCAGCGGGTGCACAACGCGCTGCTGATGGGCACCACCGGCTTCGTGGTGCAGGCCTACCCGGACGGCAACCCGCAGGACGCCCGCGAGCTGTTCCGGGTGCCGGCGGTGGACGGCCGATCGCTGCGCACCACCCTGGACGTCTCGTTGCAGACCCGGGCCGAGAAGCTGCTGGCGCGCTCCTCCGGCCGGGCCGCCGCGGTGCTGATCCGGCCCTCGGACGGTGCCCTGCTGGCCGTCGCCAGCAAGCCCGGACAGACCACCGCGACCACCCAGCGGGTCTATCCCACCGACTTCGCCCCGGTCAGCGGCCTGGCCGCTCCGGGCGGGCCGGCCGAGGCGATCCGGCTGCTCGGGCTGACCGAGGCGTTCGGGCTCGGCATCGAGACCTTCGGCGCCGAGGCCGACGGCAGTCTGCGTCTGTCGCCGTTCGCCATGGCGGTGGCCACCGCCTCGGTGGCCCGCGGCGGCACCATCCGGCCGATGCTGGTGGTCGGCCAGCAGCAGCCGGCCCCGGCGTCCGGGATCAGCCCCGAGCGGGCCGAGACGGTGCGCCAAGAGCTGCGGAAGCGGGCCGGACGCGGGGCGTTGCGGCCGTTGTCGAAGCTGGCCGGCCCAGCCGTGCTGGCCGACGGTGACGCCCGGTTGTGGACGGTGGCGGTGCGCGGCGACCTGGTCGTCGTCGGCTACGACTCGGCGAAGGGCTCACTGGACCTGGTGCGGCGACTCCTGGACGGGCAGTGAGGCTGTCGTGATGCCTCCCCGCCGCGATGTCCGACACATCAGGTTCTTCCTGATGGGCGCCGTGGTTGTGCTGACTTTGGTCGGGGCGCAGTCCCTGTTCTCTCCAGCCCCTGTCGCTGAGCGTCTCCACTTTCCGGCCGAGGGCCGGTCTATGACGCCCGAGGACGGGCTGCCGTCCTGGTTCACCGGCTCGCGGCCTGCTGATCTGCATCTTGAGGACACTCGACGTCTTGGCGAAGTGGACGGCAAGCCGGTGTATCTGTCGGTGGATTTCAGGCGAACAGCTCTTTGTCTGGTGATGGTCGATGATGCCGAGGCGATAGGCGGCGGCTGCGGGACTCATCGAGATATTGCTAGGTTAGGCCTCTGGGTGAGCGTTGTCGACGGTTCTGGTCGTGAATACACGGCGGTGGCGCTGCCTGAGGAGTATCCGACTCTCGAAGTGCCGTCAACGGTGGACGTACTGCTTCGAAACAGCGAAGTTGTGGTCGTTCGGACGCCTCCGGTGCGGGCTGAACTGGTGCTGCGGGGCCGAGGGCTGCGCCCGATCGTGATTGCGGCAAGGGCGTTCAACTGACGTCAGCGATCACCGCTTCGTCTCGGGCCCGAAACTGCCTCGCACAGCCGGGGGACGTCGCCGTTGCCGAAGCGATAGTCGTAGCGGCGCCCGTCGGCCTCGACGATCACGCGCATGCCGTCGACCTGCGACTGGGTGTACTTCACCCCGGGTTGTGCGCAACCCAATGACCCGTCATTGAACCGCACCTTCTCGACGCTGATCACCAGAACCTCCGTGGTCACGCCTCGGCCGCGCAACTCGGACTGGATGGCCGCCAGCCGATGAGGCGGAAGAGTGGCCTGTGTTCCGGATGGCGCAGAGGGTAGCGGTGGAGCGGTCAGGAACCGGGACTGCTGCGGGGCCGGCCGGCTCTGCTGCGGCTCCGGACTCGTTGACGGAGTCATGGAACAGGCGTTGAGCAGAAGCAACGCAAGCAGGCAACCGATACGAGGCACGCGGCGAGTCTAGGTGCGAGTCGTCGCGCGAATGGGAAAACGCCGCCCCCGGGAAATGATCCCGGGGGCGGCGCATTCGACGATGGTCAGAACGACGGCTTCGGCAGCAGCAGCGCCTCGTCCTTCCCGGCCTTGTTGTCCAGCACCACGATCATCGTGCCCAGCGGCTTCTGGTCCGCGACGGCGGTGGTGTCGAAGGTGACCTGCACCGTGTTGCTGCCGCTGACCGGCACGGTGGCGTAGTCACCGTTGCTGATCGCCGGCTTCCACGGGTCGTAGCTGGCCGTTCCGGCGATCTCGTCGGTGGCCGCCTCCTCCACGAAGGAGTAGCTGGACACCTCGTAGCGGAACGCGCCGGAGGACTTGGACAGTCCCAGGTCGGCGGCGTCCACCGGCAGCAGGATGGTGCTGCTGTCGGTCGGGGCCTGCGCCAGGTAGCCGGTGCTGCTCAACTCCTTGCTGGCGACGTCGTAGAGGAACACCTCGCTCAGCCCGTCCGGGTCGTCGTTGCGGACGTCGCCCGAATCACGGCTGAACACGATGTAGTCCGGCTCGCCGTCCCGGTTGGTGTCGATCGCCACGTCGAATTCGATCGCCGCCGCGTTCGACCACCGGGTCCAGCTGTTGATCGCGAAGACCAGCGTCTGCTCGCCCTGATCGTCGATCGACTGCACCCCGGCGGCCCGGAGGTCGAGTCCCTTCGGGTAGGACGAGCTGACGTCCTGGGCGTCCTGCAAGCCCCAGGTGTAGAAGTCGGCTCCGGCCCGCAGCGCGCCCTTGGGGTTGGTCAGCGTGACGTTGGTCTGCTGCGTGGCCGGTGCGATGTCGGTCTTCTTGGCGTCCGGACGCTTCTCGGTGGTGGCGTTCGGGGCCGTGGTCAGCGACGACTTGACCAGAGCCTGGGTGGCGGCCACCTTGGCCTGGGCCCGGGGCACCATCAGGTACGGGACGCGCAGCGTGCCCTTGCCGTTGCTGGTGATCCGGATGTTGCCGGACGCCTCGCGCAGGGCGAACTGGTTGTCGCCGGCCAGCGACGAGCCGACGGACTTGGCCGACAGGCTCAGCTTCACGGTGACGGTGCGGCTGCTCCGGGCGGGCACGGTGATCTTGGTCCGGCTGAACTTCACCGAGGCCGGAACCGACTGCTTGGTCTTCTCGTTCTTCAGCGAGAAGGTCACCTTCTTGGAGCCCTTGTTCACCAGGGTCAGCTTCTTGCTGCCCGACCAGGTGCCGGTCGGTTCGTGGAAGCCGAAGCTGAGGGTTCCCTCGTACACCTTGCCGGCCTTGGTGGAGTACTGGTCGCCGATCGCGAAGATGCTGGTCGAGACCACCTGCTTGGTGTCCACCAGCCCGCCGCCCAGGGTCAGCCGGTAGCCGGGCACGTTGGCCGGGTCGGCGGTGCTGGTCAGGGCCGCGCTGATCTGTCCGGCCGACCAGCTCTTGTGCGCCTGCCGGGCCAGGGCCGCCACGCCCGCGACGTGCGGGGCCGCCATCGAGGTGCCGGACAGCACCGACACGTCGTTGCCGGTGCCAACACCCGCCGAGCGGATGCTGACGCCCGGTGCGGACACCGCGGGACGCAGCCCGCTGTCGCCGGTGCGCGGACCGCCGGAGGAGAAGTCCGCGTACTTCTTGTAGGTCGGGTTGCTCAGCGGGGCCGCGGCCAGGGTCAGGGTCTTGCCGGTGGCGGCCTTCAGCGCGGGCCCGTCGCTGTCACGGACGCCGAGGAACGGAATCGTGACCGTGTAGGGCTCGTGGTCGTCCGGGTTGGACAGGATCTGCCCCTCGAACGGCGGGTAGCCGCTGTCGGTGTTGATCATCACCACGGCGGCGGCACCGGCCTTCTGGGCGAAGATGCCGCGGGCGGCCCGGGCGCAGGTGCCGCGGGTGGTCACCGCGATCTGGTTGCCGCCGGCGGTGATGCCGGCCCGGGTGTAGTCGCTGACCGCGCAGCCCAGCGATTCGTTGGCCAGCGTGGACGGGTCGTCGGTGAGGTTGACGACGGTCAGCTGGTTGGTCGGCAGGGTCGCGGCGTTCGCGTTGATCGCGGCCGTCTTCTTGCCGTCGAAGCTCAGCGTGGCACCGGGGAAGCTGGCCGTGGAGTCGATCGCCGAGACGCTGATCACACCCTGCCCGGCGCCGGGGGAGCCGGCCAGGTACGGGTTCGGGCCGGAGTTGCCGGCCGAGGCGACCACGATCACGCCGGCGGCCTGAGCGTTGCGGGCGGCGATCGAATCGGGCTCCGTGGCCGAACCGTAGGTCGAACCCAGCGACATGTTGATCACGTTCATCTTGTTCTTCACGGCCCAGTCGATGGCCTCGACGACCACGTCGGTCGAGCCCTCGCAGCCGAACACCTTGAGCGCGTACAGGTTCACCTTGGGCGCCACGCCGGG
Organism: Micropruina sp.; assembly: GCF_047607385.1. Classification (GTDB taxonomy): domain Bacteria; phylum Actinomycetota; class Actinomycetes; order Propionibacteriales; family Propionibacteriaceae; genus Micropruina. Next base: position 11,789 of record NZ_JASGDE010000092.1, read on the forward strand.
GCCGACCTTGAAGTTCCGCTTGGGGGTCTTCGCGTCGTACGGGCCGGTGAACGCGGTGCCGTCGGCGTTGACGCCGCCGCCGCCGGTGGTGCCGGCGACGTGGCTGCCGTGACCGTTGCAGTCCAGCGGGTTGGCGTCCGGCTTCGGGGTCGAGGTGGCCGGGTCGCTGGCGTCGTAGTCGTCGCCGACGAAGTCGTAGCCGCCCTTCACCCGGGGTGCCTTGGGTCCGAACCAGGCCGGATTCGGGGTGTCGCTGGCCTTGGCGGTGTTGAACGCCTGCACAGTGCCCGGCCCGGCGAAGTCGGCATGGGTGTAGTCGATGCCGGTGTCGATGATCGCCACCTTGACGCCCTCGCCGCGGTACTTGTTGTTCTGCCAGACCTGCGGGGCGCCCAGGTAGGGCACGCTGGTGGCGTTCTGGATCTCGTACTTGCGGGCGGTGGTGACCGACTTCACCCCGGACAGCTGGGCGATCGCGCGCACCTGCTTGCGGGGCAGGGTGACCCGCATGCCGTTGTAGGCCGACTGCATCTGGGACAGCACCTTGCCGCCGCGGCTGTTGATCTCGGCCTTGATCCGGTCCTGGGACCTCTTCAGGCCGGAGCGGATCTGGGCGGCCCGGGTGCCCGACAGCGGCGTCGCGGACCGGCCCTCGACAACGGCGACCGGGTCGCCGGTCAACTCGACCATGACGGTCACTTTGGCGTCCGCCTTCAGCGAGGCGGGCACCGCGGAACTGTCGATCCGGGTCGAACTCGGCGCGGCGTCGAAGCGGTCGACGGGGTCGGCGTAGGCGACGGTGGGGACCGCGAGGGCGACGGCGCCCGTAGCGATCAGGAGTTTTCGGCGTAGCAAGATCTGCCCAGCCTTTCTGGAACGGGGGCACGGAGGGACGGATCGCCCCTCGGTCAGCAGGCTACGGAGCGTCCGCGCCGGGAGTCAACGTGTTGCGGGATGTCGAAGGCAACCTCGGCATGGTGCAATGGAGGCGTTCCCGATGCCGAAGTACGCCCGATTTTCGTGCCGTGACGAGGAGTTCATGAACCAGCCCAGTGACACTCACGCCCAGCAGACCCGTCGGCTGGCCTCGGAACTGCAGCGCCTGCGCGATTGGGCGGGCGGCGACCCGGAGCGGTTCGGGCCGGTCGCGGACGCCCTGGTCGAACTGACCGCGCACCGGCTCGCCGGGCACGCCTGGGCCGAGGCCGCGTCCGGTGCCCAGGAGGCCGTCACGTTGTCGGCCCGGGTGCTGGCCCAGCACGGCCCGGTCGGCCCCTACACACCACGGTCGGACGCCGCCCGGTCCATCACGTCCCTGGTGCACCTGGCGCTGATCCAGTCGGCGGCCGGACTGCATGCCCAGGCCGGGCAGGTGCTGGCCGCCGCGTTCGGGCTGCGGGAGCAGCTGGACCGGTTGGAACTGGACGACGCGCTGGCGCCGCAGACCATCGCCTGGGCGTTGCTGGTCTGGTCCCGGTCCGCGCTGGCCGGCGGCGATGCGGCGGCCGCGAACGCGCGCGCCGACGCCGCCGTGGCGGTGGGTGCCGACGACGGCGAGTTCCTGGCCGTGGACGTCGACCGGACCGCTTCGGACGCCCGCTGGGCGGCCGGCTGGGCCGAGCCGGCCGCGGAATACCTGCTGCGTGCCGTCGAGCGCTACGAGGCGCGGGCGCTGCAGCTGCTGGAGCAGCCGGAGTCGCTGCCACCGGCCATGCTGGACCGGCTCAGCGAGCCGATGTTCGGGCTGTACAGCGAGGCCGCCGACCGGGTGCTGGCGGCCGGGGCGTCCGGCCTCGGCCTCACCCTGCGGCGGCGCCTGGTCGATCTGCTGGGCGCGCTGGCGGTGCGCAAGCCGGAGGTGCAGCAGCTGCTGGTGGTGGCGCTGTCCGATCTGGCCGAGGATCTGCGTGGCCTGGGACGCCTGGCCGAGGCCGACGACGTGGCCGAACTGGCCGCGTCCATCACCGGCGACTCCGACGAGGAGGCGTTGCCGCGGCGGGACCGGGTCCGGCTCGGCGAACCGACATCGTGGACGTCGCTGCCGCCGGAGCAGGCGTTCGGCGTCCGGACCGGTGCCCAGGGCGAGCCGTCCGGACGGTTGGCTGCGCTGGGCGGACCGGCGGACGCCGCCGAGGCCGAGCGCCGTGCCGCGACCGAGGACGCGCTGGCGCGGC
>NZ_JASGDE010000093.1:0-10729 GCF_047607385.1 Micropruina sp.
CACCTCGACCCGGGCATCCCGGAGACCGGCGGCGAGTTCCCGGGCCGCGGCCGTTCCGGCGGCGTCCGAACCGCCGCTGACCAGCAGAGCCGAGGCGGTGACGGCCGCCAGTCGCGGCCGCAGGTCGATGCCGGACGCCGCCTTCACCAGCCGCAGCATCCGGGCCCGGTCCAGGCCGGCGTCGGCCAGCCGTCCGGACGGCATGGCGCGGACGGCGAGCCGCTGCGCGAGCCCGGCCAGCTTCGGAGGACGACCCTGCAGGTCGGAGAGCACCAGGTGCGAGACGGCGTCCGGGGAGCGTCCGGCGGCGGCGACCGCGACGGCGGCGCCCAGCCCGCTGCCGGCCAGGGCCACCTGATCGACGCCGAACCGGTTCAACTGGCCGAGCACGGCGTCCGCGGCGGCGTCCAGATCGAAATCGCCAGGACGGCCCGGCCGCAACCCCTCCAGCCAGGGCGCGACCGCCTTGGTTCCGGTGGGCAGGGCGGTGACCTGGTCCTGCCAGAACTGCGGGGTCTGGCCGAGTCCGTGCAGGAACACCAGAAGAGGGACGGTCATGGCACCCATCGAACCACGGACATAATGGGCACCATGGGATTGCCCGCCAAGCTGCTCGGAGACGGTGAGCAGGAGTTGTTACATCTGCGATCGCACGGCAAGACCATGATCGGTCCCACCGCCTGGCTGCTGGTGACCTCGGCCGTCGCCGGCGCCGGGTTCGCGCTGTTGCCGTCGTCGTGGCAGCCGTGGTCGGCCTGGGCCGCCGCAGTGATCGCGGTGGCGATCGCGATCCCGGTGTACCTGATCCCGCTGCTGCGCTGGCGCACCACCACTTACACGCTGACCAACCACCGGCTGATCACCCGCTCCGGGATCATCACCAAGGTCGGCCACGACGTCCCGGTCGCCCGGATCACCAACGTGGCCTACGAGCGCAGCCTCACCGACCGGATGTTCGGCTGCGGCTCGCTGGTGTTCACCACCTCGGCCGAGGCGCCGGTGGTGTTGCACGACATTCCCAAGGTCGAGGAGGTCGGAGTGGCGATCTCCAACCTGTTGTTCGGGGTGCGCGCATGACCGAGGCCGCGGCATCGCAGCTGGCGCTGCGCACCCAGTTGTTCCGCTTCGTGCTCACCGGCGGGCTGTCGGCGATCGTCGACTACGGCCTGCTGGTGGCGCTGATGGCGCTCGGCCTGGACTACATCCCGGCCAAGGTGCTGTCGTTCATCGCCGGCACCACCACCGCCTACCTGATCAACCGGCGCTGGACCTTCGTCTCGGACGGCTCGCGGCGCAAATTCGCCGCGGTGATGGGGCTGTACGCGGTCACCTTCGTGGTGCAGGTGGGCATCTTCGCGGTGCTCTACCCGTGGCTGGTGTCGGTCGGGCTGGACACCCCGATGCTGCCCGCCGGGCTGGTCGCCGCCATGCACTGGGCCCAGTTCCTCGGATTCGTGGTCGCCCAGGGCACCGCGACCGCGGTGAACTTCATCGTCCAGCGCACGGTGATCTTCAAGCCTTGACCGTAAGTTCCACAGGCCGCATCGTTAGCACACCCTTAGTCAACAACGTGCGGTAAGCAGTTCGAGACCGTGCATCCGTTCACCGCCGGCAACGGACGCACCGGCCGGGTGCTGCTGGAGGAAAGGGGTTGGCCCGGCGGGGTCATGCGACCTCTGACGCGTGACGTTGCCCTGCTTCGGGTTCTTTCACCGGGTTTGAACCACGGAAAAGACGCCGAAGGGAGGCAACGTGATCGGCTGGCCGGCGGTGGGGTTCCGGGCAGCCAGTGGGCTCGGCCCCAGCGGGTGCGGTCCCGTCAGCGGACGCTCAGGCCGGCAGGGCGGTCATCTCCTGCGGCTCGCGGATCACCGCAGGGCCGGGGATGTCGTTGGGCAGCACCCGGTAGACGTTCTGTCCGCGCTTCTCGCAGAGGAAATGCGCGGGGACGCCGTCCACGTAGTGCACGCCGGCGCCGTCGTCGGCCGCGTAGCCGCCGGGCAGGGTGCCGGACGCCACCGCGGCGGTGTAGATCGGGTCGCGTTCCGGCTCGCCGTCCAGATGCGGACAGAAGCTGCCGCGGACCAGGCCCAGCCCACCCGTCCAGGGCCGCAGGTCGCCGAACGAGTCGGTGACGCAGCCGGCGTACCAGCAGGCCGCCCCGGCAGAGATGCCGGCCAGCACCAGCGCGCCCTGTTCGTAGCGCTGCCGGACGACGTCGGTCACCCCGTGCGCCTCCCACAGCGCCACCAGGTTGACCGTGCTGCCGCCGCCGACGAACAACAGATCGGCCTCGGCCAACCGGTCCACCGCCTCGGCCGCACCCGACCACAGCGTCAGCACCGAGGTCCGGACGCCGAGCGCACCGTAGGCGCTGAGGAACCGGCGGATGTACTCCGGATCGTCCCCGGAGGCGGTCGGCGCGAAGCAGACCTGCGGGTGGTCCGAGCCGGTGAGCCGGACCAGATAGCGGTCCAAGGACGTGGGCTCGCCGAACTGGGACATCGAGAAGCCGCCGCCACCCATGGCCACGAGATGCCTGGTCATGGTCGAGATACTAGTGCGCGGCGACCGTCCACTAGGGTTCATTCGGTGACCGTGCGAACGATCGGCATCATCGGCGGCGGCCAATTGGCCCGGATGATGCACGCCGCCAGCATCACTCTCGGAGTCCGCATCGCGCTGCTCGCCGAGGGCCCGGACGTCTCCGCCGCCCAGGTGGTGGCCGATACCGATGTCGGCGACTACACCGACCCCGAGACCGTCTACGCGTTCGCCGAGCGCTGCGACGTGATCACCTTCGACCACGAGCATGTTCCGCCGCCGATCCTGCGCGAGCTACAGGCTCGTGGCAAGCAGGTTCACCCCGGTCCGGACGCCCTGCTGCACGCCCAGGACAAGGTGGTGATGCGAGAGCGGCTGACCGGGCTGGGCATGCCGTGCCCGGCGTTCGCGGTGGTCGCCGACGCCGACGAGCTGCGCGCCTTCGGCGAGCGCACCGGCTGGCCGGTGATCGCGAAGACCTCCCGCGGCGGCTACGACGGCAAGGGGGTCTGGAAGATCGACGGCCCGGACGACGCCGACGAGCCGTTCGCGAACCTGAAGCCCGGGGTGCGGATCCTGGCCGAGGAGTTCATCGACTTCACCCGCGAACTGAGCGTGCTGGTGGCGCGGCGTCCGTCCGGTGAGGAGCGGGTCTACCCGGTCAGCGAGACCGTGCAGACCAACGGCATCTGCACCCACACCTTCACCCCGGCGCCCGATCTGGGTGCCGAGCAGCGGGACGCGATCGAGGCCATGGCGCTGCGGATCGCCGCCGAGCTCGGCGTCACCGGCATTCTGGCCGTCGAGCTGATGCAGCGTGCCGACGGCTCGGTGGTGGTCAACGAGCTGGCGATGCGGCCGCACAACACCGGGCACTGGAGCATCGACGGGGCACACACCTCGCAATTCGAGAACCACCTGCGGGCGGTCGCCGACCTGCCGCTCGGCCCGACGGAGGTGCGGCAGCCGCACGCCGCGATGGTGAACGTGCTGGGCGGCGCCCGCGACGATCTGCTGGAAGCCGCCGAGGAGGCCTACGCAACTGACCCCGGCGCCCGCGTCCAGCTGTACGGCAAGAGCGTCGTCCCGGGTCGCAAGGTGGGCCACGTCACCGTGGTCGGCGACGACGCGGACGACGTCCGGGCCAGGGCGCAGGCCGCCGCCGATCACCTGATGGGAGTCCAGCGATGAGCGAGAAACCCGTTGTCGGGATCGTGATGGGGTCCGATTCGGACTGGCCGGTGATGAAGGCCGCCGCGGACGCCTGCGCCGAGTTCGGCGTCGGCTACGAGGCGGACGTGGTCAGCGCGCACCGGATGCCCGAGGACATGGTCGCCTGGGGACGCGTCGCGCACAGCCGCGGCCTGAAGGTGATCATCGCCGGCGCGGGGGGAGCGGCCCACCTGCCCGGCATGCTGGCCGCGCTCACTCCGCTGCCGGTGATCGGCGTCCCGGTGCCGCTGAAGTACCTCGACGGGATGGACTCGCTGCTCTCCATCGTCCAGATGCCCGCCGGCGTCCCGGTCGCCACCGTCGCGGTCGGCAACGCCCGCAACGCCGGCCTGCTCGCCGTCCGGATCCTGGCCGCGTCCGACCAGACCCTGCAGGCCAAGATGCTGCGCTTCCAGGAGGAGCTCCGGGATGTCGCCCGCGCCAAGGGGGCGGCAGTCCGCGGCCACTGAGTCCAGGGCGGCGCGCCCACGGAACGGCTTCGGAACCGGCGGCCATACTGGATCGGTGACTGCCGTCGAGACTTCCCCGCTCCCGGACGCGCAAACCCGCAGCCAGGGCATCGCCCTGCGTCGCGGCCTGGCCATGCTCGGGATGACGCTGATCGTGCCCGGTTCGGCACAGCTGGCCGGCGGCAACGAACGGTTGGGCCGAGTCGCCCTGCGGGTCTGGGCGACGCTGATCGTGCTGGCGGTGCTGTTCGGGGTGTTGTTCCTCACCTTCCGGTCGTTCGCCATCGGGCTGTACGCGAACACGCTGACCCTGCAGGTGCTGCGCTGGGCGTCCCTGGTGCTCGGCCTGGGCTGGGTGCTGCTGTTCGTCAACGCCTGGCGGATCGCGAACCCGCCCGCACTCGGCCCGCGCGGCAAGGTGGCCCTTCCGGTGATCGCGTTCGTGCTGGCGCTCGGCGTCGGTTTCAGCTCCTGGACGCTGGCCGGCGCCTTCGACGCCCAGAGCCGGCTGTTCGGCAACGTGTTCACCGGCGGCGGCAAGGCGGAGACCAACGGCGGCCGGTACAACGTGCTGCTGCTCGGCGGGGACGCCGGCGCCGACCGTGAGGGCCTGCGCCCGGACACCATGATCGTGGCCAGCATCGACGCCAACACCGGCCGGACGGTGTTGTTCAGCCTGCCCCGCAACCTGCAGCACGCGCCGTTCCCGGACTCGTCCCCGCTGAAGAAGCTCTACCCCGACGGCTACTGGTGCAAGGACCAGTCCTGCCTGCTCAACGCCGTCTACACCCTGGCCACCAACCACAAGAACCTCTACCCGGGGGTGAAGAACCCTGGCGTCCAGGCCACCAAAGAGGTCATCGAGAACATCCTCGGCCTGCAGATCAACTACTGGGCGCTGGTCGACCTGAAAGGCTTCCAGGCGCTGATCGACGCCGTCGGCGGAATCAACCTCGACGTCGCGCGCAAGGTGCCGATCGGTGGCGGCACCAACCTGACCACCGGCAAGAAGTACCCGATCACCGGCTGGATCGGTCCCGGCAAGAACCTGCACCTGGACGGTCACCGGGCGCTGTGGTTCGCCCGGTCCCGGGAGGGCTCCACCGACTACGAGCGGATGGCCCGGCAGAAATGCGTGCTGAACGCCATGGTCAAGCAGCTCAACCCGGTCACCGTGATCACCAAATTCCAGGAGATCGCCAAGGCCGGCGAGGAGATCGTGGCCACCGACCTGCCCACCTCGCAGATCGGCACCATGCTCGACCTGGCCCAGAGGGGCCGCTCGCTGCCGCTCAGCAGCGTCAGCTTCGCCCCGCCGCTGATCCGCCCGGTGAAGCCCGATTTCGCCAAGATCCGCGAAGTGGTCAAGGCCAAGATCGCGGCGTCCGAGGCGGCGGGGGACAAGCCGGCCAAGACCACGAGCTCGGCGCCGACGCCCAGTGGCGGCACCTCCGCCAGTTCGTCGCCCAAGCCGTCCACGTCCAGCACCCAGGTGAAGACCCAGACAGACGACCTGGACGAGGTCTGCACGGTCAGCTGACCGCGCTGCACCGTCCGGCCCCCATCCAACGCTCGCCTAACTATTTCCCGCTCGCTGAATTCAGCGAGCCCGAAATAGTTAGGCGAGCGTTCGGTGCGGCGGGTGGAGGTGTGGGGTGCGGGGCGGGGGTGAGGGTGCCGGACGTGGTCAGCGCAACTCGCCGGAACCCAGCACCCGGAACACCCAGTCGCCGATCGCGGTGCAGTAGGCCTTGCCCAGGTCGAAGGTGGCGACCCGGGTCATGATGGTCAGCAGGTAGTCACGTCCGTCGCCGGCGACGTGGCCGATCGAGTTCACCGCCCACAGCTTGTCGGTGGACTCGAATTGCACCCAGCCGTTCTTCAACTCCACCTTCACCGAACTGCTGCGCGGTGCACCGACGCCCCAGGTCTGGTCGTCCTGCACCTGCCCCATCAGCCCGAGCAGGTAGCTCCGCTCGGCGTCGGTGAGCGCCTTGGTACCGCCCTTGACCAGCTGTTTCAGGAACGAGCGCTGGTCGTCCGGGGTGGTCCAGGTCCAACTCCAGAAGTCCTTCTCGGGGGCGCTGTGGGTGGCCTTCAGGCCCAGGTCGGCGGCCAGCGCGTCATAGGCCGGACGCCCGCCCGCCCACTTCCACAGCGCGTCGGCGGAGTCGTTGTCGGAGTTCCGGATCGCCTTCTCGGCCTGGCCGGCCTGCTCGGCCGGCAGCGGCTGCTGCAGAGCGTCGGCCCGAGCCTTGCGCAGCGCCATCGAGACGATCATCGGCTTCGCCATGGAGGCGCTCTGGCTGGTCCAGTCGCCCCGGAAGTCCCAACTCGCGCCACTGCGCAGGTCGAGCACGGCGACGCCCAGCTTGTCCTGCCCTTGGGCGATCACCTCCAGCACCTGCTGCAGCTGCTCGCGCACCGTCCCGGTCGGGGACGCCGTGGGCGTCGGCACGGTCGGCGCGTTGCTGCAGCCGGTGAGCACGGCCGGCACCAGGGACGCGGCGCCGAGCGCCAGCAGCCCGGTGCGCCGGGTGAATCGCAGGGAGTTCAGCGGGGTCTGGGTCACCGCGCCATCATTCCACGCAGCGTTCGGACGCCCGGATCGCCGCCAGCCGCGCGTCGCCCGGATCGCCCTCGACGACCACCGCGGACCCCCCGCCCAACAGCGGCGCGATGACGGCGTCCCGCAGCGTCGCGAGCGGATCGGACGGCAGCACCAGCACCCGGCCGGCCACCGGCGGGGTACCGGCCAGCTCGGCATGGCTGAGCACCTGCGCACCGTCGATCCAGGCCGGCGCGGACGGTGTGCTGGGCAGCGTCCCGGCCAGATCCGGCTGGGCGAGCGCCTCGGTGCTGAAGTCGAGCACCCCGTCCGGCAACCCCCGCAGGCCCAGCCCGAGCGGATGCAGCGAACAGGCCAGCGTGGCCCCCGGCAGCACCGCCTCGGTGACGTCCGGCCCGACCACGACCACGTCGGCGCCGGCGACCTCGAGGGTGATCGCGCACTCCCGCTGCCAGGCCGCCAGCGGCCACAGCAACGTCATCCAGTGCCCCGGACGCCGCAACGCCAGCGGCAGGCCGACCAGGCCGGAGTCGGCGCCCAGCTCCTCGATCAGGTTGGACGTCTTGGCCACCCAGTTCGCGAAGGTGGCCACGCTGAGCTCGGTGCGGCCGCCGGAGGCGGTGTCGTAGTGGGTGAGCAGCGGCTCGGCGCCGGCCGTCCGGGTCCGTCGTTGCAGGGCGGAGAGAACCACGGGAATGTCCATCGCGCCATCGTAGAAGTCCGGACGATATCGTCAGGTTCATGCGTTTTGCGGTGATCATGGCTGGTGGCTCCGGGACGCGGCTGTGGCCGTTGTCCCGGAAAGGAACTCCGAAACAACTACTCCGATTGATCGAGGGCAAATCGCTGCTCCGCATCGCGTTCGAGCGCCTGGGCGACCTGGTGCCCCCGGAACGCGTCCTGGTCTGCACCGGTGCCGCCTACGCCGCCGAGGTGGCCGCCGAGCTCCCCGAACTGCCCGCCGAGAACATTCTCGGCGAACCCGAGGGACGCGACTCGCTCAACGCCGTCGCCTGGCCCGCCGCGGTGATCGCCGAGCGTGACCCGGACGCGGTGATCGCCCAGGTGACCGCCGATCAGCTGATCGAGCCGGTCGCGGTCTTCTCCGACATGCTCGCCGAGGCGTTCGCGGTGGCCGAGGCGGACGCGCACGCGCTGGTCACCCTCGGCGTGGTGCCGACCAGCGCGCACACCGGCTACGGCTATCTGCGGCGCGGTGCCGCGGTCCCCGGCTTCGAGCACACCCATCAGGTGCTGGAGTTCCGGGAGAAGCCCGACCTGGTGACCGCCAGCGAATACCTGGCCTCCGGCGACTACTGGTGGAACGCCGGCATGTTCGTCTGGCAGGCGGGCACCTTCCTGGAGCAGCTGGCCGCGCTGCACCCGGCCACCCACGCCGCCGTGCTCGACCTGGCGGCGCATCCGGAGCGGCTCGCCGAGATCTTCCCGACCCTGCACAAGACGTCCGTCGACTACGCGATCATGGAGCCGGTCGCGGCCGGTGCCGGGACGGCGCACGTCCTCGCGGTGGCGCTGCCGGTGCAGTGGCGCGACGTCGGCGGCTACGCGTCGCTGGCCGAGATCCTCACCCACGACGCCGCCGGCAACGCGTTGATCGGGGCATCGGTGTGCCTGGACGCCTCCGACAACGTGATCATCAACACCGCCGGCGAGGGGCACCTGACCGGGGTGCTGGGTTGTTCCGGCATGGTGATCGTGACCACGCCGACCACCACCCTGGTGGCGCCGGTGGACGCGGCAGAACGGGTCCGGGAGCTGGTGGCGCTGGTGCGTGCGGAGGCCGGCGAACGCCATGTCTGATCGCGGCGACGCCCAAGGCTCGCGGGGACGTGCACTGCTGGCCAACCTGAAGCGGATCCGGCAGCCGGTGACCTGGCTGGTGCTGGCCGTCATCGGCGCCGGTCAGGTGCTCGGCATCGTCCGGCTGGCCCTGCTGGTGTTCCGCGAGCAGACGCCGGTGTTCGAGGCGTTCCAGGACATCGGGCAGTCGATCATGAGCCTGTCCCTGGTGATCGCGCAGGTCGGGCTGGTCTGCGCCTGCCTGTTCGTCCCGCCGGCGACCGGTCACGCCGTCCGGCTGGCCAAGCTGTCGGCGTGGGTGCTCGCCTTCGGCACCCTGCTGCAGCTGGTCTGCCTGCTGCTCGGCCTGGCGGCATCCGTCAACGTGTTCGGCGTGATCATGGAGATCCTGGGCGGTCTGCTCGACGTGGTGTTGAAGGCGGTGGCGGCCGGGGTGCTCTGGGTGCTGGTCCGGGGCGTCCGGTCGGGGCGGCTCGATCTGGCGCCCGCGGTTCCCGAGGTGCGAGCCCCCGAGCAGCCCAAGGCCCAGCCGGTATGGCAGCCGGAGCAGGCCAGCGGGACGGCCTGGCGCAGCGCCCGGGACGCCGCCAGCGGGGCTCGTCCGGACGTCGGGGCGGCACCGTCGGGTGAGGCGGACCCGGGGAAGGACCAGCCGGGGGAGGCAGAGCCGGTCACTCCGGCCACGCCGGAACGGCGCTGGAAACCGCGCTCGGGCTCGTAGCGGTTCCGGGCTTGCGGGGTGCCGCGTCCCGATCGGCTGCGTTCTGCCCCGTTGTCCTACGACCCGGTCGGACGCACTCTTCGGCCTTGCCGGACCGGGCCCGGATACCCCGCTCGGTGATCGAACGCGGACTGTCGCAACAGGCGCTCGCCGACCAATAGCACAGAATGCGGGTTGCCTCACGTAACGACAGGCATGTAATTTCCTCCATGTAGTTCATCGGGGCTCGCACCCGGGTCGAGGAGGATTGCCATGCACGAGTTGGTCGCGCTGGAGTTTGACGAAGGCGACGAGGGAGCGCTCGGCTGGCAGGAGCGTGCCCTGTGCGCCCAGACCGACCCCGAGGCCTTCTTCCCCGAAAAGGGCGGTTCCACCCGCGAGGCCAAGCGGGTCTGCCAGAGCTGTGAGGTGCGCAGCGAATGCCTGGAGTACGCGCTGAGCAACGACGAGCGGTTCGGAATCTGGGGCGGGTTGTCCGAGCGCGAACGACGCAAGCTGAAAAAGCAGGCGGTCTGAACCGCGGCCGGCGACGGCTAACCTAGGGCAGCGTGACTGACCCCTGGGCATGGCTGCAGGCCGATGACGAGGATCCGGAGCTCGACCTCGACGCCCATCCGGTCAGCGCCGTCGTGCTGGCGCCGGTGGCCGACGCGCTGCGTCCGCTGTTGGACGAGCAGAGCGTCCCGCTCGCCGAGATCGTGATCGCCGACACCCTGGCCGAGGGTGCCGGCAAGGCCACCGGCGAATGGCTGTGGCTCTTTCCCCGTGTCGTCCGGCCTCATCCGGACGCCCTGCGCGCGCTGCTGCGCACCGCCACCGAATCGGACCGGGTCGGGCTGGCCGGTCCGCTGATGCTGCAGTCCCAGCGCCGGGCCCGGGTCGACCTGATCGAATCCTGCGGCCTGACCGTCACCCCGGCCGGGCGGGTGATTCCCGCCGTCGAGGGCGGCGAACCCGACCAGGGCCAGCTGGACACCATGGCGGTGCTCGGGGTCGACCTCTCCGCGGCGCTGATCCGCCGGGACACCTGGGACGACGTGGGCGGCGTGGTCGCCGACCTTCCGGACGCGCTCACCGGCGTCGAACTGGGACGCCGGGTGAACGGTGCCGGTCTGCGCGTGCTGGCCGAGCCGAGCGCCCGGGTGACCCGCACCCGTCCGGAGCAGCCGGACGCGGTGCAGGAGCGGGCCTGGGAACTGCGGCTGGCCGCCTCGGGCCGTTCGATCTGGACCCGGCTGCGGCTTTTCGTCGGCAGCCTGCTCGGCGCCCTGGGCTTCCTGCTCGGCAAGGACGCTGCCCGCGCCGGTGCCGAGCTGCGGGCGCTGGCGGCCTGGTTGGGCGACTCCGCCGCCGCGGCCGTGTTGCGCGACCGCGGGGTGCCCGCCGGCGCGG
>NZ_JASGDE010000094.1:0-14421 GCF_047607385.1 Micropruina sp.
CTCGCCGCCGCGCACGCCGGCCGCGGCACCCGTCGCTGACCCGGCCCGCGGCTCGCTAGGTCACGGCCCGATCTCAATCGGCGTTCCGCATTGCCGCCGTAACAATCCTGCGCAAGTATGCGGCCATATTCCGCTCTAGCGAGGAGAGATCGTGACTTCGAGTCCCAAGCGTCTGCGCGCGGCCCTGGCCGGCGTGGCAGCGCTCAGCCTCAGCATGCTTGCCGCCTGCGCCAATTACAGCCAGCCCGCCGCGTCGTCGTCGCCGTCGGCCGGTGCCGACACCAGTGCCAGCGCTCCGACGGTGTCGTTGGTGAGCCCCGGCAAGCTGGTCGTCTGCACCCACCTGGCGTACAAGCCGTTCCAGTTCAAGCAGGACGGGAAGACCGTCGGCTTCGACGTCGACCTGATGGACCTGGTCGCCAAGAAGCTGGGCGTCACCCAGGAGATCTTCGACATCGAGTTCGAGCAGATCACCTCGGGTGCGGTGTTCGCGGCCAAGAAGTGCGACGCGGCCGCCGCGGCGATCACCATCCGGGCCGACCGGGAGAAGGCGGCGCTGTTCTCCGATCCCTACTTCTCCGCCACCCAGGCTCTGCTGGTTCCCGCGGATTCGACGGTCACCGACCTGCCCGACCTGAAGGGCAAGACGCTGGCGGTCCAGGCCGGCACCACCGGCCAGGACTACGGCAAGGAGAACGCCGACAAGTACGGCTACACCGTCAAGGTGTTCGACGACATGCCGAGCGGCGCCAACGCGGTGCTGGCCAAGACCGTCGCGGCCGCGATCAACGACAACGGCGTGGTGTACAACTTCGCCGCCGAGAACCCGGGCACCAAGGTGGTCAAGGAGTTCAACACCAACGAGAAGTACGGGTTCAGCATGGGCAAGGACAACACCGCCCTGCAGACCGTGGTCAACGAGGTGCTGAAGACCGCCAAGGCCGACGGCACCTACAACACCATCTACAAGAAGTGGTTCGGTAAGGACGCACCCAAGGACTGACTCCCAGCCCGCCGCGCCGCCCGGCCGACACAGCGTCGGCCGGGCCGTCCGGCGCCTGCCAATTCCGCGAAGGGGGTAACACATGACGTCCAGCACCGCACCGGCCCGCAAGAAGCTCTCACCGCGCCGCCGTGCCCAACGGATCCGCTGGATCAACTACGGCGTGCTGATTCTCGGCGTCCTGGCGGTGGTGGTGTTCGCCGACGGACGCCAGTTGCAGTCGGTCTTCTTCCGGCCGGACATGATCGCCGAGACCGTCGGCCCGAGCCTGTTGAACGCGCTGAAGAACACCATCCTGTACACCCTCGGGGCCTTCGTCTTCGGGTTGCTGCTGGGCACCATGCTGGCGCTGATGAAGCTGTCCCAGATCGGGCCCTACCGCTGGCTGGCGACCATCTACACCGAGATCTTCCGCGGCGTCCCGGCCATCATCGTGCTGCTCGCCTTCAGCCTGATCTCGCTGGCCATCCCGGGCCTGCAGATTCCGCTGGACCCGTTCGGCGCGGTCTGGACGGCGCTGGGTCTGGTGGCCGCCGCCTACATGTCGGAGACCATCCGGGCCGGCATCCTGGCGGTGCCCAAGGGGCAGACCGAGGCGGCCCGCTCGCTGGGCATGCCCTCCGGTATGGCGACCCGGAAGATCGTGCTGCCGCAGGCGTTCCGGATCGTCACGCCGCCGCTGACCAACGAACTGGTCTCGCTCACCAAGGACTCGTCGCTGATCTACGTGATCGGGCTGAGCTCCGAGGCGTTCGACCTGACCAAGTACGGCCGTGACCTGACCAACACCTACTCGAATATGACACCGCTGGTGATCGCCGGCCTGACCTACCTGGTGATCACCCTGCCGCTCACCTTCCTGGTGCGGCGGATGGAGGCGAAGCAGCGGAAGGCGACCCGATGACCCCGACGATTCCCACCGGTCTGCGCGACGACGAGATCCAGATCTACGACCTGCACAAGAGCTTCGGCCAGATCGAGGTGCTCAAGGGCATCTCGACGATCATCCACCGCGGCGAGGTGGTCTGCGTGATCGGTCCGTCCGGCTCGGGCAAGTCGACCCTGTTGCGCTGCGTGAACCTGCTGGAGCAGCCCACCGCCGGCCGGGTGTTCATCCTCAACGAGGAGATCACCGACCCGGACGCCGACGTCGACGAGCTGCGCACCAGGATGGGCATGGTCTTCCAGCAGTTCAACCTGTTCCCGCACCTCACCGTGCTGGAGAACTGCACGATCGCCCCGATCAACGTGCTGAAGAAGGACAAATCCGCGGCCGAGGCCGCCGCCCGGGCGAACCTGGAGAAGGTCGGCCTGGCCGACCGTGCCGACGCCTACCCGGCGCAGCTGTCCGGCGGCCAGCAGCAGCGGGTGGCGATCGCCCGGGCGCTGTCGATGGACCCGGAGCTGATGCTGTTCGACGAGCCCACCTCGGCACTCGACCCGGAGCTGGTCGGCGACGTGCTCTCGGTGATGCGCGACCTGGCCAAGTCGGGCATGACGATGATGGTGGTCACCCACGAGATGGCGTTCGCCCGCGAGGTGGCCGACCGGGTGATCTTCATGGACGGCGGCGTGATCGTCGAGGAGGGCCCGCCGCAGGAGGTGATCGGCGACCCGCGGCACGAGCGCACCCGCACCTTCCTGCGCCGGGTGCTCGACCCCACCCACGTGGACGCCGGCTCCGAGGATCATGCCTACGCGCAGCGCCACCGGGCCACCGAAGCGGTGGAGGGAATGGTTCCCCCCGGCTCCGGGTCCCACGGCGGGTCCAGCCTCGGCGGAGGCTGAGCGCGTCCCTCGGCGGTCGCGGGTTCGCGGACGGTATCGTGCGGAGCGAAAGCGAACATCGCCACCACGAGGAGGGTCATGGCGGCCGTTCCAGCCGCGCGCAGGCGGGTGCTGTTCCTGTTCTCCGACACCGGAGGCGGGCATCGCTCGGCGACCCTGGCGTTGATCGAGGCGTTGGGCCTGGAGTTCCCGGACACCTTCGACTGCAAGATGGTCGACGTCTTCCGCGACTACCTGCCGGCCCCGCTGCGCTACGCCCCGGAGATGTACCCGCCGATGACCCGGTTCCCGGAGACCTGGGCGATCTCCTACAAGGCCACCGACGGCAAGCGCCGCTCCCGGGCGTTCATCCGGGTGATGTTCCCCTACGTGGCCCGGGCGATCCGGCGGCTGTACCGGGAGAACCCGGCCGACATCATCGTCTCGGTGCACCCGCTGGTGAACACCGGCGTGCTGCGCACCATGAAGTCGAACCCGACACCGTTCATGACCGTGGTCACCGACATGGTCTCCACCCACGCCTTCTGGTTCGACCGCCGCGCCGACCTGGTGGTGGTGCCCACCGACGAGGCCCGGGAGGTGGCCGTCGAGTACGGCATTCCCGAGGGCAACGTCCGGGTGGTGGGGCTGCCGGTCGCGGAGCGGTTCCGGGTGCCGCCGGAGGACCCGCTGGCCTTCCGGGACGCCCAGGGCTGGCGCCGTGACCTGCCGGTGATCCTGGTGGTCGGCGGCGGCGACGGGATGGGGCCGATGGAGGCCGTCGTCAAGGCGATCAACGAGGCCCGGCTGGACGCCACCCTGGTGGCCATCTGCGGCCGCAACGAGGCCCTGCAGGAGCGGCTGCACACCCTGGACTGGACCATGCCGCACCACATCTACGGCTTCACCAGCCAGATGCCGGAGTTCATGGCGGCCGCCGACATGCTGGTCACCAAGGCCGGCCCGGGCACCATCAGCGAGGGCTTCATCGCCGGGCTGCCGCTGGTGCTGTACGCCCGGCTGCCGGGCCAGGAGGACGGCAACGTCGCCTACGTGGTGAAGAAGCGGGCCGGGGTGTGGGCGCCGCGTCCGCATCAGGTGGTGGACGCCGTCCGGCGCTGGGTGACCGACCCGGAGGCGCTGCGCGCCGCCGCCGAGGCCAGCCGGCGGGTCGCCAAGCCGGACGCCGCCCGGCAGATCGCCCGGATCATCGCCGACCGGGCCGGGGTCTACTCGCCGGAGCTGTGATCGAAGCTGTTCACCATGAAGTGTGCCGCCCGGACCAGGTAGTCGCGCATCTCGGCGTCCGCCTCCGGGTCGAGCCGCAGGCCGTCGAGGGCGGCCAGCATGTGCCGCAGCCAGCGGTCCCGCTGGGTCGGGGTGACCGCGAACGGGGCGTGCCGGATCCGCAGCCGCGGATGGCCGCGCTGCTCGCCGTAGGTCTTCGGCCCGCCCCAGTACTGCTCCAGGAACATCCGCAGCCGATCGGCGGCCGGGCCCAGGTCTTCCTCGGGGTAGAGCGCCCGCAACGCCGGGTCGTCAGCCACTCCGGCGTAGAAGGCGTCCACCAGGGCGACGAAGGTGGGGTGCCCACCGACTCGGTCGTACATGCTCTGCGCCGTCGTTTCCACCCGAACAGCCTAGTGATCGATGCCGACACGCCGCCCTTTGGGAATATTGGTCGCAATGACTAACCTGGATGGCGGTTCCGAACCAAACGAAGACGCAGACGAGTGACAGTGACTGAGACGAAGATCGCCGAGAAGACCGACAACCGGGCAGACGCCACCAAGACCGAGAACGAAGACAAGCCCAAGCTGTTCAATCTGCCGCAGATCGCCGGCGGTGCGCTGGCCGCGGTGACCACCGCCGCCGTCGGCTCCCGGCTGGGGGTGGCCGGCACCCTGGCCGGCGCCGCCATCGCCAGCGTGCTGGCCGCCTTCGCCAGCACCCTCTACACCAAGGGCCTGGAGCACACCCGCGACGGCGTGAAGAAGATCGTGCTGCGCGACGGCGGCGGCAAGGCCAAGGAGGTCGCCGTCGACGAGCCGGCACCGGCCCGCAAGCGCGGCTGGGGACGCCGGACGGCCATCGCCGGCGGCATGCTGGCCACCGCCGCGGTCAGTTTCGTGGTCGCGATGGGCCTGGTCACCGGCTGGGAGTTCAGCACCGGGCAGAGCCTGGACGGCCGCAACGGCACCACGATCAGCCAGGTCGGCACCAAGAAGGCCGCCAGCAAGCCGACGCCGAGCGCGAGCGCAACGCCGACGGCGAGCGCCACCCCGTCCGCGACCGCGAGCAGCACGCCCAGCGCCAGCCCGACCGCGTCCGAAACGCCCACCGCGACGCCGACGCCGAGCGCGTCCGAGACGCCCAGCGCCGCCGCCCCGTCCACCGCGAAGCCCACCCAGTCGCCCGCGGACGCCGGAAACGCGGCCGCCGCCGGCTGACACACTGGCCGGGTGACCATCCATCACACCCATCCGTTCGCCGGGAGCGGTGAGCCGCGCCCGCTGCGGCGGTTCCGTGGACGGTTGCCGGCGCCGGTCACCATCTGGGCGGCCCGGGACCGGGACGTCCCCGCCGGCCTCACCGTGTCCTCGGTGCTGGTCGCCGACGGTGAGCCGGGCGAGGTGATCGGCCTGATCGACCCGGCCTCCGAGCTGTTCGACCGATTGGTCGCCGCCGGACGCTGGGCGGTCAGCCTGCTGTCCTACCAGGACCGCGGCCTCGCCGACGCGATGGCCGGGCTCGCCCCCGCCCCCGGAGGACCGTTCCGGATGGCGCGCTGGCGGGACACCGAGTGGGGGCCGGTGCTGGCCAGCTCACCCGGCTGGCTGGGTGCCCGGCTGCTCGGCGAGCCGGTCGAGGCCGGCTGGTCGATGCTGGTGCGCGGCGTCGTGGAGTCCATCGAGATCGACTCGACGGTGGCCCCGGTGGCCTACGTGCGGGGCAGCTACCGACAACTCTGACCACGTGTCCAGGCCCGATCCGCGCGCTCCGAATGCGCCGAATCGGGCCTTAGCGCACACCCCGGACTTTTAGTCAAGTTAGCTTTTATCAAACGTGTGTCCAGCGGTACCGTCAGATCTCTATTGCAGGCGGCGGAACCCTGGTTTACTTGTTTATGCCAACGGTGTCGGACAGCGGAGGGAGGACCATGAGTCCACTCTGGATGATTGTCGCTTCGCTGGTCGCTGTCGCCGGGCTGAGCCTGTTTTTCACTCTGCAGCAGGAACTGCGTCGGCGCCGCATCGCCCGGCGCCGGTTGCGGCGCCAGGCGGCCGAGCGGGCCCGCGCCGCGCAGGCTCACTCCGAGGAATCCCCGCTGCTGTCCCGGCTCGGTCCCCAGGACTGACCGCCGTGCCCGGTGAGCGTGTTCACCGGGCCGGTGTCGAAGCCGGCGAAGGCGTCCGGCAGCCACAGCAGATAGAGCACCCCGACGGTCACCAGCGCCACCAGCCCCACGGTCGGGGCCGCGATGGTCAGCACCAGCGGCAGCACCGCGTCGCGCCGCACCGGGGACGTCGCCAGGTACCCCGAACCGCCCAGGAAGGCCAGCAGCCCCAGCACGGCCAGCAATCCCGGCATGCCGACGCCGAACAGCGGCCCGACCGGCATCGACGTCCAGGCGGCGGACGCCAGCAGCAGGATCGCGGCAGCCGCCAGCGCACGCACCACCCAGCTGTCGCTGACCCGTCCGATCGGCTGCTCGCCGCCGGGTAGGAACGAGGCCGCCGCCTGCAGCCGGCTCGGCGCCGGCACGGTGTGCGCCGGGGTCAGGCCGACGCTGGCCGGCCGCAGCCGGTTCAGCCGGGTCGCGAACACACCGGCCACCGCCAGCACCAGCAGGCCGGTCAGCAGCAGCACCCAGCCGGCCACCGGGAAGGACCGGCCGCCGGTGTTCTCGGCCAGCCACCAGCCCGCCGTCCAGCCGCCCACCGTGGCCGCCGCCAGCGCGCCGAAACCGGCCCGGCGATGCCGGTAGTAGCGGGCCACCGAGACCCCCGTCCACAACACCAGGGAGCGGAACCAGCCGGCCCGGAACTGGCCGGCCTGCGGATCCCGCAGCGCGCAGTAGAGCACCTCGTCGGCGGCGCTGGCCCGGTCGAAGCGCTCGGCCGGCGGAGCCGAGTCGGCCAGCCCGGCGACGTGGTCGTGGACGATCACCGCCAGGGTGTGCCGTCCGTAGCTGGCCAGCAGACCCCACAGCACGCCGGGGACGCTGGCCAGGTCGGTCTGACCGCCGGGGATCGCCAGCCAGCGGTGACCGGTGTCCGGCGGGTCGGACGGTACCGGCAGCAGGGCGTCCAGCTGGGGCGGCAGCGGGCGGAACGGCGCGTACCAGAACGGGGTGGTCACGGTGAACCGGCGCGGGGTGTCCACCCGGAGCTGGACCCCAGTCGTGCCGGAGCCGGCACCGGGGGGAAGTGCATAGGGCATCCCCGACTATCGACCGAGAGCGAGCCTTCCGGCAAGTGGTTGGATGAACAGGGCAGGACTTCGGCGAGGAGAGGAGACCGGCGTGCGCGCGCTGACGAAGACGACGGCGGGCCCGGGGCTGGAGCTGATCGACCGGCCGGAGCCGTCCTGCGGGCCGTGGCAGGTGAAGATCCGGGTGCTGCGGGCCGGGTTGTGCGGCACCGACCTGCACCTGCAGCAGTGGGACGAGTGGGCGGCGTCCCAGCTGCGGCTGCCGCAGACCATCGGTCACGAGTTCTTCGGCGAGATCGTCGAGATCGGCAGCGAGGTGAAGGAGCTGAAGCCGGGCGACCCCTGCTCGGCCGAGGGTCACATCGTCTGCGGCTACTGCCGCAATTGCCGGGCCGGACGCCGCCACCAGTGCATCCGCACCGTCGGGCTGGGGGTGAACACCGACGGCGCCTTCGCCGACTACGTGGTGGTCCCGGTGGAGAACGTCTGGAAGCACCAGGACTGGGTCGACCCCGATCTGGGCGCCATCTTCGACCCGCTCGGCAACGCCACCCACACCACCCTGCAGTGGCCGCTGGTCGGCGAGGACGTGCTGATCACCGGCGCCGGGCCGATCGGGGTGATGGCGGCGGCGATCGCCCGGCACGCCGGGGCCCGGCACGTGGTGGCCACCGACCTGGCCGACGTCCGGCTGGAGCTGGCCCGCCGCGCCGGCGCCGATCTGGTGGTCAACGTCGGCAACACCCGGATCGCGGACGCCCAGCGCGAGCTCGGCATGCGCGAGGGCTTCGACGTCGGGCTGGAGATGTCCGGGTCACCGCAGGCGGTGGCCGAGATGATCGACAACATGAACCACGGCGGCAAGGTCGCGATGCTCGGCCTGCCGAAGAGCCCCTACCCGATCGACTGGGGCAAGGTGATCACCCACATGCTGACCATCCGCGGCATCTACGGCCGGGAGATGTTCGAGACCTGGTACCTGATGACCTCGATGCTGTCCAGCTCACCGACCCTGGTCGAGGCGGTCCGTTCGGTGATCACTCACCGCTTCGCGGCCAAGGACTGGGCGCTGGCCTTCGAGGTGGCCCGCTCGGGACACTGCGGCAAGGTGATCCTCGACTGGAGCTGATCGGCTGGAGTCGTCGGGCAGGATGGGCGCATGACTGACCACCCCCAGCCGGTGCCCGCGGTGGCGATCACCGGGCTGTCCAAGCGCTACCGGTCGATCAAGGCCGTCGACAACCTGACCATGACGGTGCCGGTCGGCGGCGTGCACGGCTTCCTCGGCCCGAACGGCTCCGGCAAGACCACCACCATCCGGATGCTGCTCGGGCTGATCCCGGCCGACGGCGGCAGCATGCGGCTGTTCGGCGAGCCGGTGCCGCAGCGGCTGCCCCAGGTGATCGACAAGGTCGGCGCGATCGTCGAGCAGCCGCGGTTCTTCGACACCTTCTCGGCGCGGAAGAACCTGGCCCTGCTGGCCCAGGCGATCGGGGCGCCGCTGTCCCGGGTCGGCGAGGTGCTGCAGCAGGTCGGCCTGGCCGGACGCGAGCGCTACGACTTCCGCACCTATTCGCTGGGCATGAAACAGCGGCTGGCGGTGGCCGCCACGCTGCTCAAGGATCCGCAGCTGTTGATCTTCGACGAGCCGACCAACGGCCTGGACCCGCAGGGCATCCACGACTTCCGGGCCACCATCCGGCAGCTGGCCGACTCGGGCCGCACCGTGCTGGTCTCCAGCCACATCCTGGCCGAGGTGCAGCAGGTGGCCGACACGGTCACCATCATCGCCCGCGGCGGCACCCTGGCCGAGGGCCCGGTGGCGACCCTGCTGGCCGCCGGCAGCGATCCGGTCCGGGTGGTGGTCGGTGAGCCGGCCCGGGCGGACGCGATCCTGCGGGCGGCCGGGCTGGTCGTCCAGGGCGATGGACGGGCGTTGCTGGTGACCCGTCCGGACGGCCGGCTGGAAGCGGAGGAGGTGGCCCGCAGACTGGGCGAGCAGGGGCTCTGGGTGAGCGAGCTCGGGGTGCAGCGCCGCAACCTGGAACAGCTCTACCTGGAACTCACCGGTCCGGTCGGGGGTGCCGCATGAACCGGTTGATCGGTGCCGAGCTGAACCGCTGGTTCAGTCGCCGGCTGTGCTGGGTGGTGCTGCTGTCCTGCGTGGCGCTGGCGGTGCTGGTGGTGGCCGGGGTGGCCTACGGCAGCCGTCCGATGGAGGGCGCCGAACTCGCCGCGGCCGAGCAGGACTACGCCGAGGCGGCCAAGCAGGCCGAGCAGGAGAAGGCGGCCTGTCTCGCGGAGGGTCTCCCCGCCGAGGAATGCGACACGTGGACGCCGCGGCGCTCCGACTTCGTCCGGGAGCCGCCCGCCTACCCGGACCTCGCGGGCGGCCTCGGCCAGGCCGGGGGATTGATCTCCGCCTACGCCGCGCTGCTGCTCGGGGCCTCGTTCCTGGGCGCCGAGTTCAAGACCGGCAGCCTGGGCACCTGGCTGACCTACGTGCCGTCCCGGGTCCCGGTGCTGGCCAGCAAGGCGATCGCGGCGCTGGCCGGCACCGCGCTGCTCGGGGTGTTGGTGATCGGCATCCTGCAGGCCGGCGCGGCTGGGATCGTGCTGACCTGGTCGGGGTCGGAGGCGCTGCTGCCGGCGCCGGACGCCTGGGCGATGACCGGCCGGGGATTCGTGCTGGTGCTGGGCGCCGGTCTGCTCGGCTTCGCGCTGGCCGGCCTGCTGGGCAGCACGGTGGGCCCGATCGGTGTGCTGCTGGGCGTGTTGGTGCTGCAGTGGGCGACGCAGGTGCTGTCGCTGCTGTTCGGCGGGGTCTGGTTGCAGGCCGCGATGCCCGACCCCAACATCCAGGCGTTCCTCAACGGCGGCGCCGAGATCAGCTACGTCGAGCGCGCGGCCAACGGCGAGATGGTGACCAAGTCGTTCGAGCTCGGCCAGGCGCAGGCCTCGGCCTATCTGGGCGGGCTGATGGTGCTGCTCGGCGCGGCCGCCACCTGGCGGTTCGCGAAGCGGGAGATCCGCTAGGTTCGCGCTATGTACACCCTGCGCGACGACCTGACCGCGACCCTGGCGGAGATCCGCTCCGCGGGGTTGTACAAGACCGAACGCGAGCTGGGCACCGCCCAGGCGGCGCACATCGCCACGCCGGCCGGGCCGGCGCTGAACTTCTGCGCCAACAACTATCTGGGGCTGGCCGACCACCCCGAGGTGGTCGCCGCCGCCCACGCCGGGCTGGACCGGTGGGGGTTCGGGATGGCCTCGGTGCGGTTCATCTGCGGCACCCAGGACCAGCACCGGGAGTTGGAGCGCCGGCTGGCGGGCTTCCTGGGCACCGACGACGCGATCTTGTACTCGTCCTGCTTCGACGCCAACGGCGGCGTCTTCGAGACCCTGTTCGGCCCCGAGGACGCGATCGTCTCCGACGAGCTGAACCACGCCTCGATCATCGACGGCGTCCGGCTCAGCAAGGCGGCTCGGTACCGCTACCGCAACGCCGACCTGGGCGATCTGGAGGCGCAGCTGAAGGCGGCGTCCGGGGCTCGGCGCACGGTGATCGTCACCGACGGGGTGTTCTCGATGGACGGCAGCTACGCCCCGCTGCCGGGCATCTGCGATCTCGCGGACGCCTACGGCGCGCTGGTCTTCGTCGACGACTCCCACGCCGTCGGCTTCGTCGGCGAGCACGGCCGGGGGACGCCGGAGCTGTTCGGCGTCGCGGACCGGGTGGACATCCTGTCCGGCACCCTGGGCAAGGCGCTCGGCGGGGCGTCCGGCGGCTACATCGCGGCGCACGCCGCGATCGTCGAGCTACTGCGGCAGCGCTCCCGGCCCTACCTGTTCAGCAATTCGGTGGCGCCCGCGGTGGTCGCCGGCTCGCTGCGGGCGCTGGAGCTGGTGGCCGGATCGGACCAGGCCCGGCAACGGCTGGCCGGCAACGCGGAGCTGTTCCGGGAGCTGATGGAGGCCAACGGCTTCCAGCTGCTGCCCGGCAGCCATCCGATCGTGCCGGTGATGTTCCCCGGCGAGGACGGTGCCCGGCAGGCCGCCACGATCGCCGACCGGATGCTCGCCGACGGCGTCTACGTGATCGCGTTCAGTTTCCCGGTGGTGCCGCGCGGCAAGGCGCGGATCCGGGTGCAGCTGTCGGCCGCGCACAGCAGCGCCGACGTCGAAGCCTGTGTGGCGGCCTTCGTCAGCGCGCGACAAGCCGTCGGGTGAGCAGGGTTCCGGCCGCGGTGGCGATCGGGAACAGCAGCAGCGAGAGCGCCGGAATCGACAGCAGCAGGAAGGTCGGCACGCCGAAACCGAGCACCAGCCAGGGGTCGCGGCAGAGCAGCCGCTGTCGCTGAACGTCAGAAAGCCGTGCGGTGCTGGTTAGGCGATTGCTGGTCATGTCCGCATTGAAAACCGTCGTGAATCTTACTCCGCGGAATATGTCGTTCCCGGGCCCCTGGCGGTGGCCAGCGATGCTGGCGGCGGTAGGTGGTCGTGATGAATTTGCTCGAGTTGTTGGTCAGAAGATCGATTACCGAGGGCATCCGGGGGCGGAGTTCGCTCGGCAGTCTGAAGTTTGCCGGGTGGCGCATTCCGCCCTCCCCTGCGGATCCATAGGCCCACAGCAAGTCCGGAGCACCCCCAGACCCACAAGGTCACGCTGTACGAAGGGAACCGTAGCTCCACCCAAGTCGGCGCCGTGCCGCCGGACACTGGAATGAGCGGACCGCCCTCACGGAGAATCTCCAGATAGGCCAAATAGCTCAGTACGAATAGGAACCCACGAGACGCCAGCCCGATGCCGAGCACCGCCAAGAGGATCAGACCTACCCGCACGCGCATGGATGTTATCTCACTTGGAAGTTGACGTTGGCTACCGTTCCGACTCCGCAGGTTGCTGCTGACGTGTAGTTTGCCGGCACCCACGGCACAGTGTAGTAGAGGCTGTTGGTGCACTGAATGACGATGCGGAACTCGTCACCTGGGGGGGGTGAGTTGCTTCCAGCAGACCAGGCTGGCCGATTTTCCTGAGTTGTAGACGACCGCGTCGTCACATCCCCACCGTGAAGCCGGCATGGGTCGGGCTTGCGCCTCAGATGCCACATTGAACATCAGGCCGCCCGCTAGCGGTGCTCCGGCAACGATGCACTTAGTCCTTTGTTCAGGTCCATTTTTGTAGGCTAGGAGCCTCGCTTGGTCGTGTCAAGGTTTCACGTCCGCAGTGATCTGCCAGGTTTCCTGGTGAATGGCAAGCCGTCCGCCGGCCCAAGAGCCCGCCAACGCCGGTGCTGTTGAGCGAGTTGATGGAGGACGGCGGCTTTGGGTTGTTTGCCGGCAGCCACCCGATTGTGCCGGTGATGGTGGTGCTGCGCGGATGAGGGTGCAGCTGTCGACGCCTTCGTCAGCGCGCGACAAGCCGTCGGGTGAGCAGGGTTCCGGCCGCGGTGGCGATCGGGAACAGCAGCAGCGACAGCGCCGGAATCGACAGCAGCAGGAAGGTCGGCACGCCGAAACCGAGCACCAGCCAGGGGTCGCGGCAGAGCAGCCGTTGCCGCTGGGCCAGGGTGCGGATGCCGCGGCGTCCGGCCGGCGAGCCGATCATCTCCAGGGTGACCATCCAGCCGCCGAACAGCGCCGAGCCGATCGCCGCCAGTACCCCGCCGATCACCGGGATCAGCCCGACCAGCAGGAAGAGCAGGCCGACCGGCAAGGTGATCGCCACCACCTTGAGCAGCAGGGTGAGGGTGGACCACAGGGCGTGCAGCCAGCTCTCGGACGGGGCAGCGTTGTAGTTGCCGGCGTGGGCGTCCACCTCCTCGGAGATCCGGTCGTACAGCGGGGCGCCGAGGGCCAGCGTGGTGGCGGTGAACAGCAGCACCAGCAGCAGCCCGCTGATCGCGATGACCAGCAGCGACACCAGCGCCCGCAGCGCCTCCACCCCGGGCCAGCCGTCCGCGAACGGGGTCAGCCAGACGGCGATCCGCTGCGACAGGAAGCTGGCGGTGGCGAACAACGCCACGAACAGCACCGAGGTGATCAGCGGCGGGATGAGACCCAGGCCGAACAGCCGGGCTCGGCGCAGCACAAGACCCGCGCCGGTGATCAGCAGGCCGAGACCTGAGAGCAGGTCGGACAGCGGATTCGCCCGGGCACGGGCAGAAAGCCATGGATTGCCCACGGACGCCCTTCCGTTAGGCCGAATGCTGTCAGCCACTGTAGGGCACCTTCCTGAGCGGATGGCCACTCGAGACGTCATTCACAGCGCGTTCACAAGGTCGGACAGTGTTTCGGAGCAGCCGGCGTCGAGTCGGACGGCGGCCAGTTCGTCACCGCGGGTGCGGCCCCGGTTGACGATCGCCACCGGCTTGCCGGCCTTGGCGGCGTGCCGGACGAAGCGCAGGCCGGACATCACGGTCAGCGACGAACCGGCCACCAGCAGGGCCTCGGCCGCGTCCACGGCCGCATAGGCGTCCGCCACCCGCGGACGCGGAACGGACTCGCCGAAGAACACCACGTCCGGCTTCAGGACGCCGCCGCAGTGCTCGCAGGGCAGCACCACGAAGTCGCCCCACTGCTCCACCACGGCGTCCCCGTCGGGCCGCAGCCGGCCGTCGTCCATCTCGGCCTTGCCGGCCGCGAGATCGCCGTGCAGGCCCGGATTGGCCTGCTCCAGGCGTCGTTGCAGGGACGTCCGGGGTGAGGCGGCGCCGCAGTCCAGGCAGACCACCCGGTCGATCCGGCCGTGCAGGTCGAGCACGTCCGGGCTGCCGGCGGCACCGTGCAGGCCGTCCACGTTCTGGGTGATCACGGTGCTCAGCCCCTGCGCGGTCAGCCCGGCCAGGGCTCGGTGACCGGCGTTGGGCCGGGCCCGACCGAAGCTGCGGAAGCCGAGCAGGGAACGCGCCCAGTAGCGGCGCCGGACGTCGGCGGAGCGCAGGAAGTCGTCGTACTGGATCGGGTTGGTCGGGCGCGCGTCGGCGCCGCGGTAGTCGGGGATGCCGGAGTCGGTGCTGATCCCCGCTCCGGTCAGCGCCACCCATCGCCGGCCGCGCAGCAGCCGGGCCAGCTCGCCGGTGTTCACCGGAGCATTATCACCCGCAGCGCGATGGCGCCGATCAGCAGCCCGGTGAGAACCAGCAGCGCGATCAGCGGCCCGGCCGGGTGTCGCCGGCGCGGCAGGGCGAGCGCGGCGCCGGCGGCCAGACCGGCCA
>NZ_JASGDE010000095.1:0-21584 GCF_047607385.1 Micropruina sp.
AGATGGTCACCGGGCAGCGGCACGGTTGTGGCTGTACGGCCGGTACGGACACGACCACCTCTGCCGAGGCCACCGACAGTGTCGTTGCCCGCTCCGAAACCCTCGGACCCATCACCCGTAGCCAACTGGCTGAACTGTTCAGCACCCACCGGATCACCATCACCCCCGTCCTGCACGGCGACACCGAACAAGCCGTCGACAGCTACGAAATCCCCAACCGCATCCGCGAAACCGTCGTGCTACGCGACGTGTGCGAAGTATTCCCCCACTCCTCCCGCACAGCCCGCGGGATCGACCTCGACCACACCCAGCCCTACCTGCCCGGCGCCGACCAGCAGACCCGGCCCGGCAACCTCGGACCACTCACCCGAACCGTCCACCGCGCCAAAACCACAGGCCGCTGGACACTCCGACAACCCCGACCCGGCACCTTCTGGTGGAAATCACCCACCAACCAGCAGTACCGCGTCACACCGAGAGGCACCACCGACCTCTCCCACTGGTCACCCCTCGAACGCACCTTCGCCTGGGTGCTGGACACGCGACCCGATCGACGCGGCCAGAACGCCGAGAAGGCACCCTGAGATCAGCGTGGCGATCACGGTCGACAGCCGTGCCCAACCGGGATCGACGAGCGTCCGGACGCCGGCCAGGGCGATCGCGGTCAGCGCGGTGACCAGCCAGAACAACCAGGGTCGTGACGACCGCGGCGGGATGGAAGAAGGTGAACGGCACGCCGTCCAGCCTCCCCGGCTGCACAAGGCCGGAGATCAGCCAAGCCGGCCCAGCACGTACAGTCGCTCGGTGGACGCCTCGTCACCGGACGGCCCGCGCCGGTACCACTCGACGCCGGTCAGTCCGGCCGCCGCGAACGCCGCCAACAGCTGCCCCTGATCGTGCAGCACGAAGTCCAACTCCACCGATTCGCCGACCAGCTCGGTGACCCGGCGCACCTCGTCCCCGGCGTGCACGGCGACCGCCAGCACCCCGCCCGGCGCCAGCGTCCGGGCCAACGCGGCGACCGCCGGCGCCAACTCCGAGCCGGCCAGATGCACCAGCGAATACCAGGCCACCGCGGCGCCCCAGCCGGCCGCCGTTCGCGGCTTCAGCAGGGTGAACAGGTTGCCCACCTCGAAGTC
Organism: Micropruina sp.; assembly: GCF_047607385.1. Lineage (GTDB taxonomy): Bacteria > Actinomycetota > Actinomycetes > Propionibacteriales > Propionibacteriaceae > Micropruina. The sequence goes on from NZ_JASGDE010000095.1 coordinate 1,140, forward strand.
CAGATCGGGGAACTCGCGGGACGCCACCGCCACCATGGCCGGGGACAGGTCGACGCCGCTCACCGACGCGCCCGTGTCGGCCAGGAAGGCGGCGATGTGACCCGGGCCGCAGCCGACGTCGACGATCGGGTTCGAACCGGCCAGCGACGCCACCCGCTCCAGCAGCCAGACATCGAACGGACGCTCGACCAGTTCGTCGCCGAGCCGCTCGAAATAGGCCTGCGCCACCTGGTCGTAGGTTTCCCGGACGCGTTGGTCGCGGACGCCGGCGCCGTCGGCCAGCACCACGTCCCGATCCACCGCCGGGACAGCGGCGACCGGGCCGGCCGACTCCGCAACCGGACCCAGCAGGTGCACCCAGCGCCGGTCCTGCTGGCCCGGACGCCGCTCCAGTTCCCGCACCAGCGGATCCGGCAGGGCCGCCATCCGGCGCAGCACCTGCTCCACGGCGTCCCGGTCGGCGAACGGATGCAGCCGTTCGGTCCGGGTCTTCAACTCGCCCGGCGCCTGCGGCCCGCGCAGCAGTAGCACGGTGATCAGGGCCCGCTCGTCGGGTTGCAGGCTGAGCACCTCGTCCAGCAGCTGGTGGTACTTCAGCGTCCGCGACCCCTTGCCGGCCCAGACGATCCGGAGCAGCCCGCGCGTCTTCAGCTCACGAGCCGCGGTCTCGATCGTCGCGTCGTCGAAGTCGGTGACCGGCTCGCGGCTGGAGGTCTGATTGCAGGCCACCCGCAGCGCGTTCAGGCTGAGCGGGTAGCTGGACGGCACGGTGCGCTGCTTCTCCAGCAGGCTGCCGATGATCCGTTGTTCGGTGGCATCGAGGGTGGGCAGTGCCATGGCAGCAGCCTAATGCCGCGATCAGGCCCGCAGTTCGAGTGCCTGCCAATAGGCCGGACGCGCCCGGACGTCCGCGGTCCGCTGCGGATTGGTGCTGCGCATGCCGAGGTTGCCGTAGCCGCCGCTCTGGCGTTCGGAGACCTGCACGTTGGCGGCCAGCACCGTCCCGGCCCGAATGCCGTTGAGCCGCGTCGTCGACCACGGGATCCGCGCCTCGAGCAGGTAGCCGGTGCTGGTCGGCGCCATCGCCGCCTCCAGGGCGGACGCGTCGCGCGCCAGGTCGAACGAGTTGCGCCTGGCGTTCGGTCCCAGAATGCCGCGCAACGGCTGGGTCTCCGCGCCGGCCGGCACCCCGAACATGTAGTACGCGTCGGTGGGACGGGCGAGATCGGCGGCGCCGAGTTTGCTCTTGTCCGGGCCCAGCTCCAGGATCACCGAATCGCCGCGGAACACCCGGCCGGGCTGCTTCGGATCGGGTGCGCGAGGGTCGGAATCCTCGACCACGGCGAGCAGGTAGAGCGCCTGGTCGTCCCACATCAGGTAGATGTCCGCGGTGGCCGTGCTGGTGCCGGCGATCTGATGTTCGGCCCGGGACACCAGCTGCCACTGCCAGTCGCCGCTGTCGCCGTCGATCTTCACCTTGCCGCGCAGCGCCTGCAGCGCCGGGACCGCGCGCACCGGGGGCAGGGACGCGGTACTGCGGCCCGGCGTCGGGCTGCCGGAACTGCTCGGCGACAGGCTCGGGCCGGGGCTCGGCGAGCCCACCGCGCCCGGCGTCCCACCCGGGAAGAAGGAGCGCCAGGCGAAGAACACCGCGACCGCCAGCACGGCCGCGACAACGGCCAGCAACGCCCACTTCGGCCCGGAACGGGACGGGGGCGGCACCGCAGGCTCGGCGACCGGCGGCGGCGACACCGGCGGAGACAACACCGGCGGCGACACCGGCTGGGGATGCCCGGCGACGTCGAAGATCCGGCCGTCACTGGCCCGCAGGTAGAGCACCGGGGTGCCCCACTCCACGTCGTTGTCGTCGCTGAACACCGCCACCCGGGCCTCGGCCAGGGCCGCGTCGATCGGGTAGCCGTCCGCGATCGCCGCGTAGAACTCCGCACTGAACACGGTGGCGGCGGCGTCGGTGATCTCGAACTGCATCGCCACCACCGCCGGGACGCCCTGCACCACCAGGCTCTGCGCCACCCCGCCGAGCGGATCGGCCGGCGACTGGCGGGCGCCCTCGCAGGCGTTCAGCAGCACCAGCCGCAGCGTGTCGTGATCGTGGATCATGGTGGCCAGGTCGGAACCCGACACCAGGTGGGCGAGCCGGTTGTCGTCCTCGAAGGCCAGCATGCCCTCGCCGGTGCTGTCGTTGAAGCCGCCGTGACCGATGAAGTGCAGCACGTGGAAGCCGCCGCGGCGCAGCACCCGGCGCAACTCGGCCAGCGTCCCGTTCGGCACCACGGTGATGCTGAGCTGGCCGGACTGCTCCAGCCCGGCCAGCGCGGCGCGGATCCGCTGCACCTCGGCGTTCACGTCCAGGGTGGCCAGGTTGGTGGGCGAGGCGACCACCACCAGCACCTGCAGCGGCGGGGTGACCGTGATCGGCGGCACCGGACGCGGCAACTCCAGGTAGCGCACCACCGGGGTCTTGGTGGACAGCACCAGGAACTGCTTCAACCCGGTCGGGTACAGGTACTCCCAGGGCACGTCCGCCAGCTGCGGCACGTCGCCCAGCCGCAGCCGCACCCGCAACCCTTTCCCGGCGGACGCCGCAGCGTCCAGGCTGCGCCGGAAGCAGATGCCCACCTCGCCGGCGAACAGGGCGTCGTACAGGGTGCCGCCGAATTGCTTGGCCAGCAGCTGGCTCGGCGAGCCGATCGCCCGGACGCCGGAGCGGGTCCGGCCCAGCTTCAGGATCACGTTCTCCAGGGCGTCCGGGTTGAACGGGAACACCATGGTGGCGGACGCCTCACCGCTGGGCGAGGACAGCACCGAGACCTGATAGTTGCCGGGCGTCGCGGTCGGCTCGACCTCGAGGTCGAAATCCAGGTAGTCCGGCGCCGCCATGATCTGCTCCTATCCGGTCAGCCAGGCCGCGATCTGGCCGGCCACGTCACGTTGGCCGAAGAAGCTGGCGTGGTAGACGCCGCGCTCCCGGGGCAGCACCAGGCGACGGTCCTCGCGGATCTGCATCGCGTCGTCGCCCTGGTAGACGCCGGCGGTCGGCACCACCAGGTCGTTGGGCAGGTTGCCGAAGACCCGGTCGACCACCGCGTTCTCCACCGCCTTCATCGTCATCGCCCGCCAGCCGCCGGACGGGCTGAAGTCGGCGGCGACGGCGAACTGCTCCACCGGCAGTTCGGAGGCGTTGAAGCCGGCCAGGAAGTCGCCCGCGGAATCCATCGCGGCCAGTCCCGGAATGCCGGTCAGCCCGTACTTGGCGATGATCTTCACCACCACCAGCACCGAGGTCAGGGTGGCCTCGACAACGGACGCCGCCCCGTCCGGCAGCAGGTTCACCATGGTGGTCACCCGGTCGATGAACGGCACCAGATTGCTCGGCGTGGCCAGCGCGGTGCCGTGGTTCGCGCTCGCCACGTGCACGATCCGGCGGACGTCGAACACCGGCTCGGTGCGCTGCCCGGCCAGCGCCCGGCTGACCAGGCCGCCGCGGCTGTGGCAGACGATGTCGGCCTGGATCTGGACGCCGTCCGGCACCAGTTCGCGAACCAGCTCGGCGTTCCCGATCGGATCGAGCCCCAGGGTGTGGTGGTCGATCGCCGCCACCCGTCCCTCGTAGTGGTCGCCGAGCGCGGCCAACAGGTCGGGCGGGAACGCGGCGAACGCGGTGTGGCTGGTGACGAAGGTGCCGTGCACGAACCACAGGCTGGGCCCGGACGCCAGCCGCGCCCAGTCGGCGTCGGTCAGGCTGGGCACCTCGGCGCTGGTGTAGTTGTCCACTCCGAACGGACGCGCCCGCGCGATCCGCGACTTCGACTCCCACAGCCGGGCCGCGGCCCCGGCCAGCGGCGGCACCACCAGCTCGGCCAGCGGCAGCGCGACCAGTTCCAGCACCTTGCGGCCGACCAGCCCGAACACGCCGCGGGACGCCGCGTGGCCGGGATCGGGGGTGGTGGCGAAGGCCGGCACAACGAACCGGACGACGCCGCCCGCGTCCACCGGGAAGTTCCAGCTGACCACGCCGTTCTCGTCCACCCCCAGCAGCACCTGGGCGACGTCGGCGCCGAGATCGGGGACGGTGACCTCCATGCCGTCCAGGCCGGAGCCCGGGGACCGCACGTCGCCGGCCGGGGCGTGCGGCACCGGGGCGACGTCCAGGGTGATCACCCGCAGCCGCAGGAACCCCTCCCGGGTGAGTGCGGCGTCCAGCGCCGCGCCGGAGCCGTCCACGTCCGGGGCGCGGGTGTCGGAGCCTGCTGTCACGTCGTGCAGATCGACCCGACCGCGCAGCCCGGGAGCCCGCACCGTGATGCCCCGGCCCAGGCTGACCTGCCGGGAACTGCCGTCGAGGTTCGCCATCAGTGCGCCTCCTGCCTGGTCAGGATCAAACCGGGATGCCCGTAGTAGGCGTAGGCCAGCGGGGTGGTCTCGTCCTTGCCCGGGAAGCTGGAGAACCGGGCCCGCAGCTCCCGCATCACCGCGCCGACCGGACGTCCCTTGCCGAGGGTCTCCTGGTAGAAGATCAGCGCGGTCTCCTTGGCGACGCTGTCGGTCACGCTCCACAGCGGCGCGATGAAGGCCCGGGCGCCGGCCCGCAGGAACGCGGTGGCCAGGCCGCCCTCGACCAGCGAGCCGCCGGAGTCGCTGGCCAGCTGGCAGCAATTCAGGAACACCATCGGTGCGGCGGTCCGGGTGAACGCCGAGCCCAGCACGATCGTCTCGTCGATCCGGACCGCGGTGTCCGACAGCAGCACGCCGCCCTGCCCGTGCCGGTCGGGGTCGGCCTCTCCGTGCGCGGCCACGTGCAGCACCTGGGCGTTCAGCGGAACCCCCCGATCGGTGTATTCGCCCTTCAGCAGGGTGGCCATCTCGGACGCGGTGCCCTTCACCCAGGCCGACGGCGGGTAGCCGGTGGTCAACGCCTGGCCCTCGGCCACCGCCTCCGGCAGCTGCGGCAGGCCGGACGCCACCCCGTACTCGCCGACCACCACGGCCAGCCCGGCGACGGCGATCGCGTCGGCGGGGGTGGTGCTGGGCCGACGCACACCGGACGGCGTCTCCGGACCGGCCGGACGCCAGCGTCCGACGACCACCTGCGCGCCGAGCACCTGGGGCGCGGACGGATCGACCAGGGTGCGATCGACGATGTAGTCCGCGTCGGTGGTGGCCAGCTCCCAGGGCACCAGGGCCTCCTGCGAGACCAGCAGCAGGCTGGGCAGCCGCCCGGCGTCCTTGGCGATCCGCCAGACCGCGGCGAGCACCTGCCAGAACTGCGTCGGCATCGCGGCGTTGGCGATGTCCCAGGCGACCCCGTTGACCTTCGACTCCGCGTTCGGGTCGTGATTCGCCTTGTGCATCGCCAGGATCACGCGCAGCGCGAAGGTCTCGGCGATCTCGCCGTCCAGTTCGGTGATCACCTGCTCGTCCGGCAGCGGCACCGGATGCGGGGTGACGAACGACCACAGGAAGGTGCCGGCGCGCTCGCCGCGGCTGATCGACACGGTCAGGTCGATCGGCGGCTGCGGGGCCAGGTTGACCGCCACGACCCCACCCTGGGTGGACGCCGGCGCGCCGGCCGGGGCGCCCGGCTCGACGGTCAGCTCCCGCCAGGCGGTGCCGATCAGCATGCCGGCCGCGGCGTACTCGATCTCGATCCGGCCCTGCCACGGCTCGGTGACGGCGGGCGCGGTGACGTCGATGCTGACGGTGTGCGCGGCCAGGTCCGACGGGTCGACCTCCAGGGTGTGCCGGACCTGGCCGACGGTGAAGTTCTCGGCCTTGATCAACACGTCCAGGCGGCGGGTGTCGCGGGCCAGCACGAACGCCTGCTGTTCGGCCGGCATGCCCGGCTGAACCTGCGCGGCGAGCCCCACCCGCACCGGGAACGAGGCCCCGGAGCCGACCTTCTCGGGGACGTCCACCCGCGGGTAGGCGGCGACCGGCTCGGCCTGCTGCTCGGCCTGCTCTTCGCCGGGCGGTTCGGCCCGGTGGCCGCCCTGAGGGGCGAAGTCGATGCCGCGGGTCGGGCCGCGGTCGTCGGGCCTGCCCTGCATCCAGCCGACGGCCCGGCCGCCGTCCACCACCAGCCCGGTCCAGCGACCGTCCAGCACGTCGTCGGCGGTGAGCTCGCGCACCTCGTCCGCGCCGTGCTCGTGCAGATCCAGCGAGACGCCGAGCGGCATCCGGTCGTCCAGGCCGGCGCCGAACACCCGGTCGCGTTCCTCGGGACTCAGCGAGTACCACAGCGTCCGGCCGGCGGTGCGCGGGTCGCGGCGCCGGATCGCCACCATCTGCTGCGCATTCGCCAACCGCATCGCCTCGCGGGCGGCAGCCACGGACATCGCGGCATCGAGGACAACGACCGGGTCCATGACGACTCCTCCCGAGCCAGCAGGCAGGCTCAACGATCCTGGATGTGCTCCCGCGGCCGCCAGATCCCGCCGCTGGCCGGGATGGGCACCGGTGAGTCGGTGGACGGCTGGGTGGTGGTCACCGTGTCGCCGGCCCGTCCGTCCGCCTGGGGCACCCGGACGGTGAAGGTGACCGAGGCGAAGCTGAGCCGGAACTCGTCGAGCAGCAGCTCGTCGTCCCCGGTCACCGTGTAGCCGCTGACCCGGACGTCGGCGAGGCGGAGTTCGGCGGTCGTCCCGGACCGGCCCAGGCCCTGTTCCCGGCTCAGCACCGCCTCGGGGATCGCGCGTCCGGTGGCGCAGGCCTCCAGCAGCCGCGGGGACGCGGTGCCGCTGCGACAGCTCAGGGTGAGTTCGGTGAAGTCGGGCCGGTTGGTGCGGGTGCCGGTGCCGAAATTGCCGGTGGCCAGCGAGCAGCCGAAGCTCCAGCTCCGCACCTCGATCGCGCCCTCGTGGCGGCTCGCGACCGAATCCCCGGGGATCCCCGGGATCGCCAGGTAACTGGGCATGACAGCCTCCTACCTACGGTGGGGGAACGAGACTAATCCTGCCCTGGATGTCGCCGGAAGGGGGCTGAATTGCCCATTGGCACCGGTCAGGACAGCACGACCCGCTGCCAGTACGCGGGGTGGCCCTGGTTCCCGGCCCGCTGCGTGTTGGTGGACACCATGGCCGTCTTGTCGCCCTTGCGGTCGCTGATGTTCACGTTCGCGGCGAGTTCCATCCCGCTGCGCGGGCTGAACTGCCGGAACGGCCACGGGATCCGGGCCTCCAGCAGGTAGCCGCCGTCGGGGCTGGTGGCGATCGCGGCGGTGACCTGGCCGAGGTCGAGGCGGCTGTCGAAGGAGGTGTGGCTGCGGCTCGGCCCCTGCACGCCGACCACGGCGTCGGTGACGAACGGGGGAGTCTTCGGCGGGGTGCGGTAGCCGAACATGTAGTAGCGGTCCGAGTCCCGCAGGTTCTCGGTGATCGAGGTGGGGCGGGCCAGGCCGAGCTCCACCGTGATGGCGTCACCGCGCCAGATCGTGGAGCGGTCCGTCGCGGCGGGCGCGGTGGGGGTCAGGTCGTTCACCTTGGCCATCACGTAGAGCGCCCCCTCGTCCCACTTCAGGTACACCTTGCCGTTGACGTCGGTCGGCACGGTCTGGGTGACCAGGTACTGCGCGGACGCCTCGGCCTGCCACGGCCAGGCGTCGGTGTTGCCGTCGATCGCCTCCGCGCCGTACACGGCCGTCAACGGCGGCTGATCGGTGTCGACCGGCGTGGGTGTCGGCGTCGGCGTCGGGGTCGGGGTGGCCGGGACGGGTGGCAGCTTGATGCACTTCGGATCCGACCAGGCGGAGTCCTTGCCGCCCCGGGTCACCATCAGCTTGAAGCAGACCGTGCGGTCCGCGGCGGCCGGCGCCAGGTTCGGCACGATCGCCGAGTTGCGGTCGCCGGACAGCTCCTGCGGATCGGTGGAGACGGTGCCGTTGGGGTCGGTCAGCTGCAGCCGGTATCGGGTGGCGCCCTCCAGGTTGTCCCAGTCCACCCGCGCGGTGGCGTGGTCGACGGCGGTGACCTTCGTGATCACCGGCGCCGGCGGGGCGCCGCGGGCGGCCAGCGACGGGATCGGCAGGGCGGCGGTGCCGACGAACCGGGGCAGCAGCTGCGGGGTGAGCAGGGCCAGCACCACCAGCAGGATCACCGCGCCGCCGGTGACCGCCATCCAGCCCGAGGGCCGCTGGTTGAACGCGGCCTCGGTGGTGGACACCGGCTGGCCGTCGGGGCGCAGCCCGAACACCCGGAAGGGGCGGCGGGCCGGCGTCCGCCACAGGAAGGCGCGCTTGGCGATGGCCCGCACCTCGACCTCGGCGCGTCCGCCCGGCGGCATGGTCAGCTGCGCCGGGGCGATCCGGAAACCGAGCGTCTCGTCGGGGTCGGCGGCGTCCACCCGCAACTGGACGACGGCGTTGCCGGTGTTGGTCAGGGTGACCCGGTGCCGGCCCTGCCAGTAGCCGGAGGAGGTGACCGGCGTCACCCCGGCCTGCACGCTGACCACCTCGGCGACCTCGACGACGCCCTCCGCGACCGCGCTGAACTGCTGGTCGAGGGTGGATCGCGCGATCACGCCGTAACCGTGCCGTCCCCCGATCACGCCGCCGACGGGCGGCTGGAACACGACGCTGACCGTCGCCTCCTGCTGGGGATAGACCGAGACCTCCGCGGGCTCCACCCGCGACCAGGCCGCGGACGGGCCCAGCACCTGCAGCTGGTAGCCCTCGACCACACTGCCGGTATTGCGGACGGTGACCTTGACGCGCGCCTGGCCCCCGGGCTGCACCGACGTGAGCTCGGCGTCCAGGCTGATGACAGGGTCCGCCACAGGCCGATCCTATTCGCCGCTGCAACGATCGGGATGCCCGAAGGGGCACAATACGATGCCCCGCGGACGGCTCCGCGGCCGGGCCTGCGCGACCAGACTGGGCACATGATCCACGAGGTGGACGCCGCGCTCCGCGCGCTGATCGACCGCGAGACCGGGATCCGCGATGTCGAGGTGGTCTTCGATGCCCCGACCCGGGAATGGGCCGGACGCCGCAACGCGCCCACCGTGGACGTCTACCTGTACGACATCCGCGAGGATCTGCGGCGCCGGGAACGCGGCGTGCTGAACGAGTACAACGCCGAGCAGACCCGGATCGTCGGACGCCACCTGCCGCCGCGCCACTTCAAACTGTCCTATCTGGTCACCGCCTGGACCCAGCGCCCCGAGGACGAACACCGGCTGTTGTCGGCGCTGCTCGGGGCGTTCCTGCGCTTCGACGCCCTGCCCGCCGAGCTGCTGACCGGGCCGCTGGCCGAGCTGGGCCTGCCGGTGCCGCTGACGGTGGGGCTGCCGCCGCCCGAGGACCGCGGCTTCGCGGACGTCTGGTCGGCGCTCGGCGGCGAGCTGAAGCCGTCCATCGACGTGGTGGTCAGCGCGCCGGTCGACACCGGGCAGCAGTTCCCGGTCGGTCCGCCGGTGGAGGTTCCGCCGCTGTTCACGCTGAGCGGCAGCAACGGCTTCCCCGGCACGGAGCGGGTCAGCCTGTCCATCGAGGCGGGCACCGAGGACGCCGAACGGCGCGCCGGGGCCCCCGCGCAGCGGATCCACGGGCCGGGCCGGGTGGCGATGCGCCGGCGCGGCCGGCTGACCATCAAGAGAACCCGATGACCGATTCGCTCGGTCACCTGGTCGGCCGGGCTGCCCTGGTGGAGTGGCGGGTCCGGACGCTGATCGACGAGCGCCGGGCCGGCGACCCGAATCCCGATGACGCCTTCCGCGGGCTCTATCTCAGCGACGAGGCGATCGATCGGCTGCTGGACGGCGGCCCGGACCGTCCGATGCCGGTGACCGCCGACCAGATCGACGCCCTGGACGGCGAGGCCGGCCCGGAGGTCCGGCTGCTCCGGTTGGCGCGCAGCGCCGGACTGACCCCGCTCGACGTCGAACTGCTGCTGATCGCGGCCATGCCGGACCTCGACCCGCGGTTCGAGCGGCTCTACGGCTACCTGAACGACGACGTGACCCGGCGGCGGGCATCGGTGGGGCTGGCCCTGCAGCTGGCCGGCGCGGCGCTGCTGTCCGCCCAGGCCCGGGGACGGCTGAAACCCAGCCGGCCGCTGGTCCGGCACGGGTTGGTGGTGGTCGAGGACGCCGACCGGCCGCTGCTGGGGCGGGCGCTGCGGGTGCCGGACCGGGTGATCGCCCACCTGCTCGGGGACGACACCCCCGACGCGGCGCTGGTCGGTGTGCTGGGCGACGCCGACGCGCACGTGTCGCCGTTGTCGCGGCAGCTGGCCGGGGCGCTGGCCAACGGCGTGGCGCTGGTCCATCTGCGGGAACGGCTGCTCGGCAGCGGGGCCGCCACGGCGTCCGCGGCATTGCTGGAGGCCGGACGCGGGGCGGTGGTGCTCGACCTGACCCGGGTGGTCGCCGCGCCCGAGCCGCACGCGGTGGCCCGGCTGGCCGTCCGGGAGGCGGTGCTGCGCGACGCCGGACTGGTCGCCGCCCCGGTGGAGCAGCTGGCCCAGACGCACCCGGACATCGTCCGCCGGCTGAGCGAATGCGGCGTCCCGGTGCTGCTGGCCGGATCGGCCAGTTGGGATCCGCAGTGGTCGGGGGCCACCCCGTTGACCGTGGACGCGCCGGTGCTCACCGTTTCCGACCGGCTCGGGCTGTGGGCCGGGCAGCTGGCCGCGGCGGGTGGTGCCGCCGACCGGCTGGACCCGTCCGCGCTGGCCGGTCATCTCGCGCTCGGCCCGGCGCAGGTGCGCCGGGCGATCGAGGCGGCCGGGATCGCCGCCTCGCTGCGCGACGGGGTGATCACCGCCGACGACCTGCGCCGCGGCGTCCGGGCCCAGAACGCCGCCGGGCTGGAGCGGCTGGCCCGGCGGATCGAACCCGAGGTCGGCTGGGACGACCTGGTGGTGACGCCCAACGTGCGGCGCGCCCTGGCCGACCTGACGGCGCGGGCCCGGCACCGGGACACGGTGCTGGCGGAGTGGCGGATGCGCCGCGGCGGCGGGCGCGGACGCGGTGTGACGGCGCTGTTCGCGGGCGATTCCGGCACCGGGAAGACGCTGTCGGCGGAGGTGATCGCCGGCGATCTGGGGCTCGACCTGTACACGGTGAACCTGGCCACGGTGGTCGACAAGTACGTCGGCGAGACCGAGAAGAACCTGGAACGCATCTTCGCCGAGGCGGGCGGGGTGAACGCGGTGCTGTTCTTCGACGAGGCGGACGCCATCTTCGGCAAGCGCAGCGACGTCAAGGACGCCCACGACCGCTACGCCAACATCGAGAGCGCCTACCTGCTGCAACGGCTGGAGACCTTCGACGGGCTGGCGGTGCTGGCCACCAACCTGCGCGCCAACATCGACGAGGCGTTCACCCGGCGGCTGGACGCGATCATCGACTTCCCGTCACCCACCGAGGAGCTGCGCCGTGCCCTGTGGGAGCACTGCCTGGCGGCTCCGCTGCCGGTCGCCGACGACCTCGACCTGGACTTCCTCGCCGAGGCGTTCGAACTGGCCGGCGGCAACATCCGGTCGGCGGCCACCACCGCCGCCTATCTGGCCGCCGCGGAGGGCGGGCCGGTGACCATGCGGCTGGTGGTGGCGGCCGTCGAGCAGGAGTACCGCAAGCTCGGCCGGCTGGTGCTGGAGCGCGAGTTCGGCCGGTTCTACGCCTCGCTGTGATCGCCGCGGCGGTGCCCGAAGGGGCAGTCGGGTGTGCGCGGGCAGAGCTTCCGCCGGTCGCGGCGCGGTGCCACGCTGAGACCCAGTGCCTCACGGCACAGCGCACAAGGGAGGCGCCACCATGCACGACCACCTGTCCGACGAGCGCATCGCGACCCTGCGTCCGAAGGGGGCGCGGATCGACGGCGACGGGGCGACGATGGCCGGCCAGGCCGCCGGTCACGGGCGCGCCGACGTCCTCGACCCGGACGCGATCCTCGGGCTGCAGCGCACCGCCGGCAACGGCGCGGTGGCGCAGCTGATGGAGGACGAGCGCTCGCCGGTGCACGACGTGATCAACTCCGGCGGCCGGCCGCTGGAGCCCGACGTCCGCGAGGACATGGAGGCCCGGCTCGGGCACGACTTCTCCGACGTCCGGATCCACGACGATGCGGCGGCGGCCGCTTCGGCGACGGCGGTCAACGCCCACGCCTACACCGTCGGCTCGAACGTGGTGTTCCAGCGGGACGCCTACGACCCGTCCTCGACGGCGGGACGGACCACCCTGGCGCACGAACTGACCCACGTCGTCCAGCAGCGCAGCGGGCCGGTGGACGGCACGTCCGCGCCCGGCGGGATCAAGGTGAGCGACCCGTCCGACCGCTTCGAGCGGGAGGCCTCCGCCAACGCCGACCGGGTGATGGCCGCGCCGGCGCCGGTGCAGCGGGAGGCCGCCGACGAGGGCGAGCAGGACGAGGAACCGGTGCAGGGCCTGTTCCTGCAGCGCGAGGAGGACGAGGACGAGGAGTCTCCGGCCTGATCCTCGGGGGCCGGCGTTGCCCGATCGGGCAGCGAAGTCTGCCCGCAGATCGACCCTGCCGACCACTGGCCCCCGACGCACGAAGGGGGGAGACTCGTCCGGTGCGTGCTCCATCGATGCAGGAGCGTGTCCGCGCACCCGCCGATCAGGCATTGCGACGCGGGCAGGCTTCGGCCCGCCCCCGTCCCCGCGGCCCGCTCGGTCCGGCCGCGATCCTCGAACTGCAGCGCGCCGTCGGCAACGAGGCGATCAACGCGTTGATGCTCGGGCAACTGCGAATGCCCGGCCCGCAGGCCGCTCGGGAGATGACCGACGCCCGCACCGAGCTGAACCGCGACGAGCCGTCCGTCGACAAGGTCGAGAAGGGCCTGAAAGCGGCGCAGGCGCTGGGCATTCCGGTCGACCTGGAGGGCGTTCGGCCGCCGGCGTCCGCGCTGGCCGTGACCAGCACCGGATTCGGGCCCGGTGCGGTGCCGGCGAAGAAGCCGGTGCCGCCGCCGAAGCCGACCCCGCCGGTCAGCCCGCTCGGCAAGGCGGCCGCGAAATCGGCCGCCGGCGCGAAGAAGACGGGTGCCGCCCCGGTTCCGGCGCCGCTGGCCGCCGCGCCCGCGGCGGAACTGGCGCCGCAGACCGTGGTCGACCCATACCAGCCGCCCGCCGCACCCACCCTGGTCCGGCCCGAGGACGACGCCGCCTTCGTCGCCGTCACCGGACGGGTCGCGGCCACCGCGAAGCAGCAGCGGGCGCACGCCCCGGCGTCCGCGAAGGCCAAGGAGGCCCAGGACGCGGCAGTGCCGCCCGCCAACGACATCGGCGCCCAGGCGAAGGCCGCCAAGGCCGACACGATGGACGCCCAGCGACCGGGCAGCTTCGACAAGAAGGCGTTCATCACCGCGGTCAAGGCCGCGATCGAGGCGAAGACCCCCACCACGCTGGCCCAGGCCGACAAATTCAAGGAGTCGGGCAAGGCGGCGGAGGTCAAGGGCGAGATCAGGGGCATGGTCGCCGACGGCAAAGCCGGCCAGGCGCACGACATCGCCGAGGCGACCGCGGCAGCGCCGGAGGAGTCGAAGGCGGTCGCCAAGCCGGTCACCCCGATGGGGCCGGAGCCGGCCGGCACGGCGGCGCCGATCCCGGCGGTCGGAGCGGTGCCCAAACCCGCCCCGGCGGACCAGTTGAACCTGGCCGGCGGCACCCATCAGGCCAACGAGGCGCTGGCCGAGGCCGATGTCACCGAGAAGCAGCTGGCCGAGTCGAACGAGCCGCAGTTCACCGAAGCGCTCGCCGACAAGAAGGCCGCCGCGACCCAGGCCGTCGCCGCGCCGGCCGCCTACCGGGCCGAGGAGGCGCAGGTGATCGGCCAGGGCAAGGTCGAGGCGCAGGCCGACGCCACCGCGGGCCTGCGCGGCATGCAGAGCTCGCGCGCCGGCGCGCTCGCCCAGCTGGTCGCCGACAAGGGCAAGGCGAAGACCAAGGACGAGGCCAAGCGGGCCGAGGTGACCACCAAGATCGACGGACTCTTCACCGCCACCGAGGCCGACGTGAAGAAGATCCTGGACGGCATCGACCCGAAGGTCGACAAGGAATTCAGCGCCGGCGAAGCGGCCGCCCGGGCACGATTCGAGAACTACGTCGACGCGAAGATGTCGGCCTACAAGAAGGACCGGTACGGCGGCTGGCTCGGCAAGCTCCGCTGGCTGCGGGACAAGATCAAGGGGATGCCGGCCAAGGTCAACGAGTTCTACCAGGCCGGCCGCGAGCTCTACCTGCAGGAGATGAACCGGACCATTTCGCGGGTCGCCGACATCGTCGGTGCCGACCTGACCGCCGCGAAGACCCGGATCGCCAAGGGCCGGGCCGACATCGCGTCCTATGTGACGTCGCTGCCGAGAGATCTGCAGAAGGTGGGCGCGGACGCGTCCAAAGAGATCGGCGACCGTTTCGAGCAGTTGGAGAGCGACGTCGACTCCAAGCAGCAGGAACTGGTGGACAGCCTGGCCACCAGGTACGTCGAGGCGCGCAAGGGCTTGGACGAACGGATCGAGGAATTGCAGGCCGAGAACCGCGGTCTGGTGGACAAGGCGATCGGTGCCATCAAGGGCGTGATCAACACCATCCGGGAACTCGTCGCGATGCTCAGCAATGTGCTGTCCCGCGCCGCCGGGGTGGTCGGGCAGATCATCAAGGCGCCGGTGAAGTTCCTCGGCAACCTGATCGCCGGCGTCAAGGGCGGCATCCTCAAATTCAAGGACGACTTCCTGGGTCACCTGCGCCGTGGCCTGATGAGCTGGCTGTTCGGGGCGCTCGCCGAGGGCGGCGTCGAACTGCCCAAGTCGTTCGACCTCAAGGGCATCATCGGCTTCCTGGCATCGATCTTCGGTCTGACCTGGGCCAACATCCGCAATCGCGTCGTCAAGCAGATCGGCGAGAAGGCGATGGGCGCGGTCGAGAAGGGCGTCGAGATCTTCCAGGTGATCGCCGGGCCGGAAGGCGTCGGGGGACTCTGGCAGATGCTGATGGAGAAGCTCGGCAACATCAAGGAGATGATCTTCGCTTCTGTGAAGGACTTCGTCCAGGACCGGATCATCTCGGCCGGCATCAGCTGGCTGATCGGCCTGCTGAACCCGGCCGGGGCGTTCATCAAGGCCTGCAAGCTGATCTACGACATCGTGATGTTCTTCGTGAACAACGCCGCCCGGCTGGCCCGATTCGTCAACACGATTCTCGACTCGATGGCCGAGATCGTCGCTGGCAACATCTCGGCGGTGGTGAACAAGATCAACGACGTGCTCGGCCAGATGGTGCCGATCATCATCGGGTTCATGGCCAGCCTGATCGGGCTGGGCGGCATCGGGCAGAAGATCCGCGAGATCATCCAGAAGCTGCAGAAGCCGGTGAACAAGGCGATCGACTTCGTGATCAAGACCGGCCTGAAGCTCGCCGGGCCGATCATCCGCGGCATCGCGGGCATCGGCAGGAAGGTCAAGGCCAAGGTGGCTGCCGGCAAGGCCTGGGTGAAGGGCAAGGCCGAGGCAGGCAAGGCCTGGGTGAAGGGCAAGGTGGCCGCTGTGCTGGACCGGCGGTTCACGATCGGCGCCCTCCGCCACCACATCTGGACCGGCCCGGACGGCCGGCTGATGGTGGCGTCCGGCAACCCGCAGCCGATCACCAACCTGGATCGACTCAAGTCGCTGAACGACCGCTACCAGGCGCTCGGCCCGGATGCTCCCATTGCAGCCAGGGAACGGATCGTGGACGGGATGATCGCGCTGATCAAGCAGGATCCGGCGCTGATCGCGGCCCTGGCCGGCTCCCATCAGGTCTACGATCCGCCCAACCTGGGTGACGTGGGGCGCCATCGGGCCCAGACCGGACGGTGGATGCCGGACGGAGCGAGCCCAGCGTTCGCCCCGCTGTGGCACCTGGAGTCCGAGCACGTCATCCCCAAGGCGTACCTCGACAAGCTCTTCGAGGCGATCGACGGGCGGCTGCAGCGGCGCGGCATGAGCATGACGCGGATCACCGATGCGGAGTACAACGCCATGACGACCGTGCTGATCTACCGCGGCGCCGCCGACCTGAAGACGGACGCCGCCGGAGGCGATGCGGAGAACATCCGGCGGATGGCGGACGAGTTCGACGACGAGATCGGCGCGCTGCGGCGGGCGCGGAACTTCTCCAAGGATCCGGAGAACGACCGCGCGGCATTCCTGGCTCGCGCCCGGGCGATCCACCAACGCCTGGAGGACGCCTTCGATTCCGGCGGCGTTCCGGGTGGCGTGGTGCAGCGCACCGTCGATGCGATCACCGCCGAATGGGCGCGGAACGCGGTCGCCCGCGGTTGGCCGGCGTTGCCGCCGAGCCTGGCCAGGCGCGATCAGGTGATCGCGGCGGTGCAGCAGGCGCACGCCGCGCAGCTGGCCCAATTGCGGGCCATGTTCCAGGCCCGGCTGACCGCTGTCGTCACCAGTTCCGGCGCCCGATGGCGCGGCCGCTGAGGCGATTGCCCACTCGGGCAATCGGGACTGCCCCCGGAAGCGTCCGTCCGGCCGTGTCGCCGGATCGTGTGGACGGCGAGGCTGGCGTGTGCAACACGAGCCAACGAGCGAGGAGCCGCAGCGATGCCGACCTATCAGTCTCCCGGGGTGTACGTCGAGGAAGTGGCCGCGGGTGCCCGCCCGCTCGCCGGAGTGGGTACCGCGGTGGCCGGGTTCGTCGGCCTGGCGGAGTCCGGCCCGTTCAACAAGCCGACGCTGGTCAGCAACTGGACGCAGTTCACCACCACGTTCGGCGGGTTCATCGCCGGCAGCTACCTGGCCCACTCGGTGTACGGGTACTTCCAGAACGGCGGCGGCAACTGCTACATCGTCCGGATCGGTGAAGAGCCCGGTGCCGCCGGGCAGGCCCGGTCCAGCCGGACGCGGGCCCTGCCGGGCGCTCCCAGTGGGCAGTTGGGCCGGCTGCGGGCGGCCGCCATCGACCCCGGCGTCCAGCCTGGAGAGCTGACCGTCGAGATCGCCGACGCCGGCGGTGAGTCGCCGAGCGACGACATGTTCCGGCTGCTGGTGAAGCGCGGCGGCGAGGTGGTCGAGGACTTCGACCGGGCCAGCCTGGCCAAGGGCAAGCAGAACGTGGTCGCCATGGTGAACGCGGCGTCCAAGGTGATCAACCTCGAAGAGACCGCCCCCGGCGCCGTCGAGCGTCCGGCGAACGCCCAGGTCACCCTGGTCGCGCCGCCCGCGGCGCCGCCGGCCCGGCTCAGCGCCGACGATTATGTCGGCGACGTCGCCGAACGCACCGGCTTCGCGGCCCTGGAGGCCGTCGACGAGGTGACCATGCTGTGCGTGCCGGACCTGATGAGCGCCTACCAGCAGGGCGCCATCGACCTGGACGGCGTCCAGGCCGTGCAGACCGCGATGATCGCGCACTGCGAACTGATGGGCGACCGGATCGCGATCCTCGACCCGCCGCCCGGGTTCAACGCCCAGCAGATCAAGGAATGGCGGGTCGACAAGGCGCGCTACGACTCGATGTACGCCGCCTTGTACTGGCCGTGGATCCAGACCATGGATCCGCTCACCGGCACCCTGGGCTACCTGCCGCCGGCGGGGCACCTGGCCGGCATCTGGGCTCGCAACGACAGCACCCGCGGCGTCCACAAGGCCCCCGCCAACGAGGTGGTGCGGGGCGCCATCGACATCGAGATCAACATCACCCGCAACGAGCACGACCTGCTCAACCCGCAGGGGATCAACTGCATCCGGGCGTTCCCGGGCCGCGGCATCCGAGTCTGGGGAGCGCGGACGCTGTCCTCGGACGCGGCGTGGCAATACCTGAACGTGCGCCGGCTGTTCAACTACCTGGAGGAGTCGATCCTGGACGGCACCAACTGGGTGGTGTTCGAGCCGAACGACGAGGCGCTCTGGGCGAAGATCCGGCGCACCATCGCGGCCTTCCTGGTACAGGAATGGCGCGCCGGGGCACTCTTCGGCAGCACCCCGGACGAGGCCTTCTACGTGAAATGCGACGCCGAGACCAACCCCGCGGAAGGCATCGACGCCGGCCAGGTGGTCTGCGAGATCGGGGTGGCGCCGGTCAAGCCGGCCGAGTTCGTCATCTTCCGGCTCGCCCAGTTCTCCGGCGGCACCTCGCTGGTCAGCGAATAACCATCCCTAGAGAGGCAGACCCACCATGGCACTTCCCGATGGCGACAGCAGCGTCGGCCACTCCTTCGGACTCGAGTTCGACGGCATCACGATCAAATCGATCACCGAGGTCAGCGGCCTCAAGATGGAGCAGGACGTGGTCGAGTTCAAGGAGAACGGAGCCGACGGCAAATTCCAGCTCCGCCGGCTGCCCGGACGTCCGAAAGCACCCGACATCACGCTGACCCGCGGCCTCACCGCCGACAACAGCTTCGAGAAATGGATCAAGGACAGCCGGTTCGGAAAGATGAGCGACGTCCGCCGCGGCGGCGCGATCATCATCTACGACTTCGAGGGCAACCCGGTGAAGCGGTACAAGCTCACCAACGCCTGGCCCAAGAGCCTGGAGATCGGCAGCCTCAAGGCCGGGGACACGTCCTACCTGTCCGAGAAACTGGTGCTGACCTGCGAGAGCATCGAGGTCGAGTGATGCGCCGGGGTGCACTGGTCGACCTGCTGCCGAGGGGGTCGGCGGACGACTCCGAACCGGCCCAGGCCACGCCGGAGCCCCTGGTCACGGAGTTCTCCTTCGTGCTGCCCCGCGGCTACCTGGACGACGCGGGCACCGTGCATCGCGAGGGCGTGATGCGGCTGGCCACCGCCCGCGACGAGCTGATCCCGCTGCGCGACGACCGGGTCCGGGAGAACCCTGCCTATCTGACGGTGGTGCTGCTGGCCCGGGTGATCACCCGGATCGGCACCGTCGGGGACATCCACGCCGGGGTGGTGGAGAACCTGTTCGCCGCCGACCTGGCGTTCCTGCAGGACCTCTACCGCCGGGTGAACACCGAAGGCCACACCCGGGCGGCGGTGACCTGCCCGGCCTGCGAGCACCGCTTCGCGGTCGACGTCTCCGGGGGCCGCCTGGGGGAATAGCGACCTACGCGGCCGACCGGCTCTACGCCGAGGTCGCGTACCTCGCCTACTACCTGCACTGGTCCCGGGACGACCTGCTCGACCTCGAGCACGCCGAGCGGCAACGCTTCGTGGCCGAGGTGGCCGCGCTGAACACCCGGATCCAGGAGTCCTGACCGAGCCCGTGAGGAGGTGACGAGATGGGGTGGTGGGAACGTCCGCTGGCCAGGCTGCTGGGACGCCCCGCTGCCGATCCGGGTAGCCGGACGGCCGCGGCGCCGGTGCCGCGCACCCCGACCGGGGAGTGGGACGACATCCCGCCGCTGCAGCGGGTGCTGGCCGAGCCGATCGCCCCGGTCGCCATCAACGACCGGTTCCGCGCCTCGCTGGCGTCCTTCGCCGACCCCAGCCTGCTCGCCTCGCCGAGCCATCGCGTCGACCCCTCGGTCGGCGGCCTGGCCGACGCTCTGGTGACGCCGACGCTGCAACGCCGGACGGTGTGGGAACCCGCCGGCGACGACTGGGCGGTGGTGCCGCTGGAGTTCCGGCACGCCGCGGCCACGGCCGAACCCAGCGTCCCGGACGCCGAACCGGGCGCCCCGGACGCCGAACCGGGCGCCCCGGGCGCCGAACCGGGGGATCCTCCGGACGCGCCGGCGATCGACCCGCTCCCCAGTGCGAGGACCGCCCCCGCGGCTGTGCAGCCGGTGCTCCAGCGATCGGTCCCGGTCGTGCCCACGGCACCGGCCGGGCCGCCGGCCACGCCGACGCCGGCGTCCTTCCCGCCGCCGGTGCTCCAACGGCACACCCCGACCCCCCACGCCCCGACTCCCGATGAGACGGAACCTGTCGCCGAGTTGGCGCAGCCGGGCTCGGCGGAGCCGTCCGCGCCCGTGGCGGATCGCGACATCCCGCTGGCCGCGCCGGACCGCCCGGTGCCGTCCGGCTTGCCGGTCGCGGTGCAGCGCAGCACCGAGGGACGCGGGGTGCAGCAGCCTGCGTCGCGCCCCTCGGTCCCGATCGGACTGCCAATGCAGCGTGCCTCGCATCCCGGCACCCCGGCTCCGCTCACCCCGGCTCAGCTCACCGCCGCTCCGCCTGCTCCGCTCGCCGTGCCCGTCCAGCGTGCGTCGCTTCCGGACGCCCCGGGGATCCCGGCCGTGCCGACGCCCCCGGCCACCGTGCAGCTCACTCCTGCCCGGCCCGTCGCCGCGGGCCAGCCGGTCATCTCAACCTCGCCGGCTGCCCCGAGCCCGCCAGTCACCCCGGCCCTGCCGGTCGCCTCAACCTCGCCGGTCACCCAGCCCCCGCCGGTGACCTCACTCCCGCCGGTCACCGTGCCGCCGATCATGGCCGTCCAGCGCCGTGCGGTCCCGGATCCCGCGCCCACACCGCCGCCCGCGGCACCGGCCGCCGTCCAGCGGGTGACCGCCGAGCC
>NZ_JASGDE010000096.1:0-8505 GCF_047607385.1 Micropruina sp.
ACTAGGCCCTCCCTAATCAGTTCTGCCCTCCCGTCGACGGGAGGGCAGAACTGATTAGGGAGGGCCTAGTGTCGTCCGGCTGGTCGGGACGAGGTCAGTCGGGGCGTGGTCTGCCGGGACGACGTCACAGGGACGGCAGCGAGGTGCGCAGCTCCCAGGGGGTGACCTGGGCCCGGTAGGACTCGTACTCGGCCCGCTTGTTGCGCAGCACGAAGTCGAAGACGTGCTCACCGAGGGTCTCGGCGGCCAGCTCGGAGTTCTCCATCAGGGTGATCGCGGTGTCCAGGGAGCGCGGCAGCGGCTTGATGCCGAGCGCCTGACGCTGCCGTTCGCTGAGCGACCAGACGTCGTCCTCGGCACCCTCGGGCAGCTCGTAGTCGTTCTCGATGCCGGCCAGTCCCGCGTTCAGCACCAGCGCGTAGGCCAGGTACGGGTTGGCCGCCGAGTCGATGGAGCGCAGTTCGACCCGGGCCGAGGCACCCTTGGACGGCTTGTACATCGGCACCCGGACCAGCGCCGACCGGTTGTTCTGGCCCCAGCAGATGTAGCGCGGCGCCTCGGAGCCGCCGACCAGCCGCTTGTAGGAGTTCACCCACTGGTTGGTGACGGCGGCGATCTCGGCGGCGTGCCGCAGCAGTCCGGCGATGAACTGGCGTCCGATCTTGGACAGGTGGTACTCGGCTGACGCGTCGTAGAAGGCGTTGCTGTCGCCCTCGAACAGCGACAGGTGGGTGTGCATGCCCGAGCCGGGCTCGTTCTCCAGCGGCTTGGGCATGAACGAGGCGAACATGTTCTGCATCGCGGCGACCTCTTTGATCACCACCCGGAAGGTCATGATGTTGTCGGCCATGGTGAGGGCGTCGGCGTAGCGCAGGTCGATCTCCTGCTGCCCCGGGCCGCCCTCGTGATGGCTGAACTCGACCGAGATGCCCATCTGTTCGAGCAGGGTGATCGCCTTGCGGCGGAAGTCCGTGCCGGCGTTGGTGGTGGTGTGGTCGAAGTAGCCGGACCGGTCGACCGGGACCGGCGGCTCACCGGGAACCACCGGCTGCTTGAACAGGTAGAACTCGATCTCGGGGTGGGTGTAGAAGGTGAAGCCCATGTCGGCCGCCTTGCGCAGCGCCCGCTTCAGCACGTAGCGGGGGTCGGCGAACGCCGGCGAGTCGTCGGGCAGCCGGATGTCGCAGAACATCCGCGCCGTGCCCTGGGTGGTGCCGCGCCAGGGCAGCAACTGGAAGGTGGACGCGTCGGGGTGCGCCACCATGTCGGCCTCGTACACCCGGGCGAAACCCTGGATCGCCGAGCCGTCGAAGCCGATGCCCTCGGCGAACGCGCCCTCGAGTTCGGCGGGCGCGATCGCCACCGACTTCAGAAACCCCAGGACGTCGGTGAACCAGAGCCGGACGAAGCGGACGTCGCGCTCCTCCATGGTGCGCAGGACGAACTCTGTCTGCTTATCCATGCCGGCTAGTCTGCCGCCCGGCATGTTTCAGTTGGGTTACATCCACCAAACGGCATGCGATCGTTCGTCGCGTCCGGCGTCCGGGACCCCCTGCAGCAGCGAACTGGCTCGTGAAACGGCGACCGATTCGGGGCCGCCGCGCCTCACCAGCCTGGACGCCGCCGGAATCGGTCGCCGTTCGACGAGCGCCGGGGCCAACCGGTACGAAAGGAACCGTCCCCAACGTCCCACCAGCCGGCCCGACCGGTACGAAAGGAACCGTCGCCAACGTCCCACCAGCCGACCCGACCGGTACGAAAGGAACCGTCCCCAACGTCCCACTCCTGGTTTGGACGGGCGCTCCCGGGTCAGCCGCCCAGGAACGAGGGCGCGTCGGCGTCCCCCTCGTCGTCCTCACGGTCCCAGCGGTCGTTGCGCTCGCGGACCTTCGCCAGCGCCTGCTCGGCGTCCGCGCGGGTCGGGTAGGGACCCAGTCGGTCCTCGGCCCGGCAGCCCTCGTAGGGCTCGACCGCCCGGTGCTTCAGGCACCAGTACCATTCACCGTCGCTCATCGCGATCGCCTCCCGGTTCGACTGCCCCCACTATGATCGCGCCCGTGACCGCGATCAAGCCTCATCGGGTGACGCCCGAGCGCGCCGTGCCGGCCGGGATCGAGCGTCCCCACTACGTCGGACGCCCCGCCCCGGATCGCTATCGGGGCTCCGACGTGCAGAGTCCGGACGTCATCGAACGGATGCGGGTGGCCGGCCGGCTGGCCGCCCAGGCCATGCTCGCCGCGGCCGACGCCATCGCCCCCGGGGTGACCACCGACGAATTGGACGCGGTCGCCCACGAATTCCTCTGCGACCACGGCGCCTACCCGTCCACCCTGGGCTATCGCGGCTACCCGAAGTCGATCTGCACCTCGGTGAACGAGGTGATCTGCCACGGCATCCCGGACACCCGGCCGCTGCAGGACGGCGACCTGGTCAAGATCGACGTCACCGCCTTCATCGGCGGCGTCCACGGCGACAACTGCGGCACCTTCTTCTGCGGCGAGGTCGACCAGGCGTCCCGCGATCTCACCGACCGCACCCGGGAGGCGCTGAACCGGGCGATCAAGGCGGTCCGGCCGGGTCGCCAGGTGAACGTGATCGGACGGGTGATCGAGTCCTACGCCAAGCGCTTCGGCTACGGCGTGGTCCGCGACTACACCGGTCACGGGGTGCACACCGCCTTCCATTCCGGGCTGGTGATCCCGCACTACGACGAACCGTCGCTGACCACCGTGATACAGCCCGGGATGACCTTCACCATCGAGCCGATGCTCACCCTGGGCGACTACCGCTCGCACATGTGGGACGACGGCTGGACTGTGCTGACCAACGACGGCAGCCGCTGCGCCCAGTTCGAGCACTCCCTGGTGGTCACCGCGGACGGCGCCGAGGTGCTGACCCTGCCCTGACGGCCGGGACGGCGCCCAGCACGCCGACGGCAGGCGAAAGGAGACCGGCGATGGCGCAGGCCGGCTGGTACCCGGATCCCGGTGGTCAGGCCGGCATGTTCCGGTACTGGGACGGCGCGGCCTGGAGCCAGCAGTTGTCCGCCGATCCCGGAGCCCCGCCACCCGGCGGTGGCAGCGGTGGTGGTGACACCGCCAAGAACGGCAACGGCCGGGGCCCGGTGCTCTGGGCGATCCTGGCCGGCGTGGTGGTGCTGGCGCTGCTGGCCACCTTCGTGCTGCCGCGACTGTTCGCCGCCGATCCGGCGCCCACCCCGAGCAGCGCGCCGCCGCGTCCGACGATCTCGGCGTGGGACGAGAGCAGCCGGCCCACGCCCTCCCGGACCCCCACCCCGACCCGGACGCCAACGCCGACACCCACACCGACCCGGACGCCGTCCCCACTGAGCCCGGAGACCAGCCTGCCCTGCCCCCGCTACGACACCGCGGTGGTCAACGGACGGCTCTACGGCGGCGGGCTGAGCGTGCCGGTGATCCGCGACCCGCGCTGGACGGTGATCCCGGTTCGCTCGATTCCCTGGGCGATCTGCGCCACCGGACTGCAACGGTGGATCGTCGGCACCTGGGTCAGCGAGGTGGTGCTGGCCGGCATCCAGCCCCGCTCGATGGCCGGCTCGCTGAAGAAGCAGGCGGACGCCATCGCCGAGGACTCGCTGACCCGGTTCTACGACGCCGGCAAGGGCCGGATGGTGGCCACGTCCAGCAAGGCCCTCCGGGTGGGCGGGCTGGACGCCTGGGAACTCCGCTACGAGGTGCGGGTCGACTACCTCGGCACCATCCCCGGGGACAACGTCACGGTGCTCGTGGTGCAGCACACCGACGGCTCGCGCAGTGCCCTGCTGACCTTCGCCACGATCGGCGACACCGAGACCAAGCGCCAGGTGGACGCCAGCCGCGACGCCGTGAAGGTGGAGAAGCGCTGATCTCCGCCGGTCGAGCGACCGACGACGAGCGGCGTCAGAGGGGTCTCGACAAGCTCGACCACCGAAGGATCAGCGCTTCAGGCGGCCACGAAACGGACCCGGTCGCCGGGCCGCAGCGTCTCGACCACACCCCGATAGGGCGCTGCGACCTCACCGACCCGGGCCTGGTCGGGGCTCAGCGGCGCATCGCGGCGGATCAGGTGCAGCTCGCCGGCGTAGCGCCCGGTGCCGGCCAGGTCGGCCTGCAGGCTGCCCCGCTGTCGCCGGTCGGCGTTGACCGCGTCCGAGGGCGTGGGACGTCCACGGGTGCCCTCGATCCGGTGCGAGATCGCGGAGCCTTCCGGACGCAGCCGCCACGACTCGTCCAGCAGATAGCCGACGGCGGGATGCAATCCGGTCAGCGGCAGCACCACCTCGCCGTCCTGTTCGCGGCGCCGGATCCACTCCTGGTGCCGCGGCAGCAGCGTCCCCTCGGCGCAGACCACCCGGGTCTGCGGGCAGAGCGCCAGCACCCGGGCGTGGTTCAGGTACGCGTTGGCGTGGCGATGCGATTCCACGGTGGGCAGGCCCCGGTTCAGCGGCGCCCGGAAGGAGCGTTCGCCGGGGATGAAGGTGAAGAGCTCCAGCCCGCGCTCGAGCAGCAGCGCATTCTGGGCCGCGAAGAATTCTTCGGCGAGCCCGGTCTCCGGCCGGGGATAGAAGTTGTGCCAGCCGGCGGGACGCAGCCCGTCCAGCGCGTCGAGGACGTCGGCGCTCACGGTGCTGGCGTTGACCGCGACCCGGAAGCCACCGGCGTCCGCGATCGCCCGGACCTGCTCGGGGTCGAAGCCGTAGTCGATCCGGACCATGGTGACGCCCCAGTCGCGCAGCAGGCCGAGTTCACCGATCCGGACGCCGAGCAGGTCGAGGGTGCCCGGCGACACGTCGGCGCAGAACCGGATGCCGCGGTCGCGGTGCAGCCCGGCCAGTTCGGCACCGAAGGCGCGCAGTCCCACGCTCTCGGGGATGTGCAGCGAGGTGAAGACCAGCGGCGCGTCGCCGTCGCGCAGCGCGGCGTCCGCCACCGCGGCACGCAGCGCCGGCTCGTCGGTCGGGTAGAGCGAGTAGAGCATGTCGGCCTTTCGGCAGTGCCGGTCCCGGCCGATGCGGCCGGGACCGGGATCGGGACGGGGTCAGCCCAGCCGGGACTCCATCGACTCCTTGAAGCCGAAGAAGAAGGTGAGCAGGAAGCCGGCCACCGCTCCGATCAGGATGCCGCCCACGTACCACCACCACATGCCGGGAGTGATCACGCCGGTCATCAGCAGGCCGGACAGACCGAGCGCCTGCGCCCCGAACGCGCCGCTGACCTGCATCCCCCAGGCGACGAAGGCGCCACCGAATCCGGCGCCCAGGCAGGCGGTGATGAACGGGTAGAACAGCGGCAGCGAGACGCCGTAGATGAGCGGTTCGCCGATGCCCAGCAGACCCAGCGGCAGCGCGCCCTTGATGATCTGCTTGAGCTTGGTGTTCTTGGTCTTCAGCCACACCGCGATCGCCATGCCGTCCTGGCCGGCGCCGGCCATCGCCAGGATGGGCAGCAGCTGGGTGAAGCCGTGGTCGGCGATCAGCTGGGCATGCAGCGGGGTGAGGCCCTGGTGGATGCCGAGCATCACCATCGGCAGGAACAGGCTGGCCATCAGGAAGCCGCCGATGACGCCGCCCTGCTGCAGCCCGAAGTCGACCAGCAGCCAGGTCAGCCCGCGCATCAGCAGCGCCGACACCGGCATCAACACCAGCACGCTGGCGGCGGCGCCGACGATGACGGTGATCGCCGGGATGAAGAACAGCTCCAGGCTGGCCGGGATCAGCTTCCGCAGCCGCTTCTCGATCACGGTGAACAGCCAGGCGGTGGCCATCGCCCCGATCACGCCGCCCAGGGCCGGGCTGAGCTGCCCGAAGAGCGGGACCACCAGCGGCTGCGCCGGGGTGCTGCCGCTGGCCGCGATGCCGGCCAGCGCGGTCATGTAGGGCACCCCGCCGGCGATGAAGCCGAGCACCGGGGTGCCGCCGAATTCCTTGGCGGTGTTGTGGCCGACGATCAGGTTCAGCCCGCCGACCAGGATCGACCCGACCGCGGCGAAGGCCAGGAACCAGGCGTTCTTGGCGATCGACGGGTCGGCGACCTTCCAGATGTTGGCGATCGAGGCGACGATGCCGCAGGCGATGAAGCCGGGGATGATCGGGATGAAGATGTTGCCGATGTGCCGGAAGCCGGCGTGCACCGAGGTGTTCTGCCGGGCCTTCACCTTCTCCTTGGTGAGCTGGGCCACCCGTTCCAGATCCTCGGCCGCGGCGGACGCGACGTCCAGCTCGGGCGCCGGGGCGCGTCCGAGCTCGTCGCCGAAGGCGTCCCGGAGCCGCTGGGCGTGGCCGGGGCCGACCACCACCTGCAGCTGCTGGCCCTCGACGACCCCGAGGACGCCGTCCAGGCCCTTGATGGCGTCCACGTCGGCGAGCGAGGTGTCCACCAGGTTGAGCCGCAGCCGGGTCATGCAGTTGGTGAAGGAGTCGATGTTGTCCGCGCCGCCGACCAGGCCAAGGATGCGCTGCCCGAGGTCGTTGTAGTTCATGCTGGTTCTCCTTGTCGATGGAAGAATCTGAGAGGGTCAGCGCTGCCCGAGGGCACCGCGGACGAAGCCGTTCGCCGCCGCCAGCCGGCGACGTGCCTGGTCGGCGTCGACGGCGCAGAGCACCATCACGATCGCCGTCTTGGCGTGGTTGCCGGACGCGTCCAGCGCCCGGCGCGCCTCGTCGGTGTCGCAGCCGGTCGCCTCGCGGACGATCCGGACGGCACGGTCAAGCAGTTTCAGGTTGGTCGGGGCGACGTCGACCATCAGGTTGCCGTAGGTCTTGCCGAGCCGGACCATGGCCGCGGTGGAAAGCATGTTGAGGATCAGCTTCTGGCTGGTTCCGGCCTTCAGCCGGGTCGAGCCGGTGAGCACCTCGGGGCCGTTGTCCACCTCGATGGCGACGTCGGCGTGGGCGCTGACCTGGGCGTCCGGGTTGCAGGCGATCGACACCGTCGCCGCCCCGACGCCGCGGGCGTGGTCGAGCCCGCCAATCACGTAGGGCGTCCGGCCCGAGGCGGCGATGCCCACCACCACGTCGGCCGCGGTGAGCCCGACTCGGGTCAGGTCGGCGACGCCGAGTTCGACCGAGTCCTCGGCGCCCTCGACCGCCTGGAACATGGCGCCGTTCCCGCCGGCCAACAGCCCGATCACCTGCCCGGGGTCGGTGCTGAAGGTGGGCGGGCATTCCGCCGCGTCCAGCACCCCGAGCCGCCCGCTGGTGCCCGCGCCGAGGTAGATCAGCCGTCCCCCGCCGCGCAGCGCGGACACGATCAGCTCGACCGCCCGTCCGATCTGGGGCAGGGCTCGCTGCACGGCGTCCGCGACCCGGTGGTCCTCGGCGTTCATCACGGCGAGCAGGTCGTCGACGCTGAGCTCGTCGAGGCTGAGCGTGCGCGGGTTGCGCCCCTCGGTGATGGTTCCGATGTCCTGCATCTGCACGACCCTTTCGTTCCACGCCGAACTGATGGCATATCGTTTCACATTGTCTAGCCTTTGTGAAGTGTTGTGTCATCGACATGTGGGACAGTAGTGCGGCGGCCAGCGACGGGGGGAAGTTGTGGACGGCATCATCGACCGGATTCGAGCCACCGCTGCCGGGCTGCGCCCCGCCGAGGCGAAGGTGGCGAACGCGGTGATCGCCGATCCGGCGAGCATGCTGGACGCCACCGTCGCCACGGTCGCCGCGTCCGCCGGCACCTCCCAGGCCAGCGTGGTGCGATTCGCCCGCGCCGCCGGCTTCTCCGGCTTCCCGGAACTGCGCATCGCACTGGCCCAGGAGCTCTCCCGCCGGCAGGTGGAGCTGGAGAACTCCAACATCGCCGAAGGCGCCATCAACGCCTCGGACGAACTGGCCGACGTGGTCGCCAAGCTGGCCTTCCACGAGGCCCGGTCGCTGGAGCAGACCGCCCGGCTGATCGACCTGGACGCCCTGGACGCCGTGGCCCACGCACTGGCCGAGGGACGCCCCTGCCACACTTTCGGGGTCGGCGCCAGCGGGCTGGCGGCCAGCGACCTGGCCCAGAAGCTGCAGCGGATCGGACTGGTCTGCCAGTTCTCGCCGGACACCCACGTCCAGCTGATCCACGGCGCGCTGGCCACCCCGCGCACGGTGGCGATCGCCTTCTCCTTCGGCGGACGCACCGCCGAGGTGCACCGGGCGCTCACCCTGGCCCGGCAGCGCGGGGCGCTCGGCGTGGCCGTCACCAACGCGCCCGAGTCCCCGGTGGGACGGGCCGCCGACCACGTCCTGCTCACCGTGGCCCGCGAGGCGCCGATGCGGGCCGCCGCACTGGCCAGCCGGATGACCCAGCTGGCCGTGGTGGACTTCCTGTTCGTCCGGGTGGCCCAGCTCTGCTTCGACGACGTGGAGTCCGCTCTGGAGCTGACCCGCGAGGCCGTCCAGCCTCAGCGCCTGCCGCCCACCGACTGACCCGGCCGGCGATGGAGCACGGGGTCAGACCCCGCGTTCCACCCGTCGCCCGACTCGGCCCTCCCTAATCAGTTGTG
>NZ_JASGDE010000097.1:0-2614 GCF_047607385.1 Micropruina sp.
CTTCGGCGGGGTGGACGCGGTGGGGCTGGTCGAGCCGGTCGGGCCCGGTGCGGACGAGGCGGTGGAGCCCGGCGGCGGCGCGCTGCGGTCGGTGCTCGGCGGGCCACCGGGCAGCGTGCAGCCCGCCACCAGCACCAGCGAGATTGCCGCTGTCCCCACCATGCCGAGGATCGGCGCGCGTCGTTGCATCTGCGTCCTCCATCGTCCGTTCCGGCGCCTGGGGCGCCGACTGCCGGCCATTTCGAGAGTCTAGGTGAGTGTCTCCGCCACGACCGGCTGTCAGACCGGTCTGCCAGAATCAACGAGATGGAGCCCATCGCCCGACCGTTCACGGCCACCTATCGGCTGCAGCTGCACCGCGATTTCACCCTCGACGATGCCGCCGCGGCAGTGCCGCACCTGGCCGCGCTCGGCGTCAGCCACGTCTACCTGGCGCCGATCCTGACCGCGGTGCCCGGCTCGAAGCACGGCTACGACGTCCTCGATCACACCGCGATCAACCCCGAGCTGGGCGGCCGGGACGCGCTGCGGCGGCTGGCCGCGCGCTGCCACGAGCACAGCCTCGGCATCGTGGTCGACGTGGTTCCGAACCACATGGCGCTGGTCGCCCCGCAGTGGCGCAACGCCCCGCTGTGGGACGTGCTGCGGCACGGCCGCGGGTCGTCCTTCGCGCACTGGTTCGACGTCGACTGGGACCATCTCGGTGACCGGTTCGGCCTGCCCGTCCTGGGCGGCCCGCTGGCCGACACCCTGGGCGAGCTGCACCGCGATGTCGGACGCCCCGACGAGGGTCCGGCGTCCGGGCAACCGGTGCTGCGCTACCACGATCACGTGCTGCCGCTGCGTCCGGACGGGCCCGCGACGTCCGATCTGGCCGAGCTGTTGAGCGCCCAGCACTGGCTGCTGGCGTCGTTCCGGGAGGCCGGCGAGGTGCTCAACTACCGGCGGTTCTTCGAGGTGGACCAGTTGGTCGCCGTCCGGGTCGAAGAGCCGGACGTCTTCGACGCCACGCACGCGCTGCTGCTGGAGCTGCACCACGCCGGGGTGATCGACGCGTTCCGGATCGACCATCCCGACGGGCTGGCCGACCCGGAGGGCTACCTGGCCCGGCTGGCGGCCGCCTGCCGTCCGGGCACCCCGATCTGGGTGGAGAAGATCCTGGAGGGGTCCGAGCGGCTGCCGTCCTGGGCCTGCCAAGGCACCACCGGCTACGACGCCGCCGCGGTGATCGACGCCGCGCTGGTCGATCCGGCCGGCGTGGACGCGGTGAGCGCGGCCTGGGCGGACGCCGGCGGCGAGCCGTCGTTGCAGGCCTGCGTCGCGTCCAGCAAGCGGCAGGTGCTGAACCAGCTGCTGCAGCCGGAACTGAACCGGCTGCAGCGGGCCGCGACGGCGGCACTGCCCGCTGCCGACCTCGGCCTGGTGTGGGCGGCGCTGTCGGAGCTGCTGCTGCAGTTGCACGTCTACCGCGCCTACGTCCGCCCGGGGGCACCGGTCGATCCGGCGCTGGTCGCCCCGCTGCACCAGGCCCTGGAACGGGTCCGGGCCGCGCGTCCGGAGCTCGCCGAGACCGCCACCGCACTGGCGGCGGTGCTGGAGCGGCCCGACACCGCCCCCGGGGACGCGGCCGCGGCGGCCGACCTGTGCGTCCGGTTCCAGCAGACCACCGGACCGGTGATGGCCAAGGGCATCGAGGACACCGCCTTCTACCGCTGGCACCGGCTGGTCGCGCTCAACGAGGTGGGCGGAGACCCGGCCTGCGGCGAGCATCCCGGGGTGGAGGCGCTGCACGCCTGGGCGGCGGAGCAGGCCGCGCGCTGGCCGCTCGGCATGACCGCGCTCTCCACCCACGACACCAAACGCAGCGAGGACGTCCGGGCCCGGCTGATCGCGCTGGCCGGCGACCCGGCGGGCTGGCGCCGGATCGTCGCCCTGGCCGCGCGGGCGTCCGAGGCACACGGGGTCGACGCCGCCACCGGGCAGCTGATCTGGCAGACCGTCGCCGGCACGCCCGGCCTGACGCCGCAGCGGCTGGACGCCTACCTGACCAAGGCGGTGCGGGAGGCCAAACAGCGCAGCAGCTGGCTGCAACCCGACGCCGACTACGAGCGACGCGTCGGCGAGCTGGGCCGGGCGATGCTGTCCGGCGGGCCGGTGGCGGACGCCATCGAGGAGGTGGCCGGCGCCAACGCCGACGCGATCCGCACCGTCACGCTGGCCCAGAAGCTGATCCAGCTGACCCTGCCCGGCGTCCCGGACAGCTATCAGGGCTCGGAGCTGTTGAACCTCACCCTGGTCGACCCGGACAACCGGGGCCGCATCGACTTCGCCGCTCACGCCGCCCGGCTCGCCGACCTCTACGCCGGAGGCGGCGACCTCGACCTGGACGGCGAAGTCCTGCTGGTCACCTCCCGCGCGCTGCGGCTGCGCCGGGACCGTCCCGACGACTTCGCCGCCGGCTACCAGGCCTGGGAGCTCGGCGCGGGGCTGCTCGGCTTCCGCCGCGGCACCGAGGTGCTGGTCGCGGTCCGCAGGCTGCCGCGGGTGCCGCTGCCGGCGTCCGTGCCGCTGCCGCCGGGCGACTGGCGCGACGCGTTCACCGGGGCGATTCACC
>NZ_JASGDE010000098.1:0-32331 GCF_047607385.1 Micropruina sp.
CCGCCGCCGTCGCCGCGGCGACCGCGGCAGGGGAGAGCGCCGGCAGTTGGCGGGTCGACCCGCCCGGCGGCACCCTGCTGGTCGACCTGGCACCCGACGGCGCCCGGCTCACCGGTCCCGCCGTCATCGTCGCTCGTGGCACAGTGAACCTGTGACGCATCCACGCTTCGACGACGCCGACGATCCGGAGACCACCGACTTCGACGGCGACCAACTCGACCTGGCCGAGCGGATCTCGCTGCGCCGGGTGGCCGGCATGTCCACCCAGCTGGCCGACATCACCGAGGTCGAGTACCGCGACCTGCAGCTGGAACGGGTGGTGCTGGTCAGCGTCTGGACGTCCGGCTCGCTGGCCGAGGCGGAGAACGCCGTCGCCGAGTTGAAGCTGCTCGCCGAGACCGCCGGATCCGAGGTGCTGGAGGCGCTGATCCAGCGCCGCAGTCACCCCGACCCGGCCACCTTCATCGGACGCGGCAAGGTCGACGAACTGCGCGAGGTGGTGATCGCCACCGGCGCCGACACGGTGATCTGCGACGGCGAGCTGGAACCCGCCCAGCTGCGCAATCTGGAGGACCGGGTCGGGGTGAAGGTGATCGACCGCACCGCGCTGATCCTGGACATCTTCGCCCAGCACGCCAAGAGCGCCGAGGGCAAGGCGCAGGTCGAGCTGGCCCAGCTGCAGTACCTGCGGCAGCGGCTGCGCGGCTGGGGCGGCAACCTGTCCCGGCAGGCCGGTGGACGGGCCGCCGGCGGTGCCGGCATCGGCGGCCGCGGACCCGGCGAGACCAAGATCGAGACCGACCGGCGCCGGATCCGCACCCGC
Source organism: Micropruina sp. (assembly GCF_047607385.1). Taxonomy (GTDB): domain Bacteria; phylum Actinomycetota; class Actinomycetes; order Propionibacteriales; family Propionibacteriaceae; genus Micropruina. Next base: position 824 of record NZ_JASGDE010000098.1, read on the forward strand.
ATCTCGGTGCTCCGCAAGCGGCTGCGCGAGATGGACGAGGTGCGCGCCACCAAGCGCCAGGAACGGCAGCGCAACGAGATTCCCTCGGTGGCCATCGTCGGCTACACCAATGCCGGCAAGTCGTCGCTGCTGAACCGGCTCACCGGCGCCGGCGTGCTGGTCGAGAACGCCCTGTTCGCCACCCTCGACCCGACCACCCGGCGCGCCGAGAGCACCGATGGCCGGGTCTACACGTTGACCGACACCGTCGGCTTCGTCCGGCACCTGCCGCACGACCTGGTCGAGGCGTTCCGCTCCACCCTGGAGGAGTCGGTGCTGGCCGATCTGCTGCTGCACGTGGTGGACGGCGCCGATCCCGACCCGGAGGGCCAGATCAGGGCGGTGCGCACCGTGCTCGCCGAGATCGGCGCCGGCAACATCGCCGAACAACTGGTGATCAATAAGACCGACGCCGCGGACGCCACCACGCTCGCCGCGCTGCGCACCCAGTACCCGGACGCCGTCTTCGTCTCCGCCCGCACCGGGGACGGGATCGCCGACCTGCAGCGGCGGGTGGAGGAGCGGCTGCCGCGTCCGGCGGTCGAGGTGAGCGCCCTGGTGCCCTACGAGCGCGGCGACCTGGTCAACAAGATCCACACCAGCGGCGAGATCGTCACCCTGGAGCACACCGCCCACGGCACCGCCGTCGTCGCCCGGGTGAACCGCGGCCTGGCCGGGGAGTTGGCGCCGTTCGTCCGGTGACCGCAGTGGCGGCCAATTCTTAGCGAAGCGGTTCCATAGGTACGTACGTCCATACGCTTGCTAGGCTGCCGTCCATGACCGACTACTTCGCGGGCGACCCGCGCACCAACCGGGAGCGGATGCTGGCCGGCGATCTCTACATCGCCGACGATCCGGAGAGCGGACGCATCGCCCGCCGCGCCCTGCAGCTCGCGGACGCGTACTACCGGGCGGAGGCCGATGCCGAAGCCGGCGCCGAACGTCTCCTGGCCGAATTGCTGGGTCACCTGGGCGACGGCGCCTACGTGAAGCCGCCGCTGTTCGTGGACTACGGCGAGAACATCTCGATCGGGGCGCGGACGTTCGTCAACTACAACCTGACCGCGTTGGACGTGGCCCCGATCACGATCGGCGAGGACTGCCAGATCGGCCCGAACGTGCAACTGCTGACCCCGACGCACCCGATCGATCCGCAGCCCCGGCGGGACAAGCTGGAAGCCGCCCAGCCCATCACCCTCGGCGACAACGTCTGGCTCGGCGGCGGGGTGATCGTCTGCCCCGGGGTCACCATCGGGGACAACAGCGTGATCGGTGCCGGCGCGGTGGTGACCAGGGACGTTCCGGCGAATGTGGTCGCGGTCGGCAACCCGGCCCGCGTCATCCGCGAGATCGGGCCGCAGGATGCCGGCCGCTGACGCCGCGCGTCCCCGGCGGGCCCGCCGCACCGACCCGAACCGGCGCGACCGGATCGTCGACGCGTGCCTGGAGGTGATCGCCAGGGTCGGGGTGGCCGGCGCATCGCATCGCAGGATCGCCGAGGCCGCCGACGTGCCGCTGGGGTCGATGACCTATCACTTCGCCGGGATGGACGAGCTGCTGCGCGAGGCGTTCACCCGTTTCGCCGGCGGTGTTGCGGACGGTTTCGAACGCCGGATGGCTGCCGCGACGGACGCCGAATCGGCCCGGGACGCCGTGTCGGCGATCATCCTGGAGGACGTCTTCGGCGACCAGCGCGACCTCGTCCTGACCCACGAGCTCTACACGCTGGCCGCCCGCGACGCCGGCTTCCGGGACATCACCGCCGGCTGGATGGCGCGCAGCCGGGCCGCCCTGGAGCGGCACTTCGACCCCGAGACCGCCCGGATGCTCGACGCCCTGATCGAGGGGCTGACCATCCACCGGGCACTCGACCTGGACAACCGCGATGCCGGCGAGGTGCGCCGCGCCGTGGCCCGGATCGCCGACCCGGACCGCTCCCGGCACTGACCAGTCGCAACCACCGAGCAATCCCAACCACTGACCAGTCGCAACCACCGAGCAATCCCAACCGCTGAACGATCGCAAGCACCGAGCAATCCCAACCGCTGAACGATCATGACCATCGAAAGGCCCTCATGCCCCGCATCATCTTCCTGGACGTCGACGGCACCCTGGTGAACTACGCCAACCAGTTGCCCGACTCGGCCGTGCGGGCGATCCGCCGCGCCCGCCGGGCCGGGCACCTCGTCTATCTGACCACCGGACGCAGCAAGGCCGAGATGTACCCGGAGCTGTGGGACATCGGCATCGACGGCATGATCGGCGGCAACGGCTCCTACGTCGAGCACCAGGGCCAGGTGGTGATGCACCGGACGCTGACCCGCGACGAGTGCGCCGCCGTCGTCGACTGGCTGCACGGCAAGGGGCTGCCGTTCTACCTGGAGGCCAACTCGGGGCTCTACGCCAGCGAGGATTTCGAGACCGCGGCGCGGCCTGCCGCGCAGGCCTACGTCGCCGGCAAGGGCGCCGCCGACAGTTCCTCGTGGACCATCGCCGAGCTCTTCCCGGACATGATCTACGGCGCCGAACTCATCCGCGACGACGTCAACAAGATCAGCTTCGTGCTCGGCGACTACCAGGACCACCTCGACTCGATGGCGGTCTTCCCGCAGCTGAAGGCGGGGACCTGGGGCGGTCGCGGCGCGCACGCGCTCTTCGGCGACCTCGGCGTCGCCGACATCGACAAGGCCCAGGCGGTCGATGTGCTGCTGACCCACCTGGGCGCCGATCGCGCCGACACGATCGCGATGGGCGACGCCGCCGTCGACATTCCGATGCTGGCCTACTGCGCGGTGGGGGTGGCCATGGGCAACGCCGCCGACGACGTGAAAGCCGTCGCCGACCACGTCACTGGCGACGTCGACGCCGACGGGCTGCACGCCGCCTTCGAACACCTCGGCCTGCTCGGCGACTGACCCGAGCACCGACGAAAGCAGCGAGCCATGCAGATAGCCCTGATCGCCGTCGACATGGACGGCACCTTCCTCCGTCCCGACCTGAGCTACGACCGGCAACGGTTCCTCGGCCTGCGGGAGCGGATGCGGGACGCGGGAGTGCGGTTCGTGGTGGCCAGCGGCAATCAGTACTGGCAGCTCCGCTCGTTCTTCGAACCCGAGGACGAGGTGGCCTACGCCGCCGAGAACGGCCACTTCCTCTACGACGTCGGCGACACCTCCCCCTGCTATGCGGCGGTGCCGCGTCCGGACGTCGCCCGGGTGTTGGTCGCCGAGCTGGAGGAACACCGTCTCACTTACCTGGCTTCCACGTCGCACGGTGCGGTCATCCCGTCCTGGCTCGGCCCCGACGGGGTGGCCTGGGCGCGGCGCTACTACCCGCGCGTCGAGATCGTCGAGGACGTCCGGGCCGTCGCCGACGACATCGTGAAGGCGAGCGTGCAGGCCGAGGATCCGCACGCCGTGGTCGCCGAACTCGGACGACGGCTCGGCGACCGGTTCGTCCCCGTCGTGGCCGGTCCGACGGACGCCGACCTGAACGCGCCCGGCCACAACAAGGCGGTCGGGCTGGGCCGGCTCGCCGAGCGCTGGGGCATCGACCTGGCCGATGCGGTCGCCTTCGGCGACAGCTACAACGACCGGGAGATGCTCACCGCCGTGGGTCTCCCGGTGGTGATGAGCGATGCGCCGCCGGACCTGCGGGAGCTGGCCGCACGCATCGCCCCGCCCAATTCCGCCGACGGCGTCCTGGCCGTGCTGGAGGAGATTCTGCCGTCGTAGTCCACCGTGCAGCTCGCCGGTGGGGTGTTGCCGGACGCTGTCGGTGGCGGGCGGTAAGTTGAACCAATGCCCGACGCCGACCTGACCGAAGCGATTCTCGCCGCAGCGGTCGAGGGCATCGACGGCGCCCAGCGTCCGGGGCAGCACGAGATGGCGTCCGCGGTCACCGAGACCCTGGCCGGGGGAGAGCACCTGCTGGTCCAGGCCGGCACCGGCACCGGCAAATCGCTGGGCTACCTGGCACCCGCGCTGGCCCGGCTGGTGCAGTCGCCCAGCGAGCGCATCGTGATCGCCACGGCGACGCTGGCACTGCAGTCCCAGCTGGCCCGCAAGGACATCCCGGCCGCCCTGGACGCCTGCCAGCGGGTCACCGGCAAGCGGGTCAGCCACGCCGTGCTCAAGGGACGCACCAACTACGCCTGCCTGTACCGGGTACGCGACACCCTCGGCTCCGAGCAGGAGAGCCTGCTGGGCGGCAGCGAGCTCGCCGGGGCGCTCACCGCCGTCGCCACCGACGCCGGCTCCAAGGTGGGCGCCGAGGTGGTGGCGCTGCGGGAATGGGTGGAGACCGAGGCCGAGGCCAAGGGCGCCGCCGACCGCGACGACGCCCCGACGCACACCGCCCAGGCCTGGGCGCAGGTGTCGATCCCGGTGCGGGAGTGCCTCGGCGCGCAGCGCTGCCCCTACGGTTCGCAGTGCTTCGTGGAGCGCTCCCGCGACCAGGCCCGGTCGTCGCAGCTGGTGGTCACCAACCACGCCCTGCTGGCGATCGACGCGATGCACGGCGGCACGGCGCTGCCCGAGCACGACGCGGTGATCGTCGACGAGGCGCACGAACTGGTCAGCCGGGTCACCGGCGCCGCCTCCCACGAGCTCAGCCCGCAGCTGATCGAACGGGTCGGACGGCGTTGCCTGGTCTGGCTGGACGACGACCTCGCGCTGGAGTTCCTGGACGCCGGCGAGGCACTGCGGGCCGCTCTCGACGACGCCCCGGTGACCCGGATCGAGGACGCCGACGGGCCGCTGGCGAACACCCTGCGGCTGGTCCGCGACGTGGCCCGCCGGGTGGTCTCGGCGATGGGTGGCGGCGACGACTCCGACAACGAACGCAAGCAGGCGGCAGCGGCGGCCAAGGAGGTGTTCGACATCGCCGACCAGCTCGCCACGCTGGCACCGCACGACGTGGTCTGGGTGTCCGAGCGGGAACGGTTCGGACGCCAGGTCAACCAGGCCCCGCTGTCGGTGGCGGGTCTGATGCGGGAGGGCATCTTCGCCAAGCATCCGGTGGTGCTCACCTCGGCCACGCTCTCCATCGGCGGCAATTTCGAGGCGGTGGCCGGCTCGGTCGGGCTCACCGAGCCCTACAACCGCGACGGTGACGACGGCGACGGCGCGCCGGAGAAGCCGCGCTGGCGCGGACTCGACGTCGGCTCACCCTTCGACTACCGCCGCCAAGGCATCCTCTACGTCGCCAAGACACTGCCGCCGCCCAGCCGGGACGGCATCGCGCCGGCGATCCTGGCCGAGGTGGCCGAGCTGCTCTGGGCGGCCGGCGGCCGCACCCTCGGGCTGTTCGCCTCCCAGCGGGCCGCCGAGGCGGCCGCGGTGCACTGCCGCAAGGAACTCCCGGACGCCGAGATCCTCTGCCAGGGCGATGCCCAGCTGGGCGAGCTGACCCGCCGGTTCGTCGCCACCCCGCAGGCCAGCCTGTTCGGCACGCTGTCGCTGTGGCAGGGCGTCGACGTCCCGGGCGACACCTGCGAACTGGTGATCATCGACAAGATCCCGTTCCCGCGTCCGGACGACCCGCTGATGCAGGCCCGGCAACGCGCGGTCGCCGAACGCGGCGGCAACGGCTTCATGGCGGTCGCCGCCACCCACGCCGCGCTGCTGCTCGCCCAGGGCTCCGGACGCCTGATCCGCCGGCTCACCGACCGCGGCGTGGTCGCGGTGCTCGACCCGCGGCTGATCACCGCCCGCTACGGCAGCTTCCTGCGCGCGTCCATGCCGGACTTCTGGATGACCACCGACCGCGAGACCGCGATCGGCGCGTTGCGCCGGCTCCAGGACGCCCGTGCGGCCGCGGCCCATCCCACCACGTAGCTGCCCCACGTGGTGGGACGCTGGGGACGGTTCCTTTCGTCCCACTTGCGTGTCGGGGTGGGACGCCGGGGACGGTTCCTTTCGTCCACTCGAACCCGCTCAGGCCGGGGCATTCCCGAAGTCGTCGATGGTCAGCCGCTCGCCACCCCGGCGGGCCGACTCCAGCGCGTAGACGCCGGGCAGCGTGTACCGGGCGGCCTGCCAGGCGTTCACCGGCGGCAGGGTCTGGTTGTTGACCGCGGTGACGAAGTCATCGGCCAGGAAGTGGTGGCTGCCTTCATGGCCGTTCGGTGCGCCGGCGAACTCGGCCGGCAACCGGGCCGGGTCGTGCACCGGGGCGAGCCCGGACAGGAAGGCGTCGCGCAGGGTGGGGGAGACGTCCGCCAGCTCGGCGAGCTCCTCCTCGCTGGCCTTGCGCGGCTCGATCTGTTCGGACACGTCGACCACGCCGGTGCGGTCCTGCCGGTAGGCGGTGGTGGTCATCTCCTCGAAGCTGGCCTCGGTGCCGAACCAGCGGAACCGGGACTCGCGGATGAACGCCGGGAAGCCGACCCGGCGGAACTCGTTGACCCGGAACGACCCGCCGCAGGCCACCTCGAACAGGCCGGTCATGTTGGAGAAGTCGTTGTCGAACATGCTGACCGAGCGGTCGAAGACGCCGTCGCCGCGGTCGTCCACCACGCCGATCGCCGACACGCTGGTGGCGTGAGTGTTCCAGGCGCCCAGGATGCCGCCGATCGAGTGGGTCGGGTAGAGCATGGGCGGGTACGAGGCGGTGGCCTTCCAGTTCTCGCCGCCGGAGAACCGGTAGGCGTCGTAGAAGCCCAGGTCCATGTCGTGCACGTAGTCGCCCTCGGCGTAGAACAGCCGGCCGAACTCGCCCTTGGCCACCATGTCGCGGGCGTAGACGACCGCCGGGTTGTAGTGGCTGGTCTCGCCCATCATGTAGGTCAGCCCGGTCTCCTTGACGGCGTCGATGATCGCGCCGATCTCCTCGGCGCTGATCGCCATCGGCACCGCGGAGTAGACATGCTTCCCGGCGCGCAGTGCCCGGACCACCAGCGGGCCGTGGGTCCAGCGCTGGGTGAAGATCGCGACGGCGTCCACCTCGGGGCTGGCCAGGACGTCGTCGAAGGAGGCGAAGGTGCCGGCCAGGCCGTACCGGGCGACCAGCTCGTCGGCGCGTTCGGCGATGGTGTCGACGGCGTACACCTTCGACACTCCCGGGTGCAGCTGGAACAGGTGGGCGAACGAACCGGCGAACTGGCCGGCGCCGATCATGGCGATCGAGAAGGACATGGGTGGCGATTCCTCTGCGGGGTCGAGCGAGTCGATGGTCGGAGTCGTGCGGCTCCGACCAGAAAAGTTACGCGGGTAACTCTGCGCTCTGCAAGCCGAGAAAAGAAACGTCTCACGAAGGCTCGCTGGTAGCTGAGCGGCCATATCTATCCGCGTAGAATGCCAGCCGTGGCGTCCGGTCCCGGTTGGGGCCGGTCGCGAAGGCCCGGACTGCGAGGAGGTGCCGATGGGCGAGGACGGCACGCTCGGCGAGCGACCCGCGGCCGTGACCCGGACCGACGTCGCCCGCTACGCGGGGGTGAGCACCGCCGTGGTCAGCTATGTGGTGAACGGGGGACCCAAACCGGTCTCCGAGGCGACCACGGCCCGCGTCCTGGACGCTGTCGCGCGGCTGGGCTACCGGCCCAATCGAACCGCCCGAGCCCTGGCCCTGGGCAGCACCAAGACCCTCGGCCTGGTGGTGCCCGACAACACCAACCCGTTCTACGCCGAGTACACCCTGGCGATCCAGCAGGCCGCCACCGACCTCGGCTACGCCTTGCTGATCACCAATTCCGGATTCGACCCAGACATCGAGTTCCAGCAGGTGCTCGACCTGTGCGACCGCCAGATCGACGGCCTCATCCTGGCGCGCGGCGCGGGGGTCGGACGGGTCGGCGAACTCGCCCGCCGCGGGGTACGGACGCCGGTGGTGCTGATCGACTCGACGGTGCCGTTCTCCGGCTACGCCACCGTCGGCCCCGACTCGGCCGGCGGCATCGCGGAGGCGGTCGACCATTTGCTGGGCGTTCATCGGCATCCCAGCGTCGCGCTGATCATCGGCGACACCGTCGAAGCCGCCATCGACGGACGGGAATCCGGCTGGACGGCCGCGCACGCCCGGGCGGGGCGTCCGCTCGGCCCGATCGAGCGAGCAGCCTTCACCCGGGAGGGCGGGTATGCCGCCGGCGTCCGGCTGCTGCGCCGTGCCGATCGGCCCACGGCGATCGTGGCCAGTTCCGATCTGCAGGCGGTCGGACTGCTCCGCGCCGTCCATGAACACGGGCTGCGGGTTCCGGACGATGTCGCGGTGGTGAGTTTCGACGGCACCGCCGAGACCCAGTACTGCTGGCCGCCGTTGACCACCAGCCGGCAGCCGACCGCCGCGATGGCCCAGGCGGCGGTTCAGGCGCTGCTCCGCGACGAGCAACGGGCCGATCATCAGCGGTTGCCGATGGAATTGGTGATCCGCGACTCCTGTGGCTGCTGACCCGACCACCGGACGACCGGGGAGGCCTCTCGATCGGCCGCGGGGCTACCCGGTGGTGCGGGTCACGGCGTCCGGGTCGGGGACGGTGAGGACCTCGGCACCGTCGGCGGTGATCGCGACGGTGTGCTCGCTGTGCGCCGTCCGGCAGCCGGTGGCGCTGCGCAGCGTCCAGCCGTCGGCGTCGGTGATCAGGGTGGCGGTGTCCGTCATCACCCAGGGCTCCAGGGCCAGCAGCAGCCCGGGACGCAGCCGGTAGCCGCGGCCGGGGCGACCCTGGTTGGGGACGTGCGGGTCCTGGTGCATGGTCGATCCGATGCCGTGACCGCCGAATTCGAGGTTGATCGGATAGCCCGCAGCGCTCAGCACCGTCCCGATCGCGTGGGAGATGTCGCCGATCCGGGCGCCCGGCCGGGCGGCGGCGATCCCGGCGGCCAGTGCACGTTCGGTGGCGGCGATCAACTTGACGCTCTCGGCCGGCCTGGTTTCGCCGACGATGAAGCTGATCGCCGCATCTGCGGCCAGGCCGCCGGTGAGCACCGCGAGATCGAGGGTCAGCAGGTCGCCGTCGGCGAGCGCGTAGTCGTACGGCCTGCCGTGCAGCACGGCGTCGTTGACGGCGGTGCAGATGTAGTGACCGAACGGTCCGCGTCCGAACGCCGGCGCGTAGTCGACATAGCAGGACTGGGAGCCGGCGTCGGTGATCATCGCCTTGGTCCACTGGTCGATCTCCAGCAGGTTGGTGCCCACCCTGCTGCGGCTCTTCAGCTCCTGCAGGATGTCGGCGACCACCGCTCCGCTGGTCCTCGCCCGGGGTAGTTGGGCGGGGCTCAGGATCTCGATCATCCGGGTGTCTCCTTCGGGTTCACCAATAACTATCCCGGCCATACTATCCCGGTATTAGAATCCCATCATGGTCAGGTTGCCCCTCAGCCCCGAAGAGATCGAGCGCGGACGCCGTCTCGGCGTGCTGCTGCGGCAGGCCCGGGCGGAACGCCCGATGCTCGAGGTCGCGTTGGACGCCGGCGTGTCCCCGGAGACCCTGCGCAAGATCGAGTCGGGCCGGGTCGCCACCCCGGCCTTCCCGACCATCGCCGCGATCGCCGATGTGCTCGGACTCTCCCTCGATGTGATCTGGGCCGAGGTCAACCGGACCGACGACGTCCCCGCCGCCGACCGACGGCAGCGCCTGGCCTCCTGACCCGGACGCCCGGATCAGACCCGGCGCAGGACCGCGACCACCTTGCCCAGGATGGACGCCTGGTTGCCGTCGATCGGTGAATAGGCCGGGTTGTGCGGCAGTAGCCACACCTGGCCGTCGGTGCGCTTGAAGGTCTTCACCGTCGCCTCGTCCTCGAGCAGGGCGGCCACGATGTCGCCGTTGTTCGCCGTCGGCTGCTGGCGGACCACCACGAAGTCGCCGTCGCAGATCGCGGCCTCGATCATCGAGTCGCCCCGGACCTCGAGCAGGAACAGGGTGCCCTCGCCGACCAGCTGCCTGGGCAGCGGGAAGACGTCTTCGACGCGCTCCTCGGCCAGGATCGGGCCGCCGGCGGCGATCCGTCCCACCACCGGCACGTTGACCGCTTCCGGCAGCGCATCGCCGATGCCGGTGATGTCGACCGGATCGCTCTCGGGCTCGACCGCCTCGTCGGCCGGCGCCTTGGCCACCGAGTCGGGCAGTCGTACCTCCATGGCGCGCGGCCGGTGCGGGTCGCGCCGCAGGTAGCCCTTGGCCTCCAGCGCGCGGAGCTGGTGGGAGACGCTGGACGGGGACGCCAGCCCGGCGGCCTCGCCGATCTCACGGATGGTCGGCGGGTAGCCGCGGGTGCTCACCGCCAGGTGGATCAACTCCAGGATGCGCCGCTGCCGCGGGGTCAGCCCTTCGGTATCGGCCGGGCCGTCGGGCAGCTGGGCGATCTTGGCCATCTCGAGCTGCTGCGCGACCTCGGCATTGCTGGGACGGCCGACGCCCATCTTGGGCGGCTGCTTGGGTGGACGGCCGCGTCGCGGGGTCTTATCGAACGGGTTCCTGCCTGCCATGCGCTCAGACTAGGCACAATACCTGCGCGATTCAAACGTTTGTTCGAGCGTGTCGCCGGATCGTCGGGAGAGCGGGTGGTACTTCGCGTCGCGGTCGCGGCAGGCCGGCTGCGAAAACTGTCAGAGGCGGGTTGTTGACTGCTGGTAGTTGATCGACCGGTCGTGAACAACAGTACGAATAGTGCTTGCGCCGGGGCCGATCGTCGAGTAACAATGACCATCGAACGTATGTTCGAGAGAGGGAGTGCGAGATGAGTGCGGTGTTGGTTGAGGAGACGATGGTCACCCCGACGGTCACTCGGCCGCGGTGGCGGCACGTCGCGCAGACGCGTGGCCCGATCGCGCGTCCGAATCATCCGGCCACGCCAGGTGGCCGTCCCGCCGTGGCGGTGGCGCCGCTGGTCCGGGCACAGGCTCCGGCTCCGGTGCCGGTCGTGGTGGGGCAAGGGCTGCAGTTGACCCGGCGCGGCCTGGCCGTGGTGATGACGGTGTTCCTGGGAGCGGTCGCCGCCGGTGTGCTGACCCTGGTGGCCGGCTTCCTGGCGGTCCCGAACGAACCGGCGGTGCCGCAGGCTCCGGCGGTGGTGGCGGCGTCCTGAGCGGCCGCTGCAGCGGGTGGCCGGCGCGGTAGTCCGGCTTCGGGCGGCGATCCCGTGCGCGCGTGCCGTGGTGATCGGGCGAACTCGGTTGCAGAGGGCCGGCTGGCGACGTATCGTCTAGATGTAGTAGTTACAGGGCTGTGGTTAATCCACAGATTGTGGTTTTCCTCCACAAGCTGGTCCACAGCCGGTACACACATCGTTCCACAGGGGCGAGCGTTCATCGACGAAGCGGGGAGCTTGAGCCGTGTACTGCCCATATTGCCGACACACCGACTCCCGGGTGCTGGATTCTCGCGTCGTCGAAGACGGCGCGGCGATTCGGCGGCGCCGGCAGTGCCCGTCCTGCGAGCGGAGGTTCACCACGGTGGAGCAGATGCAGTTGGTCGTGGTGAAGCGGTCGGGTGTGGTGGAGCCGTTCTCCCGCGAGAAGGTGGTCACCGGTGTCCGCAAGGCATGCAAGGGACGTCCGGTCTCCGAGGCCGATCTGGCCCGGCTCGGTCAGCAGGTCGAAGAGACGCTGCGAGCCAGCGGCCAGGCCGAGATCCCCGCTGACGATGTCGGGCTGGCCATCCTGGGCCCGCTGCGCACCCTCGACGCGGTCGCCTACCTGCGCTTCGCGTCGGTGTACAAGCACTACAACTCGGTCGACGACTTCGAGGCCGAGATCCACAGTCTCCGTACCCAGGAGGCCGCCGCGCGCTGAGCGACGGCGTCCCTGACGGCCCGAAGGAGGGCATCACTCGTGACTGAAACCATTCGTGCCGGCAGCCGCTCGTCCGCGACCCCGCACGGCCTCACCGTCGGGCGGGTGTTCACCACCGCCGGCGTGCACCCCTACGACCAGGTCGACTGGGAGTCGCGCGACGTGGTGCAGACCAACTGGAAGACCGGCGAGACCGTCTTCGAGCAACACGGCGCGGAGTTCCCCGACTTCTGGAGCGTCAACGCGTCCACCATCGTCACCACCAAGTACTTTCGCGGTGCGGTCGGTACCCCGGCCCGGGAAAGCAGCCTGCGGCAGTTGATCGACCGGGTGGTGACCAGCTACCGCCGGGCCGGCGAGAGCAACGGCTACTTCGCCACCCCCGCCGACGCCGAGATCTTCGAGCACGAGCTCACCTGGATGCTGCTGCACCAGTACTTCAGCTTCAACTCGCCGGTCTGGTTCAACGTCGGCACCGCGGCGCCGCAGCAGGTCAGCGCCTGCTTCATCCTCAGCGTCGACGACTCCATGGAGTCGATCCTGAACTGGTACAAGGAAGAGGGCTTCATCTTCAAGGGCGGCTCCGGTGCCGGCCTCAACCTGTCCCGGATCCGCTCCAGCAAGGAACTGCTGTCCTCCGGCGGCACCGCCTCCGGCCCGGTCAGCTTCATGCGCGGGGCGGACGCCTCGGCCGGCACCATCAAGTCCGGCGGCGCCACCAGGAGGGCCGCGAAGATGGTGGTGCTCGACGTCGACCACCCCGACATCGCGGAGTTCATCGAGACCAAGGCGCGCGAAGAGGACAAGATCCGCGCGCTGCGCGACGCCGGCTTCGACATGGATCTGGGCGGCCGCGATATCGTCAGCGTCCAGTACCAGAACGCCAACAACTCCGTCCGGGTCAGCGACGAGTTCATGCGCGCCGTCGAGGACGGTGCCCGGTTCGGCCTGCGCGCCCGGATGACCGGCGAGGTGATCGAGACCGTGGACGCCCGCGAGTTGTTCGCGAAGATGGCCAAGGCGGCCTGGGAGTGCGCCGATCCGGGCATCCAGTACGACGACACCATCAACGCCTGGCACACCAACCCCGAGACCGGGCGGATCACCGCGTCCAATCCCTGCTCGGAGTACATGAGCCTGGACAACAGCTCCTGCAATCTGGCCAGCCTGAACCTGCTGAAGTTCCTGCGCGACGACGACACCTTCGACGCGGCCACCTTCGTCAAGGCGGTCGAGTTGGTGATCACCGCGATGGACATCTCGATCTGCTTCGCCGACTTCCCGACCGAGGCCATCGGGCAGACCACCCGCGACTACCGGCAGCTGGGCATCGGCTACGCCAATCTGGGCGCCCTGCTGATGGCCGTGGGCCGGGGCTACGACTCCGACGGCGGGCGGGCGGTGGCGGCGTCCATCACCTCGCTGATGACCGCCACCAGCTACCGGCGCTCGGCCGAGCTGGCCGCCATCGTCGGCCCGTACGCCGGGTACGCCCGCAACGCGACCGCGCACCAGAAGGTGATGCGCAAGCATCAGGCGGCCAACGACGAGGTGCGCGGGGTCAGCGAACTCGACGCCAGCATCCACGAGCTGGCCACCGCCGAGTGGGCCCGCGTGGTGGCGTTGGGCGCCACCAACGGCTTCCGCAACGCGCAGGCCTCGGTGCTGGCACCGACCGGCACCATCGGCTTCATGATGGACTGCGACACCACCGGCATCGAGCCGGACTTCTCGCTGGTCAAGTTCAAGAAGCTGGTCGGCGGCGGGTCGATGCAGATCGTCAACCAGACCATTCCGCGGGCGCTGCACGGCCTCGGCTACACCGAGGAGACCGCGGAGGCGATCGTCGAGTACATCGCCGAGCACGGCCACGTGGTCAACGCGCCCGGGCTGAAGTCCGAGCACCACGAGGTCTTCGATACTGCCATGGGCCAGCGGGCGATCAAGCCGATGGGCCACGTCCGGATGATGGCAGCGGTGCAGCCGTTCCTGTCCGGCGCGATCTCCAAGACGGTCAACCTGCCCGAGACGGCGACCGTCGACGAGATCGCCGAGGTCTATCTACAGGGCTGGAAGCTGGGCCTGAAGGCGCTGGCCGTCTACCGCGACAACTGCAAGGTGGGGCAGCCGCTGTCCGACGCCAAGAAGTCGGACGTGCCGGCCGCCGTCGAGGAGGCACCGAAGCCGGAGGTGCGGGTGGAGTACCGGCCGCGCCGGCAGCGGCTGCCGAAGTCGCGGATGAGCCGCACCACCTCGTTCTCGGTGGGTGGCGCCGAGGGCTACCTGACCGCCGGAGCCTACGACGACGGACGGCTCGGCGAGGTGTTCCTCAAGCTCGGCAAGCAGGGCTCCACCCTGGCCGGTGTGATGGACGCCTTCTCCATCGCCATCTCGATCGCGTTGCAGTACGGGGTTCCCCTGGAGACCTACGTGCAGAAGTTCACCAACATGAAGTTCGAGCCGGCCGGGATGACCGACGACGCCGACATCCGGATGGCGCAGTCGATCATCGACTACATCTTCCGCCGGCTGGCGTTGGACTACCTGAGTTTCGACGAGCGGGCCGAGTTGGGCATCTACACCTCGGCCGAGCGGGCCCGGTACGTGGAGACCGGCTCGTACATCTCCGAAGAGGACGAGGCGAACCTGATCGAGTCCGAGGCGTTGAAGAACGACGCCGGCGACGAGGTGAAGGTGCACGAGGACGGGCCGAACCAGCCCGCCCTGGTCGAAATGCGACCGCATTCGACCGCCGAGGTGCTGGAGAAGATCTCCGGTATGGCGATCGACGCCCCGCTGTGCTTCACCTGCGGCACCAAGATGCGCCGCAGCGGCAGCTGCTACATCTGCGAAGGCTGCGGCAGCACCAGCGGCTGCAGCTGAGCTCGGACGCCGCCGAGGGGCCTGTCATCGGGCCGCCTCGGCGGCGTTGCCGTGCACGATGGTCTCGGATCACAGACGAACGTGGCGAAGGCGTCCAGGAGTTGTCACCGATCCGGTGACATGGAGGGCACTACCATCGACCCCGACCACAGCCGTGGAGCAGCCATGACCGCCCGATTCGTAATCGCACCCGCGCCGACACCCGGACACACGTCGTTCGATCGGATGTGGGCCGAGCTGACGCCGATCGGACGACACGCCACCACCGGCGGCTACCGCCGGTTCGCCTGGACCAGCCAGGACGCCACGCTGCGGGAGTGGTTCGCCGGCGAAGCATCCCGCCGGGGCCTCGACCTGGTCACCGACCGGGTCGGTAACCTGTGGGCCTGGCGCGGTGATCCGGACGCCGGCGCGGCCTCCGGCACGCCCGGCCTGGTGCTCGGCTCGCACCTCGACTCCGTTCCCGACGGCGGCGCCTTCGACGGGCCGCTGGGCGTCGTGTCGGCCTTCGCCGCCCTCGATCAGCTGGACGCCGCGGGCTTCGCCCCGAATCGGCCGTTGGGCATCGCCTGTTTCGGCGACGAGGAGGGTGCCCGGTTCGGCGTGGCCTGCGCCGGCTCCCGGCTGCTCACCGGCGCGATGACGCCGGAACGCGGCCTGGCTCTCACCGACGCCGACGGCACCACCATGGCCGAGGCGATGCGGGCCGCCGGGCACGACCCGTCCGCGGTGGGCCGCGACGACGAGACCCTGCGCCGGGTCGGCACCTTCATCGAACTGCACGTCGAACAGGGTCGGGCGCTGGGCGATCCCGGCCACCCCGCCGAGGGCGCGGTCGCGGTCGGCTCGTCGATCTGGCCGCACGGCCGTTGGCGATTCGACCTCACCGGACGTGCCGACCACGCCGGCACCACCAAGCTGGAGGACCGCGACGACCCGATGCTGGCCGTGGCGGCCGTCATCCAGCAGGCACGGGCCGCCGCACAGCACTTCGGCTGTGTCGCCACCGTCGGCAAGCTGCGGGTGCTGCCGAACGGGGTCAACGCCATCCCGTCCCTGGTGCAGACCTGGCTGGACGCGCGCGGTGCCGACGAACGCGCCGTCCGCAACGCCGTCAGCCATCTGAGCAGCGCGGTGGGACGGGCGGCGATCGAGGAGTCCTGGACCGACGCCACCGACTTCGACACCGCGCTGGTCCGGCGGCTCGCCGGCCTGCTGGACGCCCCGGTGCTGGCCACCGGTGCCGGTCACGACGCCGGTATCCTGGCCACCGCCGGCGTCCCGACGGCCATGCTGTTCGTCCGCAACCCCACCGGCATCTCGCACTCGCCCGAGGAGCACGCCGAATCCACCGACTGTCACGCCGGTGTGGACGCCCTGGTCCGGGTGGTCGAGTCGCTGGCCGGGGAGGACGAGTGAGCAGCTACTGGCTGGAGCATGCCTGGCTGCCCGGCGGGGTCGCGGCCGGCGTCCTCGTCGAGGAGGCGGACGGCCGCGTCGCCGCCGTCACCGAAGGCGTCCGGACGCCCCCCGCCGGCGCCGAGACGCTGCGGGGAATCGTCTTGCCCGGCCTGGCCAACGCCCACTCGCATGCCTTCCACCGGGCGCTGCGGGGCCGCACCCACGGCGACGGCGGCACCTTCTGGACCTGGCGCGAACGGATGTATGCCCTTGCCGCCCGCCTCGACCCGGCGAGCTACCGGCAGCTCGCCACCGCCGTCTACGCCGAGATGGCCGCCGCCGGGATCAGCTGCGTGGGGGAGTTCCACTACCTGCACCACGCCCCCGATGGCGAGCCCTACGACGACCCGAACGCGATGGGCCTGGCCCTGGTCGAGGCTGCCGCGGCGGCCGGCATCCGGATCACCCTGCTCGACACCTGCTACCTCGCCGGGGGCCTGGACGACACCGGTCATCGTCCGTTGGAGGGTCCGCAGCGCCGCTTCGGCGACGGGGACGCGTCCGGCTGGCGGCGCCGGATCGAGCGGCTCACCGCAGCCGAGAGCCCGCTGCCGGCGCACGCCCGGCTGGGCGCCGCCATCCATTCGGTGCGCGGCGTGCCCGCCGACCAGCTGCCGCTGGTGGCGGCCGCCGCCACCGACCACGGACTCCCGCTGCACGTGCACCTGTCCGAGCAGCCGGCCGAGAACGAGGCGACCCTGGCCCACTACGGCTGCACGCCCGCCGAGCTGCTGGCCCGCTCGGGTGCCCTGGGTCCGCACACCACGGCCGTGCACGCGATCCACCTGAGCGACTCCGACATCGAGCTGCTGGGCGCCACCCGGACGGCGACCTGCGCCTGCCCGACCACCGAGGCCGACCTGGCCGACGGCATCGGACCGTTCCCCGCGCTGCGGGCCGCCGGCAGCCCGCTGTGCCTGGGCAGCGACCAGCACGTCGCGATCGACCTGCTCGGCGAGGCCCGGCGGCTGGAGCAGCACCAGCGACTGGCGTCCGGACGCCGCGGCACCTTCGCCCCCAACGAACTGGTCCGCGCGGCCACCGAGACCGGGCACCGGGCACTCGGCTGGAGCGACGCCGGACGGATCGAGCCGGGTGCCCGCGCCGACCTGGTCGCCGTCGACCTGACCAGTGCCCGGACGGCAGGCGCCGACCCCACCCAGATCGCGATGTGCGCCGCCGCGTCCGACGTCACCGACGTGATCGTGGACGGACGCCCGGTGGTCCGCGACCGGCAGCACCGGCTCGGCGATCCCGGACGGCTGCTCACCGAGGCACTCGCCGCGCTGTAGCTCCGCCTCCATCGCTCGTCTAACTATTTCGGGCTCGCCGAATTCGGCGAGCCCGAAATAGTTAGGCGAGCGCTCCGGTGGGGAGGGCCAGACCGGAGAGACCGGGCTCGGCCAGGGGCGGGCTCAATCGGCCGTGGACGCGGTGAACGACACCTCCCTGGGTGTCGACAGCGCCGCCACCGCACCGGCGACGAGCGGGACGCCGATCACGAACAGGCCGGCCACCAGCCAGGGCAGCACCACGATCGGCTGCTCGCCGTTCCAACCGGTGGTGACCATGCCGACGGGCGCTCCGAGCACCATTCCGAGCAGCGATCCGAGTCCGGACGCCAACAGTGCCAGCACCACCGACTGGGTGGTCGCCAACCGCCGCGTCATGCTCGGCGGGGCACCGACCGCGGCGAAGGTGGCCAGGAACGGTCGCATCTCGGCGGCGGCCAGGATCGTCGCCATGGCGGCGCCGATCACCGCCAGCAGGGCCAACGTGCCGGAGATCAGCCACAGCACCGGCTGCGGGCTCGGCACGAAACCGTGCTCGACCTTGACGGTCACCCCCACCGTCGTGAGGGCCTCCTGGAGCCGCTGCTCGGTGGCCGGCGCGATGGGGCCGTCCGGGTGGTCCACCACGAGTCGCCAGTTGGACGTCTCCCAGCCCAGTGCGGCGGCGGTCTTCGTGCTGGCCAGGACGGAGTAGCGGGTCGGCGGGGCGCCCCGGGCGATCACGTCGGAGGTGATGGCGAGGGCCGGAATCCGCGCCGTCCGGATCTTTGCGCTGGTGTCGTCGTCGAGGTATGCCACCTGCAACTCGCCTTTCTGCAACTCGTTCACCGTGGGGCCGCCGGCGACCTCGATCGGCTCGGTGTTGACCAGCAGTCGGCCGCGCGTCAGGGCATCGGACTGGGTGGCGTTCAGCCTGAACAGCCGGACCAGATCGGCCGCGTCCGCCACCAGAACGCCGGTGGTCGGGTAGGCGATCAGCGATCGGCAGTCGGGCCTGACCGGGCCCCGCGCCTGCAGCTCCGCCGCCGTGCAGCCTTTTCGCAGGCCGACGAGATCCAGCGTCTCGTTGTCCTTCGTCCCGGGCTTCGGGATGGTGGGACCGGCCACTCGGGTGATCCGCAGCCGCGGGTCGACCGAGCGGATCGTGGCGTCCAGGCCGGTCAAGCCAGACTCGGCGCCGGTCCCGGTCGTCACCCCGGCCTGGCCGGCCAGGGTCTCGGGGATGTACTGCCGGGCCTCGTCGGCTTCGACGCTGACCACGAGCGTCCAGACCACGGTGAGCAACAGGACGCCGCCGGCGACGGACGCGACGACGGCCGTGGCCCGGCCGCGATGCCGAGCCAGATCGCGCAGCGCGATGCGAAGCGCGACCGGCGCGTGCCGGCCGAGCCGGGCCAGTATGCCGAGCAATGCGGGTGTGGTGAGCAGGAAGCCCGTCAACGCGGCCACACAGCCGCCGAACCAGAAGAAGACAACCTCCGGGGCGCGCTCGCCCAACCGGGTGATCGGCCACCAGGCGGCGACCAGGCCGAGTCCCAGCAGCAGGATCCCGGCGACGGTGCCACGCCGGCCGCCGGGGGCTGAACGGACGGTTCCGCGCAGTGCTCCGACCAGGGAGAGCCGGGCCAGGCCGCGCGCGGTGACCAGTGCCGACCCCATCGCGGTCAGCACGCCCAGTGCCAGCAGCAGCGCCAGGGCGGGGACGGGTACGTCCAGCGGGCCCTGGGCTTCGCCCGAACTGGACGCCACCGCCGGCCAGGCTGCGATGCCCGCGCCGGTTCCGACCAGGGTGCCGGCCAGCGTGGCGGTCGAGCCGAGCAACAGCGCTTGTCCGAGCGCGACACGGCGCAACTGCCGCGGATCGGCACCGTTCAGCGCTGCCAGCGCAAGGCTCCGCCGCTGGCGGGCGGCGCCGATCGCGAAAGCGGGTCCGACCATCAGCGCGACCTGCAGCAGGCCGATGACCAGCGCCACGTCGCCGGGCCCGATGCCGACACCGGACGGCGGCAGCGGACGGGGCGGGTGGGCGACGATGTCCAGGCTGGTGGTCTCGAAGCCGTAGCGGGCGAGCATCACCGCGTCGTCCCAGGTCACCGGGCGATCGCCGGGCACCAGGAAACTCAGCTCGTCGTGTATCTGTTGGGGGTATCCGATCAGGTCGTAGCTGCCGAGCAGCTGCACGTCGGCGCGTCCGACCACCGTGACGTCGGTCTTGATCCTGCCGAAAGTGATGGTGGCCGGGCCGGCGGCAGGGATACCCTCGGCGGCGCCGCGGCTGGTGACCAGGACCTCATTGGGCGCGTCGGGCAGCCGTCCGTCGGTGAGCCGGATCACCCCGGTCAGCGCCGGATCGTGCGGATCGAGGCCCAGCATCAGCAACCCCTGCTCGGCGGCTCCGTAGTTGGGGGTGCTCCAGGTCAGCGTGGCCACGGGCCGGTTGAGCAGCCGTGCGACCGCTGCCGCCTTGGAGGCGAGCGATTCGCCCCAGCCGGGCGGCGTCCGGGCTTCGGCCGACGGATGATCGACGCTGGGACCGACCACCCCGAAGCTGTTGAGCTCGGGATCGAACGGTTCCCAGGCCCACGCGATCGCCGCTTGATTCCCGCCGGTTATCAATCGGGCCCGCTCGATCGGCGACAGGTCGAACGAGGCGGTGAGCACCTGGGCGGCGGCGAGGATCGCCACCGGCACGGCGATCATCAGCCAGACGAACCAGCTCCGTCCCCGATCGCGCCGGACGTCGCGGCGCGCCATCCGCAGCGCCAACCGCCATCCGGTCCACCAGGAGCGGGCCCGGGGCTGGGCCGGTCCGAGCGGGACGTCGGACGCCGTCCGGGCCGCCACGACGGTGCTCACGCCGGCACCCGCTCGGCGCGGACGGCGGTGCCGTCCACCACGACGCCGTCGCGCAGATAGATCACCCGATCCGCCCAGGCGGCATGCCGCGGTTCGTGGGTGACCAGCAGCCCGGCCGCACCGCCGTCGCAGCGGGCCCGCAGCACCGCGAGCACCTCCTCGCCGGTGACCGAGTCGAGTGCGCCGGTGGGCTCGTCGGCGAGCACCAGCCGGCGTTCGCCGACCAGCGCGCGGGCGATCGCCACCCGCTGCTGCTGGCCGCCGGAGAGCTGATCGGGGAACCGGTCGGCCAGCCCGCCCAGGCCCAGGTCCTTGAGCACGGCCCGGGCCTCCTGTCGGGCCGCGAGTGCCGGCTGCCCGTCCAGCTCCAGCGGCAGTGCGATGTTCTCGGCGGCGGTGAGCGCGGGGATCAGGTTGTAGTTCTGGAACACCACGCCGACCCGGCGGCGCCGCAGTTGCGCCAACTGCTCCGGCTTCAGCCCTCCCAGCGCGACGCCGTCGATCTCCACCTCGCCGCTGGTCGGACGGTCCAGTGCCCCGGCCACGTTCAGCAGGGTGGACTTGCCGCTGCCGGACGGGCCCATCACCGCGACCAGTTCCCCGGCCGACACGTCCAGCGAAACCCCGCGCAGGGCATGCACGACGGTCTCGCCGCTGCCGTGATCGCGGCATACCTGGCTCAGCCGCAGGGCGGGGGCGCTCATCGCCGGGCCTGCGTGGTCTCGTCGTCGGTGACGTCCACCGGGGCGGGTGCCGCCGCGCCGAAGCGGCGCACGCTGGCCTCCACCTGGTCGAGCCAGCGGATCTCCGCTTCGGCGGCGAACAGCTGGTGCTCGACCACCATCAGCCAGGCCAGGTCGGCGGCCGGATCGATCGACTGCTTCAGCCGGGTCAGCTGCTGCAGCCGGTGCATGGTGGCCGAGCGTTGGGCCTGGGCCACCGCGGCCGAGTCGACCGCGGGGGAGGTGATCGCGATGGCCAGCTTGATCACCAGCTCGTCGCGCGGGGTGGCCTGCCGGTCGACCGGGGTGCGCCACCACTGCGCGACGGCGTCGCGTCCCGGCGCGGTGAGGGCGTAGCGGATCCGGCCCTCGGCGTCCGCGGCGTCGGCGCTGACCAGGCCGTCGCGTTCCAGCCGGTCCAGCGTGGTGTACACCTGACCGACGTTGACCGGCCAGGTGCCGCCGGTGCGCTGTTCGAACCCCGCCTTCAGCTCGGCGCCGTAGCGCGGACCCTCCGCCAGCAATGCCAGCAACCCCAACCGAACCGACATCGACGCCTCCTATATACTCGGTATATCTCCTGGTGTTTGACTATATACCGAGTATGTTCAGAGGCGACCGGCGGCGAATCCCGGCGTGTCGGGGACGATGGCGGTCCGACTGGGAGGGGCTATGGGTCAGTCGGCGGGCTGCTCGTCGGGACGGATGCCCGGCTCGTCCGACCGGACCCGCCGCAGCTGCCGGACCACGAACCAGGCCAGTCCGGCCAGGGCCAGCAGGCCCGCGCCGACGGCGGCCAGGGGGGAGTGCTCCCAGAGCAGCGCGAACGCCTCCCAGCCGACGAAACCGACCGAGCCGTAGAGGAACGCCCAGGCGATCGAGCCGACCACGGTCGCCGGAATGTAACGGGTCAGCGGCATCCGGGCGGCCCCGGCGGCCAGGTTGATCACCGTCTGCACGCCGACGGTCAGGAACGACACGCTGACCGCCGGAGCCCCCCAGCGGTTCAACCGGTCCACCGCCCGGACGTAGCCGGGGGAGTCCATCCAGCGGGCAGCGCGGGTGCGATGTGCCCCGCGGGCGACCAGGCGTCCGGCCCAGTAGGTGGCGTTCGAGCGGGTCAGCACGATGCAGAACAGCGCGGCAACGATCAACGGGAAGGGTGCATCCCACTGGGTCGGATCCACTGCACCACCTTCACTCGCCGGGCGGTCAGTCTAGACGAGCCGCTCCCGGCAGCGGTTCTGCTCCCGCCGCCCGGGCCGTCCGGGTGACCCAGGCCATTCCGGTGCCGAGCAGCACCAGCCCGACCGCCGACCAGGGCCGGTCGGGATGCAGCACGGTGCCGTGCAGCCAGACCAGGGCGGTGCCCGCGGTGAGCAGCAGGTAGGCGGCGATCGCGTTCCGGCCCGGGTCCCCGTCCAGCCGCGGGATGAGGGCGTACTCGGCGCGTCCGATCAGCGGAACGAGCCCGCCGATCACCAGCCAGGTGACCAGCGCGACCATCGGCTGGGACAACAGAACGCCGGTGGCGTCCGGCAGCAGCCGGCTGATGCCGAACAGCGTCCCGGCCGCGATCACGATGCACGGGATGTGCCACAGATAGGTGGTCACCGCCAGCGCGTTGCCCACACCGAGAGCGCGCTGGACGCCGGCCGGCAGGGTGCGGGCCACACCGGCCCGCTCCAGCAGGCCCAGCACGGCGACCTGGCCGCAGGCCAGCACGATCATCGCCAGCGTGGGCGGCAGCACGTTGGCGATCGGGATGTCGCCCAGCCCGATCGAGGACGCCGGGTAGCCCAGCCCGAACACCAGCACCGGGATCAGTCCGGCCGCGGCGATCGCCACGGTCACCGGCACCCAGACCGGTCCCCGCCGGAACCAGCCGCGGTAGTAGGCGATCCCGAGTTGATGGCACATCGGCCAGACCGTCAGCAGGTTCAGGTATCGAAGGTCGGGGCGTCCGGCGGCGAACGACCAGGCGTCCACCGCGGCGGCCAGCACGGTCAGCGCCAGCATCGGCCAGGCCCCCCAGCGGTCGTGCAGGGTGATCATCCACGGGGCGATGCCGACGATCACCAGGTAGATCGCGATGAACCAGAGCAGCTGGGCGAACTGGACGCTCAGCGTCACGCTGACCTCGGCCGAGTACAGCCAGGCGCCGGCGGTGCTCAGCACGGTGGCGAAGCCGACGAAGAGCAGCAGCGGCCCGACCAGCCGGACGGCGCGGGACGCCAGATAGTGGGAGTAGCTGCGCCGCTGGGCCCGCATCCGGTCGATCACCAGGGCGTGCGCGAACCCGCCGGCGATGAAGAACAGCGGGATGATCATCACGATCCAGCTGGCCGTCCACCACGGACCGTGCGGCTGCGGCGCCCAGGGCACCACCTGCGGCGCGCCGTCCACCACCACGATCTGGTAGAGCAGGCAGTGGAAGGTCACCACGACCACCACGGACAGGGCCCTGGCCAGGTCGATCAGGTGATTGCGCGGGGTCATCGGCGGCCATGCTACGCGCTCACGCTCGCCTAACTATTTCGGGCTCGCTGAATTCAGCGAGCCCGAAATAGTTAGGCGAGCGCGGGGCCGGTGAGCCGCGGCACTAGGGTGAATCCAGTGCAGGGTGCACTCTCCGGGTTCTTCACCATCGGCGCGATCGTGATCGCCGGCGTGCTGCTCGCCCACTTCAAGGTGCTCGGCGATCTGCAGCGAGCGCTGCTCAGCCGGCTGGCCTTCCTGGTGGCCTCGCCGGCGCTGCTGTTCTCACTGGTGGCCCAGGCCGACCTGGCGCATCTGTTCTCCCGCACCCTGGTGGTGTCGGTGCTGGCCATCGCGATCACCGGCGCCGGCTATCTGGTCGCCGCCCGCTGGCTGGGCGGCCCGGCGAACGCCCGCACCGTGATCGGCACCCTGTGTGCCTGCTACACCAACGCCGGCAACCTCGGGCTGCCGATCGCCGCCGCGATCATGGGCGATATGACCTGGATGGCGCCGATCATGCTGGTCCAGATCGGGATCATGCAGCCCACGGCGCTGGCCATCCTGGACACCCGGGCGGCTCGGCACGCCGGGGAGCCGATGGCCTGGCACAGCTACCTGACGCTGCCGTTGCGCAACCCGATCACCGTGGCGGTGCTGTTGGCCGTCGTCGTCAACCTGTCCGGACTGACCGTGCCCGCACTGCTGATGGCGCCGATCCAGATGGTCGGCGGCATCGCGGTGCCGGCGATGCTGCTGGCCTTCGGGGTGTCGTTGCGGCTGGACCCGCTGCCCGGACGCGGCCCGCACCTGCGCGAGGTGGCGCTGATCCAGCTGGCGAAGGTGGTGGTGCACCCGCTGCTGGCCTGGGGGCTGGGCGTCGGTTTCGGGCTGAGCGGACCGGAGCTGCTGGCGGTGACGGTGATCGCGGCGCTGCCGGCGGCGCAGAACATCTACGTGATCGCGTCCCGCTATGAGGTCGGCGAGATGCTGGCCCGGGATTCCATCTTCGTGTCCACCATGCTGTCGGTGCCCGTGATCACCCTGGTCTCCGCAGCGCTCGGCGGCTGACCGACCCACGCCGCCCAACGCTGCGCTCGCTTAACTATTTCCCGCTCGCTGAATTCGGCGAGCGGGAAGTAGTTAGGGAAGCGCTGATCAATCATGTCCCGGCTGCGGCGCACCCGGCGGGCGATCTGCGGCCCCCAAATCTTGCGCCGTACGTCCAGTACGCCCACAAGATCTGGGGGCCGCAGCTCATCCCGCCGGGCACGTCCTCGCTCGGAACAGCATTGATCAGCGCTTCCTTAGGCGAGCGTGCGCTGTCACCGACGGGCTCGTCTAGGGTGGGGATCGTGGACGACAACAACGCCAGCGAGGTGTACAGCTTCGATCTGGAACGCAGCACCGACGAGGCGTGGTCGGAGTTCGCCGGACGCCTCGGCGAGGTGATCTCGCACATGGACGCCGGCGCCTCGCTGCGGATCGGCTCGCTGGCCACCGAGCAGGACGGCACCGCGCCGTTCGTGGTGTTCCACTGCACCGGCGGCGACGTCCTGATCGTCGAGGCGGCCGGCAACGCCGCGCTCAGCGAGGAGTTCCAGCTGCTGCCCGAGCAGTTGGCCGCGATCGAGGAGCTGGGCTGGCAGCCGCCCAACGTGGACGACGCGTATCCCACCGAGAACTTCTGGCGCTCCGGCAGCCAGGAGAACGCCGGCGAGTTGGCCCAGGCGGCCGCGCAGGTGTTGCGGGAGGTGTACCAGGTGCCGCATCCGGCTTTCCTGGCTCCCGACCAGCTGGCCGAGATCCTCACCCCGCCCGGTGCCCGGGAGGCGCCCAGCACCAGTTTCGACGCCGACGATCTGGCGGCCCGGCTGGTCAGCGGCAAGGCCGATCTGGACCGGTTGATCGAGTCCGAGCTGACCGAATTGCTCGGCCATTCCCCGCTCCAGGACGCCGACGGCGACTTCGCCCTGCGGGTCGGTTCGACGATGGTGTTCGTGCGGGCCACCTCCGACGCCCAGGAGGTGTTGGTGTTCTCGGCGGTGGTGCACGACGTCGAGGGCCGCAGCCGGGCGATGGAGGTGCTCAGCGACCTGAACACCGAGGCCCGCTTCGTCCGGTTCATGCTGATCAAGGACCGGGTGTTCGTGTCGCTGTCGATCTTCGCGCAGCCGTTCGTGCCGGCCCATCTGCACCAGGCGCTGCGAATGGTCTCGGTGGTCGCCGACGAGATCGACGAGCACCTGGCGGCGAAGCTGCGCGGCCGCACCACCTTCACCTCCGACGCCTGAGCTTCACCCTCCGTTGGGGCGGATGCCTCTTTTCTCGCGGCGCGGACTCACTACCGTGGGGTCATGTCAGCTACCCTGCCTGAACTCACCGAGTCCGAACTCGCCGGCATCGACGCCTGGTGGCGGGCCAACA
The DNA here is from genome assembly GCF_047607385.1 of Micropruina sp. Classification (GTDB taxonomy): domain Bacteria; phylum Actinomycetota; class Actinomycetes; order Propionibacteriales; family Propionibacteriaceae; genus Micropruina. The sequence continues at coordinate 26,712 of NZ_JASGDE010000098.1, forward strand.
ACTACCTGACCGTCGGCCAGATCTACCTGATGGCGAATCCGCTGCTGCGCGAGCCGCTGGCGCCGGAGCACATCAAACCCCGGCTGCTCGGCCACTGGGGCACGAGTCCGGGCCTGGCTTTCGTCTACGCCCACGTCTCCCGGCTGATCCGGCACACCGGGCAGGACTGTCTCTACATCACCGGACCGGGCCACGGCGGCCCGGCGCTGGTCGGGGCGTCCTACCTGGAAGGCACCTACACCGACGCCTTCCCGAAGATCACCCAGGACGCCGAGGGCATGCTGCGCTTCTTCCGGCAGTTCTCCGCGCCGGGCGGCATCCCCAGCCACGTCTCGGTGACCACCCCCGGTTCGATCCACGAGGGCGGCGAACTCGGCTACGCGCTGATCCACGCCTTCGGTTCGGTCTTCGACAACCCCGACCTGCTGACCATCGCGGTGGTCGGCGACGGCGAGGCCGAGACCGGTCCGCTGGAGGGCTCCTGGAAGGGCATCTCCTTCCTCAATCCGGCCCACGACGGCGCGGTGCTGCCGGTGCTGCACCTCAACGGCGGCAAGATCGCCGCCCCCACCGTGCTGTCCCGGAAGCCGCGCGCCGAGGTGCGCGGCCTGCTGGAAGGCCACGGCTACCAGGTGATCGAGGTCGAGGGCCACGACCAGCCCGGGATCCACTACCGATTCGCCGAGGCGCTCGGCCAGGCCTACACCAGCATCAAGGAGATCCAGCGCCGGGCGCGGTCCGGCGAGGCGTCCGAGGGACGTCCGCGCTGGCCGATGATCGTGCTGCGCACCCCGAAGGGCTGGACCGGTCCGCACATCGTCGACGGCCAGGTCGTCGAGGGCACCTGGCGGGCCCACCAGGTGCCGCTGTCCGGTGTGAAGACCAACGCCGAGCACCTGGCGCAGCTGGAGCAGTGGCTGCGTTCCTACCGTCCCGAGGAGCTCTTCGACGACGCCGGACGCCCGGTCGAACTGGTTCGCAGCGCCAACCCCGACAAGCCCAAGTCGATGTCGGGCACGCCCTACGCCAACGGTGGCCTGCTCAGCCGACCGCTCGACCTGCCGGACTTCCGCGAGCTGGCGGTCCCGGTCGAGCAGCGGGCCACCGAGAACCTCGAATCGACCCGCAAGCTCGGCGAGTTCATGCGCGAGGCGTACCGCCGCAACCCGGACAATTTCCGGCTGTTCTGCCCGGACGAGACCAACTCCAACCGGCTCGGCGCCGTCTTCGAGGCGTCCGACCGGACCTGGATGGAGGAGGTGAACGACACCGACGCCAAGCTGGGCCCGGACGGCCGGGTGATGGAGGTGCTCAGCGAGCACAACTGCCACGGCTGGCTGGAGGCCTACAACCTGACCGGACGGCACGGCCTGTTCGCCACCTACGAGGCGTTCGCGATGGTGTCGGCCAGCCAGACCATCCAGCACGGCAAGTGGCTGCAGGAGGCGTCCCACCTGCCCTGGCGGGCGGACGTGCCGAGCCTGAACATCCTGGTCAGCTCGACCGCCTGGCGCAACGACCACAACGGGTTCAGCCACCAGGGCCCGGGACTGATCCAGGTGGTGTTGAACGGCGGGCCGGAGCATTCCCGGATCTATCTGCCGCCGGACGCCAACTGCCTGCTCAGCGTCGCCGACCACTGCTTCCGCAGCAAGAACTACGTCAACCTGATCGTCCAGGACAAGCAGCCGCAGCCGCAGTGGCTGACCATGGACGAGGCGGTCGAGCACTGCACCCGTGGCGCTTCGATCTGGGAGTGGGCCGGGACGCCGGAGGACGCCGCCGAGCCGGACATCGTGATGGCCTGCGCCGGCGACATCATGACCATGGAGACGGTGGCGGCGGCCGAGCTGATCAAGGCGCAGCTGCCCGACATCCGGCTGCGGGTGGTGAACGTGGTGGACCTGATGACGCTGAAGCGGCCCAAGGATCACCCGCACGGGATGAGCGAGCTCTACTTCAACGAGCTGTTCACCGACAACCGCGATGTGATCTTCGCCTTCCACGGCTACCCGGGCGCCATCCATCAGCTGGTGCACGGGCGTCCGGACGCCGACCGCTTCCGGGTCCGCGGCTTCATCGAGCAGGGCACCACCACCACGCCGTTCGACATGGTGGTGCGGAACCGGGCGTCCCGCTACCACCTGGTGATGGACGTGCTGAACAACATGAAGGTCACCCGGCGCGGATCCAGCGACCTGATGCGGTTCTGCCAGGCCCAACTGGCCCGGCACGAGGGCTACATCGTCGAACATCTGGAAGATCTGCCCGAGGTGCGGGACTGGAAACTGGGGACTGGGGTCTGAAACCAGTAGGGTCGTTCCCATGGCGCAGTATGGGCACCTGACCTCTCTGGATGCGGCGGAATGCCGACTGTTGCTGGCCACCCGCACCTTCGGTCGAGTGGGCTGGAATTCGGCCTCGGGCGTGCAGATCCTGCCGGTCAGCTACGGCATGGTCGACGGGCTGATCGTCTTCCGCACGGCGGCGGGCTCGCCGCTGGCGCAACTGGTCCGGCCGGTCGAGGTGTCCTTCCAGGTCGACGACCTGGACGCCGAGACCTCGACCGGCTGGAGCGTGCTGGTGCACGGCATGTCGGGTGCCCCGGTGGCGTCCCTGCCGCCCGAGATGCCCGACCCGTGGGCGCCGGGGGACCGGCCGATCGTGATCGGCATCGCCCCCGACCACTACGCGGGGCGTTCGATCGCCGCGATCTGAAACGGAGGCGATGATGCCCAAGCCCTACACCGGGCCGCCGCCGATCCTGGTCGGCTACGACGCGTCCGACGACGCCGTCCGGGCGCTCGACTACGCCGCCCGGATCGCCGCCGCCTCCAAGACCATGCTGCAGCTGGTCTATGTGGCCGACGACACCGTGGTGAACAGCGCCTGGGGCGTGGTCTTCGACGACAGCGGGGTGCAGGCGACCGCCCGCCGGCTGCTGGCCGAGGCGGCGCTGGCCGCGCATGCCCTCGGGGTGGCCAAGAAGCGGATCCGGGTCAAGGTGGCCGTCGGGTCGCCGATCGGCGTGCTCACCCAGCTCAGCGAGAATTGTTCGATGGTGGTGGTGGGACGCCGCGCGAACACCAGTTACACCCGGCAGTTCTCCGGGTCCACCTCGGTCGGCCTGGCCGCGTCGGTGCGTTGCCCGCTGGTGGTGGTCGCGGACGCCGCCGAATACCCGCAGGGCCCGGTCGGTGTCGCCTTGGACGCCTCCGAGGACGACTGCGCCGCGCTGGACTGGGTGCTGGGCAATCCGCTGTTCGCCGGCAAGCCGGTCACCGTGGTCAGCGTCTGCAAGGCGCCGCAGAGCCGGATCTTCCGCTCCAGCCTGAGCCCCGAGCAGATCGAGTTGGCCATCCAGCAGACGGCGGCGCAGCAGGCGACCCTGGTGGGACGGGCCGCCGCCCGGCATCCCGATGCGCCGCGGGTGAGCACCGAGGTGCGCTACGGCTCTCCGGTGGACGAGCTGGCCTCGTTCTCCGAGACGGTCTCGGTGCTGGTGATCGGCGCGGACGTCCGGTTCCCGACCTACGCGGTGGGCAGTGTGGCCCGCGGGGTGATGACCCACGCCGGCTGCCCGGTGGTGCTGGTCAAGTAGCTCTGGCGGGTCGGCCGCCGCGTCCATCGTTGCTGAGAATATCCTGAGAAACGGCGATATCCGCTCGGCTCCGGCGCGGCATGGTTAACGTCGTGGCTGTCATCGATGGCGAGATATACCCACCCTTTCTCGTGTTCTAAGGAAATCGCCATGAGGAGAATCTTGTGCGGCCTGGCCACGGCGGCCATCGCCACGAGCCTCTTTCCGGTCGCCGCTTCCGCGGCGCCGCCTGCCGACGGCACCGGCCGTTCCGCCTCCGATGTTGCCACCACCCGGGCACAGATCGCCCGGGCGAATTCGTTGCCGGTGGTGCGCGATCGCAAGGCGGGTTGGACCCGCTCGACCGCCGCGTCCGGCACGTCCGCGGTGACGAACAGCAGCTACGGCAGCTATTCGTATCGGAAGGGGGTGATCCTGGCCACCTCCGATGCTTTCAAGGGGCTCATTCCGACCGGCCACGCCGCCATCGGCTACTCGTCCAGCCAGGTGGTGGAATCGGTGTCCAGCGGGGTGGTCCGCGGCGCGAACGACTGGTTCCGGTCGAAGAGCCAGGCCTATCAGACGTCGGTGCGGTCCACCACGGCGGCGCAGGACGCGGCGGCCGCCGATTGGGCCGACGGGCAGCGCGGCAAGCCGTACAACTGGAATTATCTGGACCGGGACACCCGCAAGCGGTTCTATTGCTCGCAGCTGGTCTGGGCGGCGTTCAAGGACAAATACGGCATCGACCTGGACACCAGCGCCTATCTGTGGGCGGTGCACCCGATGGAACTGGTGAACACCTCCGCGGTCTACCTGATCTACCGGAAGAAGTAGTCCGATGAGACGCGGAAGGCGCCGGCGTCCAGGGGTCGTGGCGGGCTCGGTGGCCGCGCTGCTGGCGACGTCCCTGCTGGCCGGATGTGTGGCGCCTTCCGCGTCCACCGCTGCCGGATGCCCGGCCGGTTGGCGGGCGGCGGCGCTGTGGTCGACCCAAGCCGGTGCGGAAAGCCGGCTCGATTTCGTCGACGCCGACGATCGGGTGACCAGCCGCCCGGTTCCCTATCTGGGTTTCGAGGCGGCGCCCGGTTCGCCGTCGGCGCGCCGGGGCGACCAGGTGGTGCTGGTGTCCAATGGCGATCTGGACCGGGACCGAACCCATCTGATCACCTTCGACACCCGTGGTTGCGAGATATCGGCCGTGCCGCTGAACGAGCACGCGGTGATGGGGCTGTCCGCGGGCCCGTCGGACAGCTATACGTCGTCGTGGCTGAACGGTGCCGCGCAGGTGCGGCGGTATCCGATCAGTGGGGGAGTGCCGGTCGAGGTGAGCTTTCCGGATCTCGGTCCGTTCAAGCTGATTCGGCACGGTGATCAACTCTTCGGATTCACCACCAGTGACGGAAAGGACGATCGCCCGCTGCTGATCGCCATGGACCCGCAATCGCTGGCGGAGCGCGGTCGGTGGACGCTTCCCGACGATGTCGGCTGGGTGGGTGCCGCCTTGGTGTTCGCGGACCGGCTGTATTTCAGCTACACCGGCAAGGGCGACGGAAGCTCGGGCGAGGGCACCAAGCTGGGCGTCTTCGATATCGCCGGCTCGACCTTGACGTCGGTAGCCATGAAGAAGCCCGCACCCTATCTGCTGACCGCTTCTGAGGACGCCGTCTATATCGGCCACACCTTCATCAATCCGGGCTATCGCCCGGTCTCGGAGTACGTCTGGGTGAGCCGCTATCGGCCGTCCACCGGCGCCATCGAGTCCTTCGACGTGGCATCGGAGGCCGGCATTTCGATCACCGCCATCAGAGTGGTGGCCGATCGGCTGCTGGTGCTCGGCGACACCCCCGATCAGAGCCAGGGAAAGCTGCTGACCTACGCGCTGCCGTCGATGCGGAAGCTGTCGACGGTGGTTCTGACCGCCCCGGCCGGAACCGGCGCCAACTACCTGGCCGGCCTGATCACGCCCTGACCCCACCCCGGCGCTCGCCTAACTATTTCGGGCTCGCTGAACTCAGCGAGCCCGAAATAGTTAGGCGA
>NZ_JASGDE010000099.1:0-7322 GCF_047607385.1 Micropruina sp.
GTCGCCCCGCCGGACGCCGTCGCGGCCGTGGCGGGGGCCCGCCGCGCCGGGCTGCCCCGCCGGGTGGTCACCATCCTGGAGGGCGAGTCGCTGCTCAACGACGCCACCGCCCTGGTCAGCCTGCGCACCGCGATCGGCGCCCTGGCCGCCTCGGTCACCTTCGCCGAGGTGGGCACCGACTTCGCACTGGCCGTGCTGGTCGGCCCGCTGGCCGGCTTCCTGGTGGCGAAGGTGTCGATCTGGCTGTTCAAGGTACTCACCGACCCACTGAGCAGCACCACGCTGACCTTCCTGATCCCGTTCGCCGCCTATGCGCTGGCGGAGAGCTTCCACGCCTCCGGCGTGCTGGCCGTGGTGGTCGCCGGCCTGATGGTGGGGCACGTCACCCCGGTGGTCCGCTCGGCGCCGGCCCGGCTCTCCACCTGGATGAACTGGTCCACCATCCAGTACGTGCTGGAGCACACCGTGTTCCTGCTGATCGGCCTGCACACCCACCAGATCCTGGACGCCGCGGCCGCCTACCCGTTCTCCAACCTGACCATCGCCGGGGTGTCGGTGGCGGTGCTGCTCACCGTGATCGGGCTGCGGGTCGTCTACGTGATGGCGATCCGCCCGTTCCTCAGCCGGCGGCACCGATCGCTGCCCTGGCAGGAGGCGGCGATCATCTCCTGGGCCGGGATGCGCGGCGTGGTCACCCTGGCCGCCGCGCTCACCCTGCCGGAGGAGACCCCGCTGCGGCCGGTGCTGCTGCTGATCGCCCTGGTCACGGTGGCCGGCACGCTGCTGATCCACGGCCTCAGCCTGCCGCTGGTGGCCCGGCTGCTCGGCGTCCGCGGCCCCGATCCGCGGGAGGACGCCTTGCAGGAGGCGATGGTCACCCAGCGCTCGGTGGTGGCCGGCGTCCAGGCGATGAAGGCCGGCGCCGGGCCGGAGGACACCGAACTGCTGGTCGGGCTGAAGCAGTCCGCCAAGCGCCGCGTCGACCTGCAGTGGGAGCGGCTGGGACGCGCCCGGCAGGGCGTCGAGAGCCGGGCGATGGCCTACCGCCGGCTGCGCCTGGTCGGACTGGCCGCGGAACGCGACAAGCTGCTGGAGATCCGCGACCGGGGCTTCGCCGACCATGCCGTGCTCAGCGCGCTGCTGTCCGAACTGGACGTCGAGGAGGCCAACCTGCTGTTCCGCGAGGACCGGGAGCGACAGGTGCGGGACGCGCCGCCGCGTCCGGTGGGCCAGGCACCGTGCAGCCATCTCGACGCGGCGCCCGCCGAGGTCGACTTCGAGGCGCACGGCGACTGCGTGGACTGCGTGGCCGCCGACCAGGATCCGGTCGAACTGCGGATGTGCCTGACCTGCGGGCACATCGCCTGCTGCGACTCCTCACCCGGCAAGCACGCCGCCCTGCACTTCCGGAAGACCGGGCATCCGGTGATGCGCTCGATCGAACCGGGCGAGCACTGGCGCTGGTGCTACATCGACCAGCTGCACGACGAGGGCCCCGAGGAGTGATCAGGAGAACGAGTCGTCGATCATCGCCAGAAGGAAACGGTGATTCTCGTCCCGGACAGCTTGGCGTCGAATCCTCTGATCTTCACGTCCTTGTAGAAATACCACCCCGCGCGCTTGGCGTTCAGGCCGTAGAAATGCACCGTCGTCGTCGACATCTTGCCCTCGACGATTCCGCTGCTGATCAGCTTCAGTTTGGCGGATCCGACCTTTCCACCCTTGCGCGTGGTCCAGCGGATCGTGGCTGTGCGCACCTTTTGGCCGCGCTTGGCCGTGACGTAGAACCCGCACCCTGAGGGAGCCAGCGACTTCTGCCTCAGGCACCAGGAGTACTTCTCCTTGGCCGCCGCCAAGACGGCCTTCTTGCCCGCCGCACTGAGCGAGACCGTGCCCGCTTCTGCCGTCTGCTCGGCAAGGTCGCGGACGACGATCGTGGTGGATCCGTAGGTGAGGTTCTTGTTGGTGGACGCGACCTTATACACGCCCGGGAATAGGCTCACCGTCGACTTCCATTTCGCCGTCACCCCGGCCAGACTCACCGGTGCCCACGACTCCGCCACGTCGGAGATGTCGACCTCTGCAGCAATATTGAGCAGCCAGAATCGGCCGTTGAACGGATACACCGGGAATGTGGTGGAGATCGGAGTTCCGTCCAGCGTGTAGCTGGCCGGAATATCCCGGGCGTTCGGATCGGCCACCTCGGGAACGGTGATGTTGGTGATCTTTCCGGCGGTCGCCTTGGCCAGCACCGCGTTGGTCAGGAAGGTGCTGTCCTCCGGGGCCACGCCTTTCAGGTTGATCGCGGCGGCAGCATCCCCGGCGTTCAGTGCCTCCAAGTAGGCGCGCACGGCGTCCGACCCCTTGGCGGGGCCCGACTGGACACCAGTCGAACTGGTCGGCTGCGGGCCGGCAGGGTTGTTGTTGCTGCTGTTGTTGTTCCGCACCGCCCAGATCACGCCGCCGATCAGCACCACGGCGAGGATCCCGCCGATCAGCCCGAAGAGCAGCCGGTTGGACCGGTTGGGCGGGGCCGGAGCGGGCGGCGGGGTGCCCCAGGGCTGCTGCGGACCGTAGGGCTGCTGACCGTACTGGCCGGGCGGGCCGTAGCCGCCGGCGGCGTACTGGTCGCCGCCGTACTGCTGCTCACCGCCGTAGGGGCCGGGGCCGTACTGGCCGGGCGCCGGGTACTGGCCGGGTTGCTGCTGACCCCAGCCGGCCGGCGGCTGCTGGCCCTGCGGCCAGCCCGGGTTCGGCTGCCAACCGGCGGGCGGCTGCGGACCCGACGGCTGGCTGGGCGGCTGCTGGCCGGCCCAACCGGCGGGCGTCCCCTGCCAGGCACCGGCGTCCGGACTGCCGTAGTTGCCCGGCGGCTGATTCGGCTGCTGAGGGTCGGAGTTGCCGCCGCTCGGAAAAGGTCCGTTCTGACTCACTGTGGGTGTCCTTCCCGCTGTGAGCAGAGAGTGTAGACGTCCAGGGGTTTGACCGTCCCGGCCCACTCCGGGAAGCGGGCGCGGCGGCGCTATCCTCACCCGCATGCAGTCCGATGGTTCCGGCGGCCGCTGGCCGGCGTGGGTGTACGGAGTCGGCGACGAGCCCGACCCACGGTTCAGCCTGGCCAACGAGCGCACCTTCCTGGCCTGGGTGCGCACCGGGCTGGCCTTCGTCACCGCCGGCCTCGGCATCGCCGCGCTGTCGCACTTCGCTCCCGCCACCGGCAGCCGGTTCATCGTGGCCGCCGTGGTGATGCTCGGCTGCGGCGTGCTGTGCGGCTTCACCGGGCTGGCCCGCTGGTCCCGCAACGAGCGCGCGATGCGGCTCGGCGCGCCGCTGATCCGTCCGTCCGTGCTGCCGATGCTGTCGGTGATCCTGCTGCTGATCGCCGGGCTGGCCGCCTTCACCCTGCTCGGCTGATGAGCAGCCCCGCCGAACGTCCGGACCGGATCTGGGATTCGGGGCTGCAGCCCGAACGAACCTCGCTGGCCTGGCAGCGGGTCAACCTGGCCGGGCTGGGCGCCAGCCTGGTCAGCGCCCGGCTGGTCGTCGAGGCCCATCCGGTGATCGGCTACACGCTGGCCGCGCTCAGCGCCGTGATCGCCGGCGTGGTCACCGTGCTGCACAGCCGGCGGCTGGTCCGCACCATCTCCGCGCTGTTCTCCGGGGCGCTGTTGCCGGACGGCCGGGTGCACGTCCTGCTGGTCGGCCTGCTGGTGCTGATCGCGGCGGGCGGGTTGGTGTTCCTGACCGGCGCAACGGGCTGATCGTTCGGAAAGTACTTTCCGATGTGGAAAGTACTTGCTATGGTGGCGGTATGGAACCCACGAACTACCAGCTCGCCCTCGCCCATGCCGACGAATTGGCCGGCCAGGGCGGCCGTTCGGCCCGCTGGCTGGCCCGCTACTACCTGGTCTTCGGTGTCGCCTCGCTGCTGATCGCCGTCGCCTTCGGGGTGCTCAGCGGACTGGTCTGGACGATCGTGCTGACCGTGCTCTGGGCCGCACTGATCACCGGGATCAGCATCTATGCCGGCCGGCAGCGGACGATGGTCCGCGGCGGCGGACGCGTCCACGCCTGGGTGATGACGGTGTGGACCCTGCTCTGGGCCGGCACCGTCGTCATCGGCAGCAGCTACCGGATGCCCTGGCCGTGGTGGCTGGCCGGCGGGCTGGCGCTGCTGGCGACCTGCGCCGTCGGCAGCTGGACGGTGCTGCGCCGGACGGGCGTCCGGCCGTGACCATCGACGAGCAATTCCACTCCCCGGTCCGGTTCTCGATCATGGCCACCCTGGTCGGCCTCGACCGGGCGGAATTCGCCTTCGTCCGCGACACCGTCGGAGTCTCCGACTCGGTGCTGTCCAAACAGGCCGGCGCCCTGGAGGCGGCCGGCTACCTGAAGATCACCAAGGGTCACGTCGGCAAACGGCCACGCACCTGGTACTCGCTCACCGATCAGGGCCGGGCCGCCTTCCGCGGCCACCTGGACGCCCTGCGCGCCCTCGCCGAGGCCGCCGCCGGCTACGCCGCCCAGCAGCCGCACTGACCCACCCCGCCACTCCTGGGAACCCGCATCGGGTTGCCCTGGCTCCGCCCTGCCCGAATGCCGCTGACAAGGAACGATCATGGTCCTCTCCGTCCCGCAACTGCTCGCCGTCGCCGTCGAACTCGCCCTGATGATCGTGCTGCCGGTGGCCGCTGCCGCCTGGTGGTGCCGGCGCCGTGGCGTGCCGGCCTCGGTGCCGCTGATCGCCGCCGGCTGCTATCTGCTCAACCTGGTGGTCAACGTCCCGCTGACCGCCGTCGTCTACCCCCGCCTCGGCCTGGCGCCGCTACTCACCCTCGGGCTGACCGCGCTCACCTACGGCGTCTGCGAGGAACTGGCCCGCTGGCTGTCGTTCCGGATCGGCTCGCTGCGCCGGCACCGGGACGCCGACGGCGGCATCGCCGCCGGGATCGGGCACGGCGGGACCGAGGCGATCATGTTCGGCCTGCCCTACTTGGTCGGCACGTTCAGCCTGCTGCTGGCGCCGGCGTCCGTGCCCGAGGCGACCCGGGCCCAGCTGAGCGCCGCCGACCCGCTGCTGTTCATCGGCACCGGCCTGGACCGGCTGCCCGCGATGGCGGCGCACCTGGTGTTCGCACTGCTGATCGTGCTGGCCTACCGGAAGGGCCCGCGGTTCCTGCTGCTGGCGATCGTCGCGCACGCCGGGATCGACTTCGTCATGTTCGCCCTGCGCGACCTGGCGCCGACCCCGGTCTTCGTCGGCGCCTGGACGCTGACCGGCCTGCTGGCCCTGGCCCTGGCCGTGCTGCTGTGGCGCCGCTCCCGCGCCGGCGCGGTGTAGTCTCCGCGAGCCGGGCGACACACTTTCGGACGAGGCGAGGCAGATGACACAGGGTGACCAGGGCGCCGGGCATCTGTCCGTCGGCCAGGGCGCGGCGCTGAGCATCGGCGCGGTCCTCGGCACCGGCGTCCTCACCCTGCCGGCGCTGGCCGCGGCCATCGCCGGCCCGGCGAGCCTGCTGTCCTGGCTGGCGCTGATCCTGTTGTCGTTGCCGATGGCCGGCACCTTCGCGGCCCTGGGCGCCCGCTACCCCGACGCCGGCGGGGTCTCCACCTACGTCCGCCGCGCCTTCGGCGGCCGGGCCGCAGCGATGGTCGGCTGGTGCTTCTACACCGCGGTGCCGGCGGCGGCGCCGGCCGCGGCGATGATGGCCGGACGCTACGTGGCGGACGCCCTGGGCGGCGGCCGGGTCACCGAGCTGGCCACCACGGCGGTGCTGATCGGCGTGGTCTGGGCGCTCAACGCGGCCGGGCTGCGGCTGTCCGGCCGGGTGCAGCTGGCGCTGGCCGCCGTCCTGGCCGCCCTGATGGTGCTCACCGTGGTGGTGGCGATCCCGCACGCCCGGCCGGACGCGGTCGGCCCGCTGCTGCCGCACGGCTGGGGCTCGGTGGCCTCCGCGGCCGGCCTGCTGGTCTGGGCGTTCGCCGGCTGGGAGGCGATGTCGTCGCTGGCCGCCGAGTACCGGGACCCGGCCCGCGCCGTGCCGCGAGCCACCGCGATCGCCCTGGTCACCGTCGGGGTGCTCTACCTGGCGCTGGCGGCCACCACGATCCTGGTGCTGGGCGCGGCGGCCGGCGACAGCGCGGCCCCGCTGTCGGACCTGATGGCGTTGAGCATCGGGCCGGCGGCGCGTCCGGCCACCGCGCTGGTGGCGGTGCTGCTCACCGTCGGCACGATGAACACCTTCTTCGCCGGCGCCGCCAAGCTCGGCGCGGCACTGGCCCGGGACGGTGCCCTGCCGGCCTGGTTCGCCGCCGGCAGCAACGCCGGTCAGGTGCCCCGGCGCAGCCTGCTGATCGTCGGCGGCGGCGGGCTGCTGTCGCTGGCGGTCTGTGCCGCGACCGGGCAGGACCTGACCACGATCATGCTGCTGGCCACCAGTTCGTTCACCACCGTGTACCTGCTGGGCAGCGCCGCGGCGGTCCGGCTGCTGCCCCCCGGCTGGGCCCGCCGGGGAGCGGCGGTGGCCGCCGCGGCGTCCGTCGCCCTCGCGGTCAGCATCGGGCTGCCGATGCTGTGGCCGGTCGGGGTGTCGGCACTGGCCGCGCTCTACCTGGCGCTGCGGCGTCCGTCCCGAGGCGCCGGTTCAGAGGCTGGTGCCCGGGATGGTGAGCCGGACGCCGAGCCAGGTGTGGTCTGACAGCGCCTTCGGGTCGACGATGGTCGCCGTCCCGGCCCCGATGCCGCCCCGGACGAAGACCGCGTCCACGGTCTGCTCGCCGGCGGCGTCCATCGTGTCGATCCGCGCGGTGGCCCGGGTCCACCCGTTCAGCCGCGGCTGGTTGCGGGCGAAGTCCCCGGCCAGGACGCAGGCACCGTGGTCGTCGGCCAGGGCGGCCGCCCGGGCGATGTCGGCGTCCTTCTGCTCGGTGGTGGCGATGCTCCGCGGCCGGACGTGCAGGCTGGCCAGGCCGACCCGTCCCCCGGTCTCGCGATGCACCAGCGGGACGGCGACCACGCCGTGGCCGAACGCCGATCCCGGGAAGAGCGCCGAGCGCCACGGACGCCAGGCCCACACCGTCGAGTCGAACAGCACGCCGACCGTCTTGCCCTTGACCGTCACCGTCTTCCACAGGTGCCCGGTGCGCCGGCCGAGTTCGGCCAGCATCGCCGTCCGGCCGGCCTCGGTGGTCTCGCAGACCGCCACCACGCTCCAGCCCTGCCCGGCCATCAGCGCGGCCCGGGCCCGCCAGGCCGCGTCGCTGACGTCCCCGTCGTAGCACTGGCAGTTGGCGACGCCGAGGCCGAACCCGGCCGCCAC
>NZ_JASGDE010000100.1:0-7089 GCF_047607385.1 Micropruina sp.
ACCCGCACCGGTCGCCGCCGCTCCGGCTCCGGCCGCCGCTCCCGCCGCCAAGCCGTCCGCGCCGGCGGCTCCGCCCGAGGGTTCCAAGCGCGGCACCACCGAGAAGATCAGCCGGATGCGTTCGGTGATCGCCAAGCGGATGGTGGAGTCGCTGCAGATCGCGGCCCAGCTCACCGGCACCGTCGAGGTCGACCTGACCAACATCAGCAAGCTGCGGGCCCGCGCCAAGGAAGACTTCCGCAAGCGCGAGGGTGCGTCGCTGTCGTACCTGCCGTTCATCTGCAAGGCGGTCTGCGAGGCGCTGAAGCAGTTCGACAAGGTCAACGCCACGATGGACATCGAGGCCGGCACGATCACCTACCACGCCGCCGAGCACCTCAGCATCGCCGTCGACACCGACCGCGGCCTGCTGGTGCCGGTGATCAAGGACGCCGGTGACCTCAGCCTGGCCGGCCTGGCCCGCAAGATCGGCGACCTCGCCGGTCGGGCCCGGAACAACCAGCTCGGCCCCGACGAGATGTCCGGCGGCACCTTCACCATCACCAACTACGGCTCGGCCGGCACCCTGTTCGACACGCCGATCATCAACCAGCCGCAGGCCGCCATCCTGGGCACCGGCGCGCTGGTGAAGCGCCCGATGGTGGTGAAGGACCCGTCCCTCGGCGAGGTGATCGCGGTGCGCGACATGATGTACCTGTCGATGAGCTACGACCACCGCCTGGTGGACGGCGCCGACGCGGCCCGGTTCCTCTCCGCGGTGAAGGCCCGGCTGGAGGCCGGTGACTTCGCCGCCGAGGTCGGCCTCTGATTGACCCTTCGATGCCCGCCACCGTTTCTCGGTGGCGGGCATCGTCGCGTCCGGGCCAAGACGCCGACTTCCTTGCCTGCCTTGCCTCTCCGCTGCTGCCCTGGACCTTTGCCTTGCCCGCCTTGCCCCGAACCATCCGGCCCGTCTTGCCCCAAACCGTCCGGCCACCCTCGCCCGCTTGCCACTCTCGCTCGCCTTGCCCTCTCGCCCCTCTCGCCCGAACCACGAGGCCGGCCTTGGCCCAAACCTCCAGGCCCACATTGCCCGCCTTGCCCCGGACCATCCGGCCACCCCTGGCCCGCCTTGCCCGTCTTGCCCGTCTTGCCCGTCTTGCCCGTCTTGCCCCGAACCATCCGGCCACCCCTTGCCCGCCTTGCCCGCCTTGCCCGCCTTGCCCGGATCACCCTGTGCCGCCTGGTTCCAGTGATCGTCAAGCACGGCGGCCGGCGATCTCGACATCACCGTCCACTGGAGGGAGACCTCTCCGATTTCGGGTCGTTACCCGAGATCGAGCGCGTCTCCCAAAAACGAGGAGCGATTTCGAGATCGCTGCCCAGCAGCTGCGACCAGAAGTGACGCATCAAGGGCCAGGAGCCGATCCCCAAGGGCGCCGTTCGGGCCGTCCCACCAACAGACTGCTGGTTGATGCCGACGCCCTGACGCCGCCGGGGTGTCAGGCCAGACAGCAACGACCTCCACATCCCACCCTCACGTTTGATGCCGACACCCACACACCCCGGGATGTCACCTCCACATCCCACCCTCACGTTTGATGCCGACGCCCAGGTACCCCGGGATCTCAGGCCGCAGACACGGACGGGCGTGACGCGTCGCGAAGGATCGTCTGAAACCTGGCGAACAGGACCTTCGGCCGGTTCAGCAACTCGTCGGTGACCCGGATGACCGACCAGCCATCGGCGCGAAGGTCGTCCTCGCGGACCTTCTCCCCCACGAGTACCGACGGATCGTCGTACTTGGTTCGTCCGTCGGTCTCGATCAGCACCCTGGTGCCCTCCAGGCGAGCGTCCGCACGGTAGCGCGTCCCGGGCACCTCGAACTGTGGTTCGAGCCGATATCCCCAGCGGTCGAAGGTGAGCACGGTTCTCGACTCGAGCGGCGACTCGCGCCGGCCGTCGCCCAACCGGAGGATCACGGGCAGTCGGCGATAACCCACCCAGCCCTTGAGTTGGTCGGCCACCGCCTCCAACTCCTCCCGCGTCACCAGTCCCCGGCGGAGTGCCGCGTCATACGCCATGAGACCCGACTCCACCGCCATCAGCCCGGTCTGAGCGATCGCCAGTGCGGCGCTCGGCGACGAATGCGTTCCTACTTGCTTGTGAATCGACAGACCGGACCGATGCTGTCCCGGACCGCGCGTCGTGCGCATCACGTGCACCAGGCGCCAGTCCGGACGATGCACGGGCAGTTCCAGAACCACCGCGGCGGAGTAGTGACTGGGGATCACCCCGGGCCGTTCGGAAGTCTCGATCTGCACCAACAACCGGTGCCGATCCTCAGGCCGGTCGAGCTGCTGCGGGCTGTACCAACCCCGCTTGAGCCGGTCCACCACACCGTCCGCGAGCGCCTTACGCAGGTCTACCTCGGTGACCCCCAGTTCGCTTGCCTGCCCGGTCGTGAACAGGGACAGTTCGAGAAGTTCCGAAGGCAACATTGGCCCATGGTCGGACGGCAGACTGCCCGGAGGGAAGGGCTCTACCGCAATCTGTGGATAACTCCGGAACCCTGAAACCAGGCCCTTCCTGTCCGGCGTGGATCCGGCGATCTCGACATCGCTTCCCAGTTGCCAGGTACCTGCTCGATTTCGCATCACGACCCGACATCGGCGAGTTTTTCCTCTATCAGGCAGCGATGTCGAGATAGCCGGCCCTGATCGACCGGGCGCGGACACCGGCCCTGATCGACCGGGCACGGACGCCGCCCCTGATCGAACCCGGCGCAGACGGCCGGCGCGGACGCCCGCACGGACGGCTAGCCCCGATCGAACCCGGCGCGGACGCCGACCAGGACGATGACGCCGGATGACACAGAGCGACCGGCCGATGACACGGGCGCGGATCCCGGTGTGACGGAGCAGGCATAGACTGCCGGACGTGTCCGAGCCACGCCTCGCAGATGATCGTCCGGTCGAGTTCCAGTATTTGGGGCTGACCGAGGTTCCGCCGCGACTGAGCGAGTACGTGCCGACCTGGGAGTACCAGCGCGAGGTGCATGCCCGGGTGGCCTCTGGCGAGTCGCCGCCCCAGGTGCTGTTCGTCGAGCATCCGCCCGTCTACACCGCCGGACGCCGCACCGAACCCCACGAGCGTCCCTTCGACGGCACCCCGGTGGTGGACGTCGACCGCGGCGGCAAGATCACCTGGCACGGCCCCGGACAGCTGGTCGGCTACCCGATCGTCTTCCTGCCCCGCGGCATCGGGGTGGTCGACTACGTCCGCCGGGTGGAGGAGGCGCTGATCCGGGTGCTGGCCGACTACGGCCTGGCCACCGGACGGGTGGACGGCCGCACCGGTGTCTGGCTGGCCCCCACCGCGACCAGGCCCGAGCGCAAGATCGCCGCCATCGGCATCCGGGTGTCGAAGCAGACCACGCTGCACGGCTTCGCCCTCAACGTGACCAGCCAGCTGGGCGGCTTCGACAACATCGTGCCCTGCGGAATCACCGACGCCGGGGTGACCTCGATGGCCGCCGAACTGGACGGCCCGGCGCCCTCGCTGGTCGAGGTGGCCCAGGCGATCGAACCCCATCTCGCCGACCTGCTCGCGCTGCGCCCCTACGCCCGGGCGGCCGAGTTCACCGTGCCGTCCGCGGTATCAGCGGCCACCCGCTGACCCTCCTTCGGGAATCCGGACGACGCGCGATCCCCGCGGGTCGGACACCCAGCACCCTGCCGAACGCAGGATCCCGGGGCCACCACCCGCGACCGGCGCCGCACCGGCGGTGAAGGACGGTGAAGGAGGTGCCCGATGCCGCTCGACCACGGTTACGGCGTCCTGGTCGGCACGCTGGTCGCGCACGAGCGTGACCGACCCGACAATCAGGGCCGCTGGTACCACGTCATGCTGACCGTCGACGTGGCCGGCGCCCGCTATCGCGCCGCGGTGGACGTGGACAGCCACCAGTCGGCGACCGGGGTGCAATGGAAGGTGGTGCCGGCCAGCGCCGCCGACCTCGGTGCGCCCGCCACCCTGCCGCCCGGCTGGCATCCGCTGGCGTCCACGCCCGGCAGCGGCGCGCTCGACCACATCCGGCATCCGATCGCCCGCACCTGGCGGTTCCTCCGGGCCGGCCTCGCCCATCGCCACATTCTCGGCTGGACGCCGTGGTGGCGCTGGATCAGCGTGGTCTACCGCCCGTGGCGCACCGGCAGCAACCTGGACGCCAGCCTGGCGCTGGAGCAGATCCTCACCGTGGGCGGCCCGGTTCTGGTCTGGGGCGAGCCGTTCGACACCGGCTTGGGCGTGCACAACGTGCACCAGAACCAGGGCGACCCGGTCGGTTCGCTGTGGGCGGTGTCCAACGGCATCTGGCAGGACGGAGGGGTCGCGGTGCCGCACGGCACGGGCGCGTTCGTGGCGTTCCTGCCGCGGTTCTCCAGCCAGGCCACCGCCACCGACGAGCAGGGCCATCCGCTGCCCGGCTGAACCGGACGCCGGCGTCCGCTGTGAGCAGAGGACTCGGGCCGCCCGGGTGCGGTGGGGATAGGATGACGCGGTGACCCTTGCAGACGATGCCGTCAGCCCGCCGCCGATGAGTCCGCCCGCGGGCCGTCGGCTGTTGCGTCTCGAGGTCAAGAACTCACAGACCCCGATCGAACGCAAGCCGCCGTGGATCAAGACCACCGCGCGGATGGGCCCGGAGTACCGCGACCTGATGCGGCTGGTGAAGGACGAACAGCTGCACACCGTCTGCCAGGAGGCGGGCTGCCCGAACATCTTCGAATGCTGGGAGGACCGCGAGGCCACCTTCCTGATCGGCGGTGACTCCTGTACCCGGCGCTGCGACTTCTGCCAGATCGAGTCGCGCAAGCCGTCCGGCTACGACAAGGGCGAACCGCTGCGGGTCGCCGAGTCGGTGCAGACCATGGGGCTGCGCTACGCCACCGTGACCGGGGTCTGCCGCGACGACCTGGAGGACGAGGGCGCCTGGCTGTACGCCGAGACCATCCGGCAGATCCACACCGTCAACCCCGGGGTGGGCGTGGAGATGCTGGCCCCCGACTTCACCGGCCATCGGAAACTGCTGCAGCAGCTGTTCGACACCCGTCCGGAGGTGTTCGCGCACAACGTCGAGACGGTGCCGCGGATCTTCCGCCGGATCCGTCCCGGCTTCCGCTACGACCGCTCGCTGGAGGTGCTGCGCTGGTCGCGCGAGGAAGGCCTGGTCACCAAGTCGAACCTGATCCTCGGCATGGGCGAGACCCGCGAGGAGATCACCCAGGCGCTGCACGACCTGTACGACGCCGGAACCGAGCTGATCACCATCACCCAGTACCTGCGACCCACGCCGCGGCACCACCCGATCGACCGGTGGGTGACGCCCGAGGAGTTCGAAGAGTTGGAGCAGGAGGCCACCGAGATCGGTTTCGTGGGCGTGCTGTCCGGCCCGCTGGTCCGCTCGTCCTACCGCGCCGGACGGCTCTACCGCACCGCCATCGAGGCCCGCCGGCGGCTGGAACGCGATCAGGCGAAGGCTGCCAACGGCACCGTCGGCAGCAACGGAGCGGCGAGCGC
Source organism: Micropruina sp. (assembly GCF_047607385.1). GTDB lineage: Bacteria > Actinomycetota > Actinomycetes > Propionibacteriales > Propionibacteriaceae > Micropruina. The sequence continues at coordinate 5,560 of NZ_JASGDE010000100.1, forward strand.
CAATGGCACTGCGCGCGCGAACGGTGCGCACGCCGACGGCGACACGATCACCTTGCCCAACGGCATCACCCTGCCGCGCTCCGGCGGAGCACCGGCCGCCAACGGTACGGCCGAGCACCCGGCGAACGGCGACACCATCACACTGCCCAACGGCATCACCCTTCCCCGGTCCGGCCAGGCGCCGGCAGCGAACGGGACGGCCAACGGCGCCTCCACCAGCACAGTCACGATCAACGGGAGCAGCACCCATGGCAAGTGAGAAGGCGAAAGCCCTCGCCGCCCAGCAGAAGGCCGAACGCAGGGCCGAGAAGCTTCGCAAGAAGAACTCCGACGACCCCCGCGACTGGGGCCGCGTCCGGCAGATCGTCGAGGCGTACAAGCGCACCAGCGAGATCGATCCGCAGCTGAAGTGGTGGACGGTGGCCGCGGTCGCCGCACCGATCGTTATCTGCCTGGCGGTCGGGTTCTGGCTGCAGCCGTGGTGGCTGTGGTTGATCACCGGCGTGATGCTGGCCCTGGTGCTGGTGCTGTGGGTGCTCACCTGGCGGGTGAAGAAGGCCAACTTCAAGCGCTACGAGGGCCAGGCCGGCTCGGCCGAGGTGGCCTTCCAGCTGCTCAACAAGCGCAAGTGGAGCTACGAGTTGGGCATCGCCGCGACCCGGCAGATGGACGTCGTGCACCGGCTGATCGGGCGTGCCGGCATCGTGCTGGTCGGTGAGGGCAACCCGGCCCGAACCCGCGCGCTGCTGGCCACCGAGACCAAGAAGCACGAGCAGGTCGCCTACGGCGTGGCGGTGACCACCATCCTGGTCGGACGCGACCAGGGCCAGGTGCCGCTGGACGCGCTGCAGAAGCACATCGAGAAGCTGCCCAACGCCCTGCAGCCGCACCAGCTCACCGAGGTGAAGCAGCGGCTGCGCGCCCTGGACGCGATGCGGCCCAAGATCCCGGTGCCGCGCGGCCCGATGCCCACCATGAAGGGCGTCAACCGGGCGATGCGCGGCCGCTGAACAAGGATCAGCCCCTCCATCGTCATCCCGGACTTGATCCGGCATCTCGCCCGCCCGAGAGCCCGGGATGACGTGAACGATCAGCGCGTCCCTAACGCGGCGGCGTCCAGGGCGGGCGGCGGCTGCCGCTGATCGACCGCGACCAGCACCCGGCCGGGTGGTCCCAGGCTCCAGACCTGCAGGCCGGCGATCTCCGATCGGTAACGAGCCGCATTGACCGGACGCCCATCGACCAGCAGGTCCCCTGCTCCTGCCTGCTCCAACCCCTCGGCGATCCGTGCCTGGACGGCGAAGAGGTGTTCGATGATCTCTTCGGTGACCTCGGGGGTACCGTCCGGAGACCGGACGAGTCCCTCGCGGGCCCACAACACGAAGCTGGCGACGGCACCCTCGAACGTCCCATCGGGATCGATCCCGTTCGCCACTGCGACCGGTGCAGCTGGATCCCCGAACTCCCCGTAGAGCGGGGTGACCCGGTCGGCGCTGTCGGCCGACAGCGACTGCCAGCGCAGGACGGCCC